>NZ_CP110001.1:3957951-4315902 GCF_025947185.1 Flavobacterium sp. N2038
CTCAAAGATTTCTGATGGCAATGTCCGTGAATTTTTATCTCTTTAGTTTCTTCCGAAAAAGAATCAGCTTTGATTTTTCCGTCGACAATTTCTTTTTTAAAAAATTCCTCAATCGTAAAGGCATTTCCTGCTAATTTCTCTGCAGCTTCTTTATCATCCGCTAAACGAAGATATTCATCTCTAAAAGTCAAAATAGCCGAAGGTTCAATGCCAATTAAAGGCGTATTACCCGAAACCAGATCTTTAAAAACCTTTACATTATGATTGGCAATTTGTTTCGCCTCTTCCAGAAATCCTTTAGAAAGATAGGTTCTTCCGCTTTCTTCATGATCTACAATCAAAACCTGATATCCTAGTTTTGTCAACAATTCAAATGCGTCAATTCCAATATTTACATCATAATAATTCGTGAATTCATCCACAAACAAATACAATCTTCCATTTGGAAAATCGGTCGTTTTAGGTTTATTATTTTCGTGCCATTTTCTGAAGGTCTTTTTAGCCAATAACGGTACTTGCCTTTCCGGTGCAATTCCCATTGTTTTTTTCACCAAAGCCTGATTCGATATAAAATTGGTAATCGACGGGAATTTACTTCCCATTTTATTCAGCTTGGCATTGTTGGCAAAAATCTTATTTCGCGTAGAAAATCCGTTTGCTTTTTGATATTGGTATAAAAATTCTGCCTTTAAAGTAGCTACGTCTACGTTACTCGGACATTCGCTCGCGCAGGCTTTACAGCTTACACACAACTCAAAAACTTCGTATAATTCTTTCTGGTCAAATTTATTTTCTTTTTCAGAATAAGTAAGATATTCTCTCAGCGCATTGGCTCTCGCACGCGTTGTTTCCTTTTCATTTTTAGTCGCCCGATAACTCGGACACATAGCTCCTCCTGCCGATGGTAATTTCCTGCAATCACCCGAACCGTTGCATTTTTCAGCAGCACGCAAAATCCCCATACTATCCGAGAAATCCTGAAACGTTTTAATATCCGGTTCTACCCTGCCCGAAACGACACGATGATTTTCGTCCATTTTCAAAGCATTTACAATCTTTCCAATATTCAAAACCGAATTAGGATCGAATGCTATTTTTAGTCTTTTCAGTAACTCATAATTTTTATCCCCAATCATAAACGGAATAAACTCACCACGCACAATTCCGTCACCATGCTCTCCGCTTAACGAACCTCTGTATTTTTTTACCAAATGCGCTACATCAGTTGCAATGGTTCTAAACAATTTTAAATCAGCAGTTTTCTTCAAATTCAAAACCGGACGCAAGTGCAATTCTCCGGCACCGGCATGTGCATAATAAATCGCTTCCTGACCGTGACTTAACATCATTGCCGAGAACTCTGCAATATAATTGGGTAAATCGCTCAACTCAACCGCCGTATCTTCAATAGAATCTGCCGCTTTGTTATCACCAACAATACTTCCTAAAAGTCCCAGACCCGCTTTTCTCAGTTCGTTGGCTTTATCAATATCAGCACCATAAATTTTTACCTTAGCATAACCAAAATTATATTTTTCCAGATCGGCAATTAAATCATTAGCCTGTTTTTCAGCATCCTCCAGCGTATGTGCTGCCACTTCAAACAACATAATTGCTTTAGGTTCTCCTACCAGAAAAAAACGATTTTTAATATGTTCACGATTTGTCTTCGTGCAATCCAGAATCGTGTCATCGATCATTTCACAAGTGTACAAATGATGCTTCATTGCCACCACGACAGATTCCAGCGATTCCTGAATCGTATGATAATGTCCCACCACCATAATATTATGAACAGGAGGCAAATCATCTACTTTTAAGGTAACCTCGGTAGTAAAAGCCAAAGTTCCTTCACTTCCGCAAAGCAGTTTTCCTAAGTTAATGGTAGATTCAGTTCCGCCAAATAAATCTGATTTTAGCAGGATATCAACCGCATAACCTGTATTTCTTCTATGAATTTCTGGTTTTGGAAACTCTTTTACAATTTCGTCCTGCACTTCTTTAATCGAAAGCTCGTCGTAAATCGTTTTGTATATTTTATTTTCTAAAGTGTCCCCTTTTGTTTTCTCTATAAATTCTTCGGCAGTCAGGTCTTTAAAAACTACTTCAGAACCATCGCTTAATATTGCTTTAACCTCAGCAATTTTATCACGTGTGACACCATATCGAATCGAAGTCGTTCCAGACGAGTTATTCCCTACCATTCCGCCAATCATCGCACGATTTGATGTTGATGTAATTGGGGCAAAAAATACACCATGAGGTTTTAAAAATAAATTCAGCTCATCGCGAATTACACCTGGCTGAACTGTAACGGTTTTCTTTTCGGCATCATACGAAATGATTTTTGTAAAATGCTTCGAAACATCAATAACCAATCCGTCTCCTACTGCCTGCCCTGCCAATGATGTTCCTGCAGTTCTTGGTGTAATCGAAATATTATGCTCAGCTGCAAACCGTATTAATTTAACAATATCGGCTGTCGTTTTAGGCAATGCCACTGCATTTGGCCTTATTCGATACACCGACGCATCTGTAGAATAAAGTGTTTTATGAAGTTCATCATATAAAAGTGTACCCTCGAGAGTACCAGCTAATTGCTCTAAATGAGATTGGGTCAACATGGAAGTGGTGCTTTTGTGTAAAAATATATTCTGAAAATACTGAGTTAGCAAATATAAAAATATAGCAGTTTAAATTGATATTAATTGTGATTTTATCCCATTTTCCTATTGGATCTTATAAATTTCTAAGAGAATCCTGTAAAGTATTCCACTTTTAAAATCTCCAATTTTAGGATTTTACTTTCTTATGTCTTTCTTATTAAAGAAAATTTTCTGCGATTTATAATCTACGACGTTATCACAACTAAATTCTCACAATAAAAAAACAATTAAAAGTCAATTACTTTTCACAATTCAAAAAACGCATAAAAATGCAAATAAACATCTTCCCAACCTTTGAATTCAATGAAAATCAGTTTTAAACTACCTAAATCAGTTTTGTTTTATCTTTTACAAAAATACAAATCTAATTCAAATATAAGGCTCCACAATTTTTTTTTAGATAATCAAAACTAACCCTAAACAAAACAATCCCTCTTAAATAAACCACTAAAACAATGAATATCAATTAGTTAACTATAAACAAATTTAAGAAAATTCTTAAATCACAGCTTGAAAAACTTACTAAAACCAAATCATCTCAAAACAAAAACTGCATTATTATGCATTATTAAGGAAATTTTACAAAATTTCGACATAAAATTGCTATGTTTTAAAAATATTTTATACATTTCGGCCCTCTAACCATTAATTAACCCTTATGAAAAAAAAGCATTTAGTTCTTTTACTTTTCATTTTTGGAATACTAACCAGTTATTCGCAAAACAATCTAGTAAAAGGTAAAGTTACAGACGCCAGTGGCAACACACTACCAGGCGCAAATATTGCAGTACAGGGAACCAAAGATCAGACCTCAACCGGGACTGACGGTACCTTTTCTATCAAAGCAAATCAAGGACAGGTACTTCTTGTTTCTTATATTGGCTTTAATACCAAAGAAGTCATAGTAAATGGCAGCAATATGAATATCGTAATTTCAGAAAGCGCCCAGACTTTAAACAATGTTACAATTGTAGGTTCTATGGGTATTGTTAGAAACAAATCATCTTTAGGATATTCGGTACAGGAAGTAAAAGGAAAAGAAATTGCCGAAACGCAGCGTCCTAACTTTGCAACAGCGCTACAAGGGCGTGTTGCAGGTCTTACGGTAACCAGTACTTCGGGTGCTCCGGGTGCTTCTGCCGCAATTCAGTTAAGAGGTGTAAATTCGCTTAGCGGAAGCAACTCTCCTTTGTATGTTATTGACGGTTTACCGGTGAGTAACGAAACTATGAATCAGAATTTAACTATTTCTGATGCTCCAAACAGAACTCAGGATTATACCAACAGAGGTGCCGATATTAATCCGGAAGATATTGAATCTGTAGTAATCTTAAAAGGTCCGGAAGCTGCTGCACTTTACGGAATGCAGGCCGGAAACGGAGCAATTGTTATTACGACCAAAAAGGGAAAAAAAGGAGTTGGAAGACTTACTTACTCTACCAATACCCGTTTTGATAATCTATACCGTTTTCCGGAAATACAGAGAGTTTACCAAAGAGGTTCTGACGGAGTAAACAATCCGGATTACAGAAGACAATTTGGAACGGCTTACGATCCGGGAACTAAATTTTACAACAATGTAGAAAACTTCTTTAAAACGGGAGTATCAACTACTCATAATTTATCGTTTGAAGCCGGTACAGAAAGTACTTCATACCGCTTATCTATCTCAAATTTAGATCAGGAAGGCGTTATACCTAATACAGGCTACAGCCGTCTGACTGCAAATTTGAATGCTTCTGCAAAATTATCTTCAAAATTAAGATCTGAGGCTTCTTTTAATTTCACAAAATCAGACAATCAAAAAGCAGCCAAAGGAGCCGGACAGGCAGTACAAATTCCAGGTATTTCAGGCGCAGGATATTTACTTTCGTTATTAACCTGGCCAGCAAATGACGATGCCAGCGTATATTTGAATGCTGACGGAACCAGAAGAAAAATTACAAGTGGTGCTTTGGATACCGAAACAGATAATCCGTTTTGGGATGTAAACAAAAACTTGTCTGAAGATTTCAATAATCGTTTTATTACCAATGTTGGTTTAGTTTACGATCCAACTTCATGGCTTAACTTTACCGGTCGCGTGGGCTGGGATGTAAATTCTGCTCAGGGTTACAGAGCAATTCATCCGGAATCTGCTGCCGGAATCTCTTCTCAGGGGTATATTGAATCCTACTATTCTAATACGAGTAATTTAAACACTACTTTATTAGCTACAGCTAAAAAATCATTCGGAAAATTCAACACCAAAATTATGGTGGGTAATGCTGTAAACGATAACGATTTTAGAATTTTATCTACAACAGGAAGCAAATTCTTTGATCCTAATTTTTATTCAATCAATAATACAGATGCTTCTACGCAAAGATCTCAGGAAAGAATTATTCAGAGCCGAATTATAGGTTTCTTCTCTGAGATGAGTTTTGATTATGACAAACTTGTTTATCTAACTTTAACAGGGCGTGAAGACTGGACTTCTGTATTACCGGATCCGTTTTTCTATCCTTCTGTTGCATCAAGTTTTGTTTTCTCAAACTTAAATGGACTTAAAGACAAAGAAACATTTTCTTACGGAAAATTCAGAATTTCGTATGCTGAAGCTGCTAATATTCCGTCGCCATATTCTGCAGAACCGGTTTTTACTCCTCAAGGTACAACAGACGGAGGTTATGCTTATGGTGTTACGGGAGCAAATGCCTATTTGAAACCTGAATTTCGTAAATCATTTGAATTGGGTACAGAATTAAAATTCTTCAAAAATCGCGTTGGACTGGATGTTGCAGTATATAGCACCAAAACAATCGATCCGATTTTGAAAAATATGCGTTTAAGCTACGGAACCGGATTTGTGGTTACGTCTGCTAACTTTGGAGATTTAAAAAATGAAGGTTTAGAAATCACCGTGAATGCTACGGCTGTGAAAAAGGAAAATTTCTCATGGGATGTAAGCGCTAACTTTAGCAAAACACGTTCAGAATTATTGAATCTTCCTTCTGTAATTTCAGAATATTATGTTTCTGATACCTGGCTTTACGGGAATGTTCGCGGAGGTGTAACTGTCGGAAATCCATTAACAACTTTAACAGGGAATGATTATTTAAGAAACAATGCCGGCGCACCTTTAATTGATCCAAACACAGGTTATCCTTTAAAAGATCCGAACTTTAAAATTGTAGGAGACAGAAATCCTGATTTTATGCTTGGTCTGCAAAATACATTTGTATACAAAAACCTAAGTTTATCTTTCTTATTAGACATTAGAAAAGGTGGTGATATTTACAACGCAACAGAATTCTATTTGTACCAAAACGGTTTGTCTACCAAAACTCTGGACCGCGAACAAACCAGAATTGTAAAAGGTGTTTTGAGAGACGGTTTAGAAAATTCGGCTAACCCTACGCAAAACAATATTCCGGTACGTCCAAGTGTACAAAACGAATATTACAGAACAGGTGCGATCGATGCCGATTTTATCGAAAAAGACATCAACTGGCTAAGAATGAGAGACATTACTTTAAGCTATCAAATGCCTTCAGAAATCCTGAAGAAAACGTTCATCAACAATCTTTCTCTATACCTGACTATGACAGATGCTTTTATTATTACCAATTATACCGGAGCAGATCCTTCGGTTAACGGAACTAATGCATCAACCGGAGGTGCCGGAGGAACAGGTTTTGACTTTGGGGTAACCTCTACTCCACGAGGTTTGAACTTAGGATTAAAAATCGGACTTTAATTAACTGACCATGAAAAACATAAAAACATATATAGCAGCATTAGGTCTTGTAACTACAATGATTTCCTGCAATGATTTAGAAGATATAAACGTAAATCCAAGTTTTCCTGTTGATGTTTCGGCAACAGCATTAATGCCGCCAATTGAACAGCAAATGGCGGTTGGATTACAATTTGACAACCGTTGTTTAGGGCGATACACTCAAAATTTTAGTATTGCAACTGTTGGTGCAACAGGAAGCGAATGGGATCGCTTTGGTTATCAAGCCAGTAGTGATACCGGAGGAGAAATCTGGAAAATGACCTATTTTGCCATTGGTCTAAACTTAAGCAAACTACAGGAAAAAGCAATTGCTGAACAACGTCACGATATTACTGGTATTTCAAAAATTATCAGAGCCTGGACATGGCAGGTTGCAACCGATTATCACTCTGAATTAATTGACTTTGATCAGGTTTTTACGCAACGTCTTTCTTTTGATTATGTTTCGCAGGAAAAAGTATATGCAGAGGTGGTACGTTTATTAAATGACGGAATGACGGATCTGGCGCGTACAGACGGAAATATTTCGCAGACTTATACAGCCGGAGGAGACAAAATGTATGGTGGTGACCGCTCAAAATGGGTTAAATTTGCCTATGGTGTTTTGGCCAGAAACCTTAACAATCAAATCAATAAAGCAACGTATGACCCAAATAAAGTAATTGAATATTGCGATAAATCATTGGCTTCTAACGCAGACAATGCTGTAACAAAATATAACGGAACTGTTTCTGCCGATATCAACTTTTATGGCCCGGGAAGAAACAACTTTAATACGTTTCGCCAATCTGATTTTGCAGTAAGAACTATGAATGGAGTAATTTTTAATGGTGCAGTCGATCCAAGAATGGCACGAGTTCTAGCGCCTTCTGTTGGACTTTCTGAAACTGCCCCTGCATCTGCAGCAAATCCGGATCCGAGTAAATATACTTTTAATGGAAATCCGTTAAACACGACAGCTTCAACCGTTGCAACAAACCTAAGCAGAATTCCAAATTTTTACGGAACATATGCAGCAGGAACGATTTCAACTCCGGGAAGATATCTTTTTAGAGATAAAGCCAATTTTCCGATCATGACTTATTCTGAAATTCAGTTTATTAAAGCCGAAGCAGCTTTCATTAAAGGAGATAAAGCAATGGCCCTTGAAGCTTACAAAAAAGGAATTGATGCCAGCATTGATTTTGTAAATTCAAATACGGTTGTAAGTACTACTTTTCCAATTACCTCAACTATCACAGCTGCAGAAAAAGCTGCTTTCTTAGCCAACGTAAATATTGTTCCTGCCGCTGCAAATTTGACTATTGCACAGATTATGCTTCAAAAGTATGTGGCTTTATACGGTTTTGGATTATTGGAAACCTGGACTGATATGCGTAAATATCATTACAACACAGATATTTATAAAACAATGACTTTTACTCCAAACGGAGGATTGTTTGTTGACAACAACGGAAAATTGCCCTACAGAGTTCGTCCGAGATTTAACTCAGAATATGTTTGGAACTTTGATGCTTTAAAGGCCATTGGCGCTGACAAAGTAGATTACCATACCGAAGAAATGTGGTTTTCTAAACCGTAATTTTTTATAAATTAAAAAGCTAAATCAAATGAAAAATATATTTAATAGTTTTAAAAAGTGCCTGATTCCGGTTCTGGGTGTACTGGCACTTACCTCTTGTGGTGACGAAAATGATTTTACCCCTTATCAGACTAAAGACGGAATTGCAAATGCCTCTAATGTAAAATTTGTACATGCCGCTGTTGGTCCAAACGGAACTAATTTTCAAATCAATTATTTTACAGGTTCTGAAAAAATCTCCGCTGTAGGTGTTACAACCGGTATACCTATCGGAATGGGCTATGGAGCACAATATCCGGCGCCGATTAATTATACTCTAATGAAACCCGGAACACAGCCTTTAAGCATTTTAACGCCTGTTGTTCCGGCAACTGCAACAAAACCGGAAGTTCCGGCAGTGACTATTTATGATGGAAATATCGTAACCGAAGCCGGAAAAAATTACACTAGTTTCTTATTGTCGACGCCACCATCAGTATCGCCGCCTGTTTATTCTCTTTATCAGTTAAATGATGATTTATCGGTAGCTAATTTAGATCCTTCAAAAGCTTATATTCGCTTTATAAATGTAATCAGTAATTCTGCTCCTGTTGGATATGATTTAGGCATTCTAAAAGAAACATCTTTAAGTGGTGCAGTACCTGTTACAACAAAGGAAATCTACACCTATAGAAATGTAACTTTTAAAGGAGGAGACGAAAAATACATTGCCATAGAACCACAAAGTCCAATAGATACTCGTGGTTATCAGTTACAGCTTCGTGTGGCGGGTTCTCCAACAAATGTTCCGGGAACCATTACAGGTACAACAATTGCAAATCTTGCTAATACACCTGCAGGTACCGCTTTTGTTCCAAGAGCAGGCAGAATTTATACCATTTTTTGCCGTGGAATTGTTGGTGGAATACCAAACGCAACAACAAATATTCCAACGCTTGCCTTTATTACCAATAAATAATTTTAAAAATTCGAACCACTTATAAATCAAAAGTGGTTCGAATTTAATATTCAATTTTTCTTTTTATGCTTTATTAAACGTAATTTTAATTGCAATTTAAACTTTTGTATTATGTTTCAATCCTTCAAAAAAATCACTTTTATTTTATTTTTGATCATTTGTAATTTGTCGAATGCATGTTCTTCAACAAAAATTATTAAAAGTAAAATCAATAGTATCAATAGCGAAATCAAAACAGGAGCTGATAATTTCGAAAAATATATTCCTTTACTAAAAGGCAAAAAAGTGGGTGTTATCACCAATCAAACCAGTATTTTAAGCAATAAAACACATTTGGTAGATTTTTTACTGGAGAAAAAAATAACCATCAAAACCATCTTTGCTCCCGAACACGGATTTAGAGGAACTGCCGATGCCGGCGAACATGTCGTAGATGGAAAAGATGCCAAAACCGGGCTTTCAATCGTTTCACTTTACGGAGATAACAGAAAACCTAAAAAAGAACAACTAACCGGAATTGATGTAATGGTTTTTGATCTGCAGGATGTTGGAGCGAGATTCTATACCTATATTTCGTCTTTGCATTATGTGATGGAAGCTTGTGCAGAAAACAATATTCCGTTAATTATCTTAGATCGCCCAAACCCAAACGGAAGCATTGTTGACGGACCTTTACTTGAAAAAGAATTTACAAGTTTTGTAGGAATGCACCCAATTCCTATTTTGCATGGAATGACAATTGGGGAATATGGTAAAATGATTAATGGCGAAAAATGGCTTAAAGACGGAATACAATGCAAACTGACTGTAATCCCTTGTTCCAATTACAAAAGAGATATGCCGTATAGTCTTCCGGTAAAGCCTTCACCAAATCTTCCGAACGATCAGGCAATAAATCTCTATGCCAGTTTATGCTTATTTGAAGGAACGAATGTAAGCGTTGGAAGAGGAACCGAAAAACAATTTCAAATTTATGGTTCTCCCTTTTTAACCAAAGGAAGTTTCTCCTTCACTCCAAAACCTAATTTTGGGGCAAAAGAACCTGTTTACAACGGACAGGAATGTTATGGTGAAGATCTTTCTGCTGCTTCAAAAGTAACGCAGTTCGAATTGCACTGGTTGCTAAAAGCATATCAAAACACGAGCGACAAATCTAAGTTTTTTAATGCCTTTTTTACAAAACTGGCAGGAACAAAAAAGCTACAGCAGCAAATAGAATCGGGCGTTTCAGAGAAAGTTATTCGCGATAGCTGGAAAAAAGATCTGGACGCTTTTAATACCATGCGAAAAGCGTATCTGCTTTATTAAACCAATCTTTTTAACCTCATTTTAATCTTATCTAATTTTCTGTTTTTATATAAAACGGTAGTTTATAATACAAAATATCAAAAGCATTCAATCAAAAAATATTGGTTTTAAAAATCCACAAAAAAAAGAAAAATGAATAATAAAAATCCTGAAACTGAACAAGAGTCTTTATACAAAGACCTGGATCAAATGAGTGTTAAAGAGTTACTCATCAACATTAATACAGAAGACAAAAAAGTGCCGGATATTATCGAACAGCAGATTCCGAAAATAGAAAAACTGGTAAAAGCAATTGTAAAAAAAATGCAATTGGGCGGCCGGTTATTTTATATTGGAGCCGGAACTTCGGGACGTATCGGGATTTTGGATGCTTCAGAATGTCCACCAACTTTTGGTGTTCCGCATGATATGATTATTGGGATTATTGCCGGCGGCGACACCGCTATCAGAAAAGCGGTTGAAAATGCTGAAGATGATACCGAACAAGCATGGAAAGATTTAGCTAAATTTGAGATTTCGAGTCTGGATTTTATTATTGGAATTGCGGCTTCAGGAAATACCCCTTATGTTTTGGGTGCTCTTAAAAAAGCTAAAGAATATAATATCAAAACAGGAAGTATTTCCTGCATCAGTAATGGACTTATTGCTCAGGAAGCAGATCATCCGATTGAGCTCATTGTTGGCCCGGAATTCCTGACCGGAAGTACAAGAATGAAAGCCGGAACAGCTCAAAAACTGACTTTGAACATGATTTCGACTTCGGTAATGATTAAACTCGGAAAGGTGAAAGGAAACAAAATGGTAGACATGCAATTGTCTAACGAAAAACTGGTAAAACGCGGCATCAAAATGATTATGGAAGAACTTGGAATCGAATATGAAATAGCCGAAGAATTACTGCAAAAACATAAAAGTGTACGCGCCGTGTTGTTAGACCACAACAGCAAAAAATAAATTAATTTCTAAATCTCAGCCAAATGTCATCAACCACAATTCTAATTTTCATATTTGTATATTTTGGTCTTCTGCTTTTAATTTCTAATGTAATTAGCAAAAAAGGACAAGACAATGATTCTTTCTTTAAAGCAAATAAAAATTCTAAATGGTATTTAGTTGCTTTTGGTATGATTGGAACTGCACTTTCCGGGGTGACCTTTATTTCGGTACCGGGTGAAGTAGGTTCGCCAAACGGAGAACAATTCAAATATTTTCAGTTTGTTTTAGGAAATGCAATTGGATTTATCATCATTGCAAAAGTCCTGCTTCCACTCTATTACAGAATGAATCTAACCTCGATATATAGTTATATAGAACAACGAATGGGAGTTAAAAGTTATAAAACTGCCGCTTCTATATTTTTAGTAAGCAGAACCGTAAGTTCAGCATTTAGATTGTATTTGGTTGTGATTGTTTTACAACGTTACGTTTTCAATGATTTTAATATTCCGTTTCCGGTGACGGTGCTTTTAGCTCTTATGCTGATTTTTCTATACACTTTCAGAAGTGGTTTAAAAACAATCATTATTACAGACACTTTACAAACGTTCTTTTTAGTAAGTTCTGTTTTTATCACTATTTATTTTGTTTGTGACAGTTTAAATTTAACTGTTCTTGAGTCGGTTTCAACCATTCAGAAAAGCAACTATTCTAAAATATTTTTCTTTGATGATTTCTTTACCAGCAAATATCATTTTGTAAAACAAATTTTAGGAGGAATGTTTGTTACTATTGCAATGGTTGGACTGGATCAGGATTTAATGCAAAAAAATCTGAGTTGTAAAAACATTGGCGAAGCTCAAAAAAACATGTTCACTTTTACGGGAATTTTTGTGGTAATCAATATCATATTTTTAAGTTTAGGAGCATTATTGTATATCTATGCCGAAAAAAACGGTGTATCAATTCCTCTGGATACAGCAACAAATAAACCAAGAACCGACTTGCTTTTTCCCGAAATTGCCTTAAATCATTTGTCAATTGTCCCTGCATTTGTTTTTCTTTTAGGAATTATTGCAGCTACTTTTGCCACTACAGATTCCGCTTTAACCGCTTTAACAACCTCTTTTTGCGTAGATTTTCTTGGAATGGATAAATCTGAAAATCTGGACAACAAAAGTAATGTAACCAAAAGACACTGGGTACATTTTGGATTTTCAATCTTACTTTTTGTAGTCATTATTATTCTTAATTCATTTAATGATGCTTCTGTAGTAGCTTTAATTTTTAGAGCAGCATCCTATACTTACGGTCCATTGTTAGGATTATATGCTTTTGGATTGTTGCAAAAATCACGATTAGTAAACGATAATCTGATTCCGTTAATCTGTATTATTTCTCCAATACTAACTTACTTTTTAAGTGAACATTCCGCACAATTGTTTGGCTATACCTTTGATAATGAATTAATCATCATAAACGGATTGTTTACCTATATCGGAATATATTTTACCAGTAAACGTTCCAGCGAAAGAATCTCTTTTTAATTGCCCAAAATACCATTTCATGAAAAATGCCATTATTAAAATAGGTTTATTTGCTGCTATGCTTTTTTTTATCATCAATTGTGGTGTTTCTAAAAAAAGCAAACCAACAGTTGTAAAAAATCAACCTGTTTCTACAGAGAACAAAGAAGTATATACGCCAAAAAACAAATCCGAAAAGAAACCTTTTGTCAAAAATTCTGATGCCGAAAATCGTTGGACAGACAGTATTTACAGCATAATGACACTGGATGAAAAACTGGGGCAGTTATTTTTTGTTTCAGCATATTCCAATAAAGATTCCGTACATGTCAATAAAATAAAAGATTTAGTTGCCAACTATAAAGTAGGTGGTGTAATATTTTTTCAGGGCGGACCGGTTCGTCAGGCGAAATTAACCAACGAATATCAGGCAAAAGCCAAAATCCCGTTGTTTATTGGGCTTGATGCCGAATGGGGATTGAGTATGCGTTTAGATTCTACTTATGCCTATCCCTGGAACATGACTTTGGGAGCGATTCAAAACTTAGATTTAATTGAAAAAGTAGGACGAAATATGGGTAGCGAATGTAAAAGAATGGGAATCCATTTCAACTTTGCTCCTGTTCTGGATATCAATACCAATCCTCTGAATCCTATTATTGGCAATCGTTCTTTTGGCGAAAGCAAAACAAATGTTGCCAACAGAGCCACTGCAATAATGAAAGGAATTCAGAGTCAGGGCATTTTATGTACCGGAAAACACTTTCCCGGGCATGGAGAAACCTCAGCAGATTCACACAAAACACTTCCTACGGTTTCTTCGACCAAAGAACATATTGACGAAGTGGAGTTGTATCCCTACAAACAGCTTTTTGATGAAGGTTTAGCTTCTGTTATGGTCGCACACCTAAATATTCCGAGTTTAGAATCCCGCGAAAACATACCTTCTTCTGCTTCTTATAACATTGTAACAGAACTGCTTCAAAAACAATTGGGTTTTGACGGACTGATTTTTACGGATGGTTTAGGAATGAAAGGCGCCAGTAATTTTAAAGGTGTTGGTGATCTTGAGTTAGCCGTTTTACAAGCTGGAAATGATATTTTCCTTTGTCCGGACGATGTTCCGCTTGCATTAGAAAAACTAAAAACTTTTTATACAAACGGAGAAATTACAGAAGAACGCCTCGCACATTCCGTTAAAAAAATTCTGCATTATAAATTTAAAGCTGGTTTGAATAAATACAAAGCAGTCGATCTGAAAAATTTACAACAAGATTTAACGAGCCCGGATAAAGACGCACTTCAATACACTTTATTTGAAAATGCTGTTACCGTTTTAAAAAATGAAAAAGAGATTCTTCCGATCAAAAATCTGAATCAGAAAATTGCTTATGTAAAGTTGGGAGAAGATGTAAATAGTGATTTTATCACCACTCTAAAAAAGTACACCAATATTACAGAAGTTTCAAATACCAATATCGATTCATTAAACACCGAATTAAAGAAATATGACTTGGTGATCGTGAGTTATCACAAGGTAAATAAGGCATGGGAAAAACAGGATTTTAATTCAACCGAATTGTTTTTTCTCAACAAAATAGCCGAAAACAACAAGGTAATTCTTGACGTTTTTACCAAACCATATTCATTGCTTCCAATTCAAAATTTTGATGCTATTGAAGGATTGGTCGTATCGTATCAAAATACTCCTATTTCTCAGATTGTTTCTGCTGAAATTCTATTTGGAGCAAAAGATGCTAAAGGAAAACTACCTGTTTCTATCAATGATAATTTTAAAGTAAATGACGGTTTAATTACGGAAAAAGTAGATCGTTTAGGTTTTGAAACACCGGAAAATGTAGGAATGAATTCTGCTATTCTTTCTAAAATAGATGCCATTGCCCAAAAAGCAATCGACGGAAAAATGGCACCGGGAATGCAGGTTTTAATAGCCAGAAAAGGAAATGTTGTTTTTCAGAAATCATATGGATATCATACTTATAATAATGATGTAAAAGTTTCAAATACTGATTTGTATGATGTTGCTTCGATTTCAAAAATGATTTCTACGCTCCCTAATGTGATGCAATTGTATGATAAAAACAAAGTCACGCTGGACACAAAACTGGGAACGATGCTGCCGCTTTTTGCAAAATCGAATAAAAAAGACATATCGTTTAAGGATTTACTAAATCATTACGCAGGATTAATTGCGTGGAGTCCGTTCTATAAAGCAACAATTGATGCCAAAGGTTTTCCGCTAGAAAAATATTATCGAAAAATTCAAGAGAAAAATTTTACTACCAAAGTAGCCGATAGTCTTTTTATTCGAAATGATTATCATGATACAATAATGAAATTTATCGCCAACTCGCCAGTTTCTATTAAAAAAGAATACAAATACAGTGATTTTACTTTTATTATTTTAAAAGAATATCTGGAAAGAATTACGCATCAAAAATTGGAGGATTTAAGTCAGGAAAACTTTTTCAATTCTATTGGAATGAATTATACCACCTATAATCCATTATTGAAATTTGACCGAAATGTTATTGCTCCAACAGAAATTGACACCTATTTCAGACATCAGCTTATTCAGGGGTATGTGCACGATATGGCCGCTGCCATGGAAGGCGGAGTTGCTGGTCATGCCGGAATTTTTTCGAATGCCATGGATGTTGCTAAAATGATGCAGCTTTTTCTGCAAAAAGGAAGTTACGGTGGAGAACGCTATTTTTCGGAAGCTACATTTGACACCTTTAATACCTGTTTTTACTGCGCTCAGGGTGTTGAACGTGGTTTAGGTTTTGACAAAAGATTAGGAAAAGATGGTCCAACTTGCCAATGTGCTTCAGCTTCGAGTTTTGGTCATACCGGTTTTACTGGAAATATGGCCTGGGTTGATCCGGCAAATGAAACCGTTTATGTTTTTTTATCCAACAGAACTTATCCGGAAGTTGGTGAAGAAGGAAACAAACTGGCAAAAGAAAAAATTCGGGAAGACATTCAGAAGATTATTTATGAGTCTATCATCAAATAATGTTTGAAAAACGCAATAATCTAACACATAGTCCCGACGCTTCGGGATAGATTTTATACATGCAAAAGAATACAAAAAGAAATCCATTTCTTTCACATAACCAGTCCCGATCCCGCAATGTCATTAAGGTAAGCTTTTAGAAAATAAAATTATTGCAAATCAAATCCGTGTTTATCCGTGTTTTTACGAAGTAAATCTGTTTTATGCGCGTCAAAATTAAACACTGATTTTACTGATTCGCTAAAGCGAAAACGCTGATAAAAACTGATTTTTCTAATTACTTTCTTAATTAAACTGTTAAGTAATTTTATAAATTTCCTCTTAACTTAATGACATTGAACTATCGGGAGCGTGAAAAAATATTTAACACATAGATTTAATTTGGAAATCAACACGGAATCTATGCGTTAAAACTAATTACATCCAACGCGTTAAAATTCAATTTTTAAAACATTTTTGCACCGCTATCAACAAACTTTTTGATTTTGGGACTTTTAGGATTTAGCTCTGTTACGATAGCATCTATTTTGTCAAGACCACAAACTTTATGCGGCATAGTACCATTTATTTTGTCTGAAGTGGCCAGAACAATTATTTTGTCTGAAGCGCTGATCATTTCTTTTTTAATAACCGAAACTTCATACCCCATTTCTGTAAGCCCCTGATTTACATCTAAACTACTAACACCCAAAAAGCAAACATCGGCCTTAATTTTAGACAATACCTGAACTACATCGATACCAATTGTGACCATCGCTTTTTTTTGCAGTTTTCCGCCAATAAAAATCAACTCGATGTTGGGGTGCTGAGACAGTTGCATAGCGATTGGTAAACTATAAGTATATATTGTAGCAGTAAAATCTATTGGAATGAGTTTACAAAAAGACAAATTTGTAGTACCTCCACTCATTATAATCACCTGTCCTTCACTAAGAAACGACAGTGCTTTTTTACCCACTGCCATTTTTTTATCCTCATTGATAATGGTAATATCAAATACATTTTTAGACTTATCTTTTACCAGAAAAGCGCCGCCGTATACTTTATCAATCAGTCCTTTGTTATGTAATTCGTTAAAATCCCGGCGTATAGTATCTTCAGAAATGTTTAGTTCCAAAGCCAAATCAATAGTATTGATTTTTTCTACAGTATTAAATTTACCCAGTATAAATTGATGTCTCTCTTTTTTTAGCATTTTAATTTTTTAATAAATTTAAAATTAACGCATTACGAAAATCAATATCAAAAATACATTTTTTCAGAAATCGACTTGCGTATCAAATATAAATAAAAAAAATATAAATCAATGCGTTATTATGCATTTTATTATAATTCAAACAAATAAGTTGCATAAACTGGCATTATTTAAAAATAATTCCTATTTTTAGAATCTCTAACCAATCAAATATTTTAAAATGAAAAAACTGTTATTTATTTTATTTGGAATTATTTTATTTGCGCAGCCCATTTTTGCCCAGACAAAAACCGTAACCGGAACAATTAAAAGTGAAACAGACGGACTTTCTCTGCCAGGAGTATCTGTTCTGATCGAAGGATCATCTAAAAGTACCGTAACCGATTTAGATGGAAAATTTAGTATCGCGGTAGACGAAAATGAAACACTTGTTTTTAGTTTCGTTGGATTTACTACTAAAAAAGTTAAAATTTCTTCTGGTACTTCTGTAGTTAATCTTAGAATGGCTGAAGAACTCAATACACTTTCTGAGGTTGTAGTACTAGGATCAACCGTTCGTGCCACTCGTAAAGAGCTTGGTAATGCGGTTACAAGTCTAAAAGCAGAGGATTTAGTAAAAGCCCAGCCAGTTGGCCTTACCAGTGCTTTGCAAGGAAAAATCGCAGGCGCACAGGTTTCTCAAAACTCAGGTGATCCGGCAGGAGGTTTCAGTATTAAACTTAGAGGAACTTCTTCTATTTTAGGATCTTCAGACCCTTTATATGTAATTGATGGTGTAATTTTAAATAATGCCACGACCAATGTAACCAACTTAAATGTAACGACAGGAAATTCTAATATGCAGATTGGTCAGAACAGATCTTCAGACATTAACCCTAACGACATTCAAAGTATCGAAGTATTAAACGGTGGTGCAGCTGCCGCCATATATGGATCGAGAGCTGCCAATGGTGTAGTTTTAATTACAACTAAAAAAGGTGTTGCCGGCGAAACAAGATACACGTTCGCAACCAGCGTAACCTCAAACCATATCAGAAAAAAAATAGACATGAATATGTCTGACAAACAATTTGTAAACAGTTCGCCTGCTTTATTCCCGATTCAGGGAAATCCGGCGAGTCCAACTACAGTAAATGTTTTGGGAAGAAATCTTGAAACAAGAACTATAGACGTAAAACGATACGATTATCAGGATGATATTTTCACTACCGGAGTTGGTACAGATACTTACTTCTCTTTACAAGGTGGAGATGACAAAACAAAATATTTTGGATCACTTGGTTACTTATCCAATGAAGGAATCATAAAAAACACTGATTTTAAAAGAATTGGTGCTAAATTAAGGCTAAAACATGAATTCAATGCCAAATTATCTGCAACTGTAGGATTGAATTATGTAAACTCAAGTTCAAACGAAAAGCCAGATGGAAACGTTTTCTGGAGCCCTATAAACTCTATAAATATTACCAACAATACTTACGACATTAATCAAAGAGATATAAATGGTAACTTATTAGCCGTTGATCCAAACAGGGTAAATCCGCTTTCTATTATAGAAACCTTTAAAATCAAGCAAAATACAGATCGTATCATATCAGATCTTCAACTGAACTATGTGCCTTTTAAAAACTTCAATGCCGATTTAATTTTTGGTATTGATAATTACAACCAACGAGGAAATGTGTACATCCCAAGATATCCTTACACGGTAAATCCTGCGTATTACAACGATGGTTATGTATCTGAAGCGACAAACAGAGTGGTACAATTCAATAACGATCTGAACTTAAGATATCTTTGGAATATTGATCAAAATTGGAAATCTACCACTTATGGAGGTTACAACGTTCAAACCTATCGTGATGATTTTGGAGCTATTGAAGGCCGAAACTTAAAACCGTTTATTGAAACTATTAACGCTTTTAATACTTTAATTCCGGGTTCACCAAGTGCAAGCCAGTCCAAATACAATTTATGGGGTTTTTATCTTCAGGAAACTGTTGGATTTAGAGACCGATTATACATGACTTTGGCCATCAGACAAGATGCTTCGACTATTTTCTCCAGCGATAACAGATCTCAATTTTATCCAAAAGCGAGTTTAAGTTATGTTCTTTCTGATGAAAAATTCATGGCAGGAATTCATGATGTTGTAAGCTCAGTAAGATTAAGAGGATCTTGGGGGAAATCTGGAAGTTTAACTGCTATTAAACCTTATGCACGTTTTACAAACTATTCTACAGGAACACTTTTAGGAAATAGTACCTTTACTATGGAAGGACTTAAACAAGGAAACTTAGATTTAAGACCAGAACAAAGTGTTACGTATGAAATTGGTGGAGATTTTGGTTTCATCAAAGACCGTTTAAACTTATCGTTTAGTTATTACAATGCCGATATAGATGATTTGTTGTTACCAGTTCAGCTGGCAGCGTCTGAAGGTGCTACGAATACCATTAAAAATGTTGGACAAATGAACAACAAAGGATACGAAATCAATCTGAAATATGACCTTATCAAAAAAGAAAATGTACATCTTGATGTTTTTGTAAACTATAGCAGCAACCGAAATAAAGTAACAGGTTTACCGCAAAAACGCTTTAAATTAGACAGTAACTTAGCCGGTGCACCCGTTTTTGTCGAAATGGACAAACCAATCGGAATTTTCTACGGCACTTATTTTGCCCGAAATGCTGATGGAAGTTTATTGCTAACACCTACCGGATATCCGCAAACTGAAAAAGGTGATGTAAATACAGGAACTCCGCAAAGAGATGCTTCCGGACAACCTACCGGAACTATTCTGAACAAAGAAATCGGAAATCCAAATCCGGATTATATCATCGCATTTGGCGCTAATATGAATTACAAAAAATTCGGCTTATCTGTATTATTTGACGGCGTTCAGGGTGTGGATGTTTTTGATGCCGATTACAGAACCAGACAAGGTGTAGGTTCAGGAACTTTAGTAACAAAAGAACTTAACGGAGAATTACCACGTGGTTACATCTGGTCGGTTTATAATGTAGAAGAATTTAGAGTTGTTGATGGAAGCTACTTAAAACTAAGAGAAGTTTCTTTAAACTATTCTTTTGGAAAATTAAATAATTTCTTTGATGATTTAACCATTACAGCAAGTGGAAGAAACCTTATTTCATGGGATAACTTCACTAGTTTTGATCCGGAAACCAATTCAGGCGGACAATCTTCTGTTGCGAAATATAATTTTGGAACGGTGCCAATTCCTAGCTCATACACTTTAGCTGTAAAAGTTCAATTTTAATCTAATAAAAACATTATGAAAAAGATATTCATCCCTATAGTAGCCCTTTCATTACTTTTTATCAGTTGTAATGAAGATTATTTAGACCCGACCAAACCCTCTCAGGAGTTAGTTTTTGGAACCAGAGACGGAATTATTGGTGCGGCAAACGGTTTACAACAACTTTGGACCATAGACAGAACAAGTCCGGTTTATAATACCATTACCGGAAATGGTTTCACAACAAAAGAATTGCGATTACTAAACGCAGGAAACGTTGACGAAGGTGAACTTTCTGTTGGTGGCGAAGTTCTTTCAACAAAAAACAACGTTGTAAATAATTTATGGTCACAATGCCTTGTGATTAAGTCAGAATCTCAAAAAGTAATTGATCATGTTGATGTTTTAACCACAGAAAATGAGAAAGCAAGTGTTTTGGTTCATGCCTCTATTTTCAAAGCAATGGCCATCACTACTCTTGTGCAGTATTTTCAGGCTGTCCCTTTAAAAACAGCAAAAAACGCCACTTTTGACACCAGAGCTGATGTACTAAGCGAAGCTATTAAAATTCTGAAAGCGACAGAACCTTTATTGGATAAAGCAACAGGATTTTCAGGCTTAGTAGCCGGTATTAACTACAAAAATACTGTTTATGCACTTTTAGCCAGAACCTATTTAATGGCGGGAGATTATGATAATGCTATCACCTATGCCGGAATGGTAGATCTTTCTGCAAAATCAGTATTTGGTTTTGATCAGATAAGTGCAAACCCGATTGCCTATATTTCGATCACGACAAACAATGTTTTTCAGCCTGTTGATCTGACTTTAGGATTACCGGCAGATTTAGCACCTATAAGTTCTGACGGAAGGCTGAATTTTTACATCAAACCAGGCTCTAACCCTACAACTGCAACCGGTTTTTTTGATTCAAATTTAAAACCAATACCATTATACTTACCAGGCGAAATGATATTGATTAAAGCAGAAGGATATGCGCGAAAAGACAATTTACCTCAGGCCATTATAGAATTAAACAAAGTGCTGACTAAAACTGCCGCAGGAGATACCTATGGAATTGGAGCTAATCTTGCTCCTTATGCCGGAGCGGTTACAAAAGCAGCTATTTTGACTGAAATTTACCGAAACCGTTGTATCGAAATGTACATGTCGAGTTTGAAACTGGAAGACAGCAGAAGATTTGAGCGTCCTGGTGCAGGTACAGCCGGAGCCGAAAGAAACCGTAACTGGTATCCTTACCCGGATTCTGAAAGAAACAACAATACAAACACTCCACCAGATCCGGCAATATAAATGAATAAAAATGGGGACTAATTTTATGTCCCCATTTTATTAAATACATAGTATTTGAATTAAGAAAAATTCATAAATCTACCTTTCATGAACAAGAATATTAGCGCACTTTATCAAATTGCGCAAAAAGAAACCCGAAAAATTATTGGTTTAATGTCTGGCACATCATTAGACGGGCTTGATATTGCTTTATGCGAGATTTCGGGATCCGGAGAAAATACTGCCGTAAAACTTATTCAGTTTGAGACCATTGATTATTCGGAAGAAATTAAAATTGAAATTCGTAAAGTATTTGCCAAAAAAGAAATTGATTTCCAACATTTGGTTGTCCTTAACGAATGGATTGGTCTACTGCATGCTGAAATGATCAATACCAGTTTAAAAAAATGGAATATCACTTCTGATTCAGTCGATTTAATAGCATCGCATGGACAAACGGTTTTACATGCTCCAAAATTTTTGCATCAGCTGGAAAAATTTCCAAATGCTACTTTGCAAATTGGTGATGGTGATCACATTGCTATTAAAACCGGAATTATAACATTGTCAGATTTCAGGCAAAAGCATATAGCTGCCGGCGGCGAAGGAGCTCCATTGGCTGTTTATGGGGATTATTTTCTATTCGGAAAAAAAGGAGAAAACCGAATTATGCTTAACATGGGCGGTATTGCCAATTTTACTTTTTTACCTGCTTCATTAAACGCCAATGAAACGTTTGTAACCGATACAGGAACCGGAAATACTTTAATTGATCTTTTTGTAAAGCATTATTTTCCCGAAAAAAGCTATGACAAAGATGCCGAAATTGCCAAACAAGGAACAGTAAATCAGGTTTTATTGCACAATTTAAAAGACAATTCCTTTTTCCAGCAGGAGTTTCCAAAAACCATCGGACCGGAACTATTTGGTGCTGAATATGTAAAAGACGCCTTGAAAAAAAGTGCAATCGAAACCATCTCTGCTCCGGATTTATTAGCAACACTCTCCCGTTTTACTGCCGAAACAATTGCAGAAGCTATTCAATATGCCGTAAAAAATACCTCAACCCCTATTCAGGATTTTAAAATCTATATGTCTGGCGGAGGAACAAATAATCCTTTAATCGTAAGCTGGCTGAAAGAATTATTGCCTTGCCAATTTTATAAAAGCGATGATTTAGGAATTTCAAGCGATGCCAAAGAAGCGGTTTTATTTGCCATTTTAGCCAACGAAACAGTAGCCGGAGGAAACTTTGATTTTGGATCACAAAAAATCCCATCCATTACAATGGGAAAAATCTCCATGCCAGATTAAAACAAATTACTAACAAACCAAATCTAATTACAAAACCAACCCAAAAATGAAAGATCGTATAATTTCAGTCGATGTATTAAGAGGACTTACTGTCTTATTAATGACTTTAGTAAACAATCCCGGAAGCTGGAGCTATGTCTATCCGATATTAGATCACGCAAAATGGAATGGCTGCACTCTGGCCGATTTAGTATTTCCGTTCTTCATCTTCATCGTCGGAATTGCAGTTCCTTTAGCAATGCCCGTTAAAAAAGACAATACTGAAAACGTCACTAAAATTATCACCCGATCATTGCGTATTTTTTGCTTAGGGCTCTTTTTAAGCTATTTCTATTCGATTCATTTTATGGGTTTACAACCCGGAATTCTTCTTTTATGCATTCGTTTATTTTTTACCTTTTTAGTTGGTTATGCCTTAATTGGTGATTTCAAACCCAAAACAAAAACCATATTAGCAGTTACCATTTTTATAATTCTAATTGGCTTAGCATACAGCGGACATGAAAATTTTGCCAAAATAAGATTACTCGGTGTTTTACAACGCATTGGTATTGTTTACTTTTTTGTTTCGATTATCTATCTAAAAACCAATATAAAAACGCAAGCCATATTAGCAGCTAGCATCTTATTGGGATATTGGGCAATAATGACACTAATTCCTGTTCCTGATGTAGGGCATCCAAATCTCGAAGTGGGAACCAATTTTGCCTCTTGGCTTGACAGTGTTTTACTCGAAAACCATATGTATATCGAAACTAAAACCTGGGATCCTGAAGGTTTATTAAGCACATTACCCGTAATAGGAAACGGTTTGATAGGTTTGCTAATTGGTCAATTACTGATTCAGCCAATGCCAAAAATAAAAATTAATAAAATAATGACTGGTATAAGCTTCGTATTAATACTTCTCGGTTTAGTATGGTCTTTAGTCTTCCCTATAAATAAATCAATATGGACCAGCTCTTATGTTTTATTTACAGCAGGCTTGGCTCTATTATTGCTTTCGATAATATATTATATAATTGATGTTTTAGGATACAAAAAATGGACAACCTTCCTATTAACCTGGGGAGTAAACCCGATGATTGTATTCTTTGTTTCCGGGATTTTACCGCGAGCCCTGACAATGATTAAAATTCAGGATCCTGAAAATATTTCAGATACAATCAACGTTAGAGATTATGCCTACCATTTTTGGATTAGTCCGCTTTTTGAAAATCAGCTGCTTTCATCCCTAACTTATTCTATAATTTACATCCTATTATGGAGTGGTGTGTTATGGTATTTTTACAAAAAGAAAATGATTTTTAAAGTCTAATTTCTTAAGAAAAACCATAATTAATATTGCAAAATTTAAATTTCTTATAATCATCTAAAAAAACTATTTTTGGTTTCTGTTAAAAAACGTTGAAATGCATAAAAGTCAGTATCTAATATTCTCCATCATATTTATTCTTTTCTTTCCTGTGATTATTAATGCGCAGGAAAATACAATGCACCCAAAAAATGAATTTAGAGGTGTCTGGATTGCCACCGTTGTAAATATCGACTGGCCAAAAACAAGCGTTGATAATGTAGAAAAAGAAAAAGCTGATTATCTGGAAATTTTAGAAACTTATAAAAAATTAAATTACAATGCCGTAATCGTTCAGGTTAGAAGTGTTGGAGATGCCATTTATCCTTCTGAATTGGCACCCTGGTCACGTTTTTTAACCGGAAAAGAAGGTTTAGCACCAAACCCATATTACGATACATTAGCCTGGATGATCGAGCAGGCACATGCCAAAGGTTTTGAGTTTCATGCCTGGCTGAATCCTTATCGCGCTACTTTTGATTTGAATAAAAATATTTTAAGTCCGGGACACGATCTTTTTAAACATCCCGAATGGATGATTGAATATGGAGGAAAATATTATTATGACCCTGCTTTACCAGAAGTTCAGGAACATTTAACAAAAGTCGTAAAAGAAGTAGTAGATAAATATGACATCGATGCCATTCATTTTGATGATTATTTCTATCCGTACACTGTTCCGGGGAAAGTTTTTAACGATACCGCTTCATACAAAAAATACGGAGCCGGATTAAGCCTTTCAGACTGGCGCCGTGCCAATGTGAGCAATTTTGTACACACCATTTCAACCACTATAAAAGCAAGTAAACCGTGGGTTCAGTTCGGAATTAGTCCTTTTGGAGTTTGGCGTAATAAATCAGTCGATCCAAGAGGTTCTGAAACACAATCAACATCAAATTATGACGATTTATATGCTGATCCGGTTTTATGGATGGATCAAAAATGGATCGATTATATTTTACCTCAACTCTATTGGAGCATGAATAATCCTCGTGCTTCTTACTCAAAATTAGTAAAATGGTGGTCTGAAAACTCAAACAACACAGCCATTTATATCGGACATGCATCTTACAAAATCAGAGGTGATGGTGACAAAAGCTGGAACTTCATGAATGAAATTCCAAGTCAGATTGATTTTGCAAGAAGTTTCAAAAACGTTTCCGGAAGTGCTTATTTCAGCTCAAAATGGTTCATGGGTAAAAATTTAGATGTAGTTCGTCATTTAGAAGAAAACCAATACAAATACCCGGCGCTTCCTGCGGCAGTTCCAAATTTAAAACATGTTATTATTGATACTCCTCAAGTACTTGAATATACCAAAGACAGTATAAAATACACCTTTACAATCAAAAGTCCTCTGAATACAAATGTTCGCTATATGGTGATTTACGGAGGTGAGCATGTTTCAAAAATCAACATTAACGACGCTACAAAAATTGTGGATAAAGTAACCGTAAAAGAAATTGACGGAAAAATCACTTTCTCAGTTGCAGGAGGAAAACTTAACCTATTTAAAGCTTGTGCAGTAACATTTATTGATTACTATGCAAACGAAAGTACACCAACAGCAATAGATCTAAAAAAACCATTCAAAAACTATATACCAGCCCAACCAAATGAAAATAGATAATAAACCTTGGTTTTGGATTCCGTTTCTAAACTTTGCATCTGGATTGCCGTATGCCATAATTATATCGGTTTCGGTAATTATGTACAAAAATCTGGGAATTTCAAATGAGGATATTGGTATTTATACCAGTTTATTATATCTCCCTTGGGTAGTAAAACCGCTATGGAGTCCGCTTATTGAAATAATCGGAACCAAAAGAAAATGGTTTTTATCCATGCAGCTAATTATTTCTATAGCCTTTCTGTTAGTTGGATTCACCATTCCAACAAGTGGCTTTTTTATGATGTCTTTGGCTATATTTTGGGTAGCTGCTTTTGCTTCAGCTTCAAATGATATTGCCACTGATGGTTTCTATTTATTGGTTTTACCAGAAGACCAACAATCTTTCTTTATTGGTATCAGAAGTACTTTCTACCGACTTTCTATGCTTGCCGGAAACGGATTAGTGGTACTTTTTGCCGGATATTTAGAACACAAATATGGTGACAACACTAAAGCCTGGTCTTATACTATGATTTTTGTTGGTTTATTGATGACTTTCATTACAGCTTACAATTTTATTTTTACGCCAAAGAATGAGGTTAATGTCGTAAAAAGCAAAGAAGAAACAGCTCACCAGAACTTCGGAACTATATTTATCAGTTTCTTCAAGAAAAAACAAATCGGATTAATTCTGGCTTTTATTTTGGTTTTTCGATTAGGAGAATCACAATTACTAAAAATGTTAAGTCCTTTTTTACTTGATAAAAGAGAATTAGGAGGAATGGGATTAGATACAGAAGCCGTTGGAATCATTTATGGAACATTAGGTATTCTAGCTTTAACAATTGGCGGTATTTTAGGCGGAATTGCAATTTCTAAACATGGACTAACCAAATGGATGCTTCCAATGTTTTTAGCAATGCATCTCCCAATACTTGGTTTTATTGGCTTAGCTCATTTTCAGCCACAGGAATTATTCCATCTTCATATAAATTTATATTTTTTTGAAATAAATTCTCCATTAAATCTTTATACTTGTATTACAGTTGTTTTAGAACAGTTTGGATATGGTTTTGGATTTACCGGTTTCATGATGTATTTAATTCATGTTGCCGAAGGCGAATCAAAAACAGCGCATTATGCACTTGCAACTGGTTTTATGGCATTAGGAATGATGCTTCCGGGAATGTTAAGTGGTTTTATACAACAATATTTAGGCTATCAAAACTTCTTTGTTTGGGTTTTGATTGCCACAATTCCTGGTCTTATTTTATCACGTTTTTTAACTTTCCCGAAAGATTTTGGGAAAAAATCAGAAGAAGTTTAAACCCCAAATCAAACTTTTACCTATGGAAATCAATGAAAATTTGCAAGCCGAACGCAACTTGAAAGGAGCTGAATTCGAAAAAAGCGGAAATCCTGAAAAAGCAATTGAATTATATGAGGAAAATGTCAAGGAAGGCTTTAAAGGAAATCATCCTTACGATAGATTGGCAACAATCTACAAAAACCAAAATGACATTGAGAATGAAATTCGTGTTTTAGAAAAAGCCATTATTGTCTATGAAGAAATTACGCTTGTAGACAGAATTGAAGGTCTGCCAAAACTTTTCCGTTTCAAAAACCGATTAGAAAAAGCACTTGAGACCAAAAAACAATTAGCTAAGCAGAAAAAGGCAAAATTAAAATAAGTGAATTAAAAGAAGCTTAATTTTCTTTAACCATTAAGAGATTAAGTTATTTAAGCCAAGCTTTATGAACTTCATATCTTAATGGTAAAAAAGTAGAAATGAGTAATTTAAAACGTACAAATTCAGACGATATTGACTTTATAAATCTGGTTGCTTTATTAGATAAAGATCTGGCAATTAGAGACGGGGAAGATCATGCTTTTTACAATCAGTTCAATAAAACTGATAAAATAAAACATACGATCGTTTATTATGAAAATGGTATTCCAGTTGGCTGCGGCGCTTTTCGAGAAAAAGAAAGTGGTACAACTGAAATCAAACGAATGTATGTTCATCCTGATTTTCGCAATAAAGGAATTGCATCAAAAGTTCTGGCCGAATTAGAAATCTGGGCCAAAGAAGTGGGTTATACTTATACTATTTTGGAAACCGGCAAAAACCAGCCCGAGGCCATCAACTTATATCAAAAATTAAATTATACTATCATTCCAAATTATCCGCCTTACGAGGAAATGGACAATAGTGTCTGTATGAAAAAGACTTTATAATAATGAAAACCACAGCCGAAGCATTAAGACAAAGGATAGGGCAATTTTTCTTCCCAGCCGTTTTTATTAACGATACCGAAGAAAATATTCAGGAAACTGAACGCCTTATTAAAGAACATAATATTGGCGGACTAACCTTTTTTCATAGTCGCGCCAGTGCTGCAACCAATTACGAAAGCAAGAAAAAAGTTATTTTTAATGATGACAGCTACGAAAAAATCAAAGCGCTGATTGTTCGTTATCAAAAAGCAGCTTCCACCCCTCTTTTAATCAGTATTGACGCAGAATGGGGTTTAGCCATGCGTATTGAAAAAACACCACAATATCCGTATGCAATTACACTTGGAGCTTTACCTGAAAACAAATCTGATTTAGTTTTTGAAGTTGGAAAACAAATCGGTTTAGATTTAAAAGCAGCCGGAATTCAGTATAATTTATCGCCTTTGGCAGATATCAACAATAATCCAAATAATCCGGTTATTGGTTATCGTTCTTTTGGCGAAAACAAAGAAAAAGTAGCCGATTATTCAATTCAATATTTAAAAGGAATGTCGGAAGTTGGCGTTTTAGGCTGTCTGAAACATTTTCCCGGACACGGAAATACTAATGTTGATTCGCATTTAGGATTGCCGGTTTTAAAAGAAACTCTTGAAGAATTATTAGAAAACGAATTATATCCTTTTATAAAAGGAATAGAAAACAATGTCGATTCTATTATGATCGGACACTTGGCTGTTCCAAGTTTAAACGATGGGAAAGATACCTCAGCAACTTTATCAAAAGCAGTTATTCAGGATCTATTGCGTGATAAATTAGGTTACGACGGATTGGTAATTTCTGACGCATTAAATATGCACAGTGTTTCTAAATTGTATGATACTAAAGGTCAACTGGAATGGGAAGCTTTCAATGCAGGAAATGATGTTTTATGCTTTGCCGAAAATGTTCCCGAAGGAATCGAAGCCATCTTTAAAAATGCTTCGCCAGACCGTATTTTCGAAAGCTATAACCGAATTATGAAAGCTAAAGAAAAAGCTGGATTATTTTCGAATGAAACTTTTACTTCAGGCGAATTAAATTTTGAAAATGCTTCTAAATTAAACCTTGAAATCGCACAAAATTGCATCACAAAAATCATTGATAACGGAATTTCAGATTTAGCTTTTGAAGCTCAGAAAAACAACAATCTAGCCAAGCTGAGCTTATATAAAAATACCAAAAATACATTTTTTAAAACTTTAAGGGCTGAATTACCTTCACCGGAATTTACTTTTGAAAATTTAGAAGTTTCGGATATTTCATCCATTAAAAAAGAATTAGAAAATTTTGAAACCATTATTATTTCATTATTTGTTCCAAAGGCAAAACCAATGAACAATTTCGAAATGGATAATGAAGTTTTAGAGTTGCTTTCAAGTTTACTTCAAACCAAAAAATGCATTGTTTACGTTTTCGGAAATCCGTATGTTTTACCAATTATTCCAAATCTTAAAAAGGCTTCAGGATTAGTTCAGGCATATCAGGATTTTGAAGAATTTCAGAAATCGGCAGGAATTCAATTTTTAGAAAAAAATAGTTTTAACGGAGTTTTACCAGTAAATATTGATATTCAATAAGTTAAAAAGTTAAATAGCCAAAATTTATCAACTTATAAATTTTTATAATCACATCTTATTGTAAGTACCTGTACTTATGCCCTACTTTTGCATCAAATAAATTTTTAACGTAAAACGAATATTATGTCTTTAGTAGGAAAAAAATTCCCAAGTATTGCAGTAGATGCTATCTCAGAAATGGGTGACAATTTAAAAATCAACATTTTTGAAGAAGCGGTAAACAACAATAAAAAAGTACTTTTATTTTGGTACCCAAAAGATTTTACTTTTGTATGTCCAACTGAATTACACGCCTTTCAAGCTGCATTACCAGAATTCGAAAAAAGAAATACTATCGTAATTGGTGCTTCTTGCGATACTAATGAAGTTCACTTTGCTTGGTTAAACACACCAAAAAACAATGGTGGAATTGAAGGCGTAACTTACCCAATCTTAGCGGATACAAACCGTAACTTATCTAACATTTTAGGAATTTTAGATATTGATTCTACAGAATACAGCGAAGAAACGGATTCAGTTATCATCGAAGGTTCAAATGTAACTTTCAGAGCTACGTACCTAATTGACGAAACTGGAAAAATCTTCCACGAAAGTGTAAACGATATGCCATTAGGACGTAACGTAAACGAATATTTAAGAATGGTTGACGCTTACACGCACATCCAGACTAAAGGTGAAGTTTGTCCTGCAAACTGGGAAGCTGGTAAAGAAGCAATGTCTGCTGACAGACTAAGTACTGCTGAATACTTAAGCGCTAACTAAGCTGCTAAGATACTAAGGTTCTAAGTTGCTAAGTTTTTTAACTTAACTTTTGAATCTTACATACAATTCTACAATAAAAGTCAAGAGATTCTAAGATTAAACTTAGATCTTAGAATCTCAACGACTTAAAAAAACCTATCAAATAAATCCACACAAAGTTATTCGGTTCGAGAGCAAAAGCTTAGCATCTTAGAACCTTAGCAACTTAGTGTCTTAAAAATAAAAATTATGTTAATCGACTTAAACGAAGATACGTTAGCAGATTTAGTTGCTAAAAACGAAAAAGTAGTAGTACAATATTCAGCTTCATGGTGTGGAAATTGCCGTATTATGAAACCAAAATTCAAAAAATTAGCCACAGAAAATGAAGCTATCACTTTTGTTTTGGTTGATGCAGAAAATTCTCCTGAATCAAGAAAACTTGCTAATGTGAGCAACTTGCCAACATTCGCAACTTTTGTAAACGGACAATTAGTTGGCGAAACACAAACTAACAAACAAGAAGTTTTAATCGACTTGGTAAACGCTATTGCGTAATTAGATTATGAGACTTGCTTAGATTTTTAGACTACTTAGATATTTCTAAAAATTTGAAAAAGTCTAAAATGTCTAAGTAGTCTAACAATCTAAAAATCTAGAAAATGAAATTACCAGTAATAAAGCATTTAACACAGTTTATCGAAGAAAACGATCAGGATTATATCATAGAAACGATCGAAGTTTTGGAAGCCATGACTGAAATCTCTTCTCTTAAAGATGAAGAATTAGACGTAATCGGCGAATTGATTTCAAATATGTACGGTGCACTTGAAGTACAAAAATTGGTAGCACAGGGAACAGATAAAAAAGAAGCTCTTAATACGTTTATGAAGCGTGTTTTAGGCTCTATCGATAAATAAATCGACCTCTTTTTCAAATAAAAAACAAAAAAACATGACTGAGAAAGCGTTTCTATTTTAGGGACGCTTTTTTTTTATTGTTACAGATGGTACGCGGATGACACGGATTCACTTCGTGAAGTCGCGGATCTAAACGGATTTTTTCATTTTATTATTTTGTAAAAAAAAATCCGTGTAGATCCGCGTTTTTGCGTAAGCAAATCCGTGTCATCCGTGTGCCATTCGTCGTAAACCAAGATAAAAACTCACCTTCTTAATCTCTCCTTAAACCCATAACAAATACTTTTAGATTCAAATATTAATCCTTACTTTTGAGCCTCATTAATTTTAATCAAAAATCATGGCATCTATCACATTAGGAGGAAATCCAGTACATACATCAGGCGAATTACCAGCAGTTGGATCACAATTAGCTGATTTTAAATTAATTCAAAACGACTTATCAGTTGCTTCATTAAGTAATTTTGCTGGTAAAAAACTAGTTTTAAACATTTTTCCAAGTGTTGACACAGGAACTTGTGCTACATCTGTCAGAACTTTTAATGCAAATGCAAGCGGACTAGAAAACACGACTGTTTTATGTATTTCCAGAGATTTGCCTTTTGCTCAAAAACGTTTTTGTGGTGCTGAAGGATTAGAAAACGTGGTAAACTTATCAGATTTTCAGACTGGTGCTTTTGGAAAAGCAAACGGTTTAGAAATTGTAGACGGACCATTAGCTGGTTTACATTCAAGAGCAATCATTGTAGTCGATGCAAACGGAAAAATCACTCATACAGAACAAGTTGCAGAAATTGCAAACGAACCAAATTACGAAGCAGCTTTAGCAGCACTATAATACCCTTACATGGAATTTCAAAAAGACAATACATTTGTTACAGGCCGTTTAAAAAGCATGACTTATGCTTTTAACGGTGCTGTAAAACTGATTACAACAGAACATAGCATCATGGTTCAATTTTCATTGGGCATCCTGATGACTATTGCCGGGTTTTATTTTCACATCTCACAAACCGAATGGCTTTGTCAAACATTAGCTATAGGTTTAGTTTTAAGTATTGAAGGATTAAACACAGCGGTTGAAAAGATTGCTGACTTTATCCATCCGGATTACAGTAAACGAATCGGATTTATTAAAGATATTGCTGCCGGAGCGGTATTTTTTGCCGCAATGACTGCAATAGCAATTGGCTTAATTATCTATCTCCCAAAATTTATATAGGCAAGAAACGCAAGAATGGCAAAAAGTAAAAAAGAAACTGTAGACAAAAAAACCGAATCAAAAATTGAGAGCGTTAGGTCCTTCACATTATCCAGACAACAAAAATTTGTTTTAGGATGCCTTTTAGTCCTCTTTTCGATTGCATTATTAGTTGCATTTATTTCGTTTTATGTTAACGGGCAATGGCAAACAGACCAAAGTGCCGTAAGTCAGCTTGATGATCGTACTGAAGTAGTACAAAACTGGCTTGGTAAATTTGGTGCTTTCCTTGCTGATCTCATTGTTTACAGAGGTTTCGGAATTGCTTCTTTTATTTTTGTCCGTTTATTTTTCTTAACCGGATTATTCCTTGCATTAGAACTTTCGACCAAAAAATTAAAAAACACCTGGTTTTGGGATTTATTTGCCATAATAATTGTTTCTGTTCTGTTTGGTTTTTTCGCTACCTCAGCACCCGAACTAGGAGGAACAATTGGTTACGAACTAAATCTTTTTCTTCAGGACTATATTGGAAAAACAGGAACATTATTAACCCTGCTTTTTGGACTAATCGTTTACCTCATCTTCAAAATTAAACTGTCTCCTGAAAAAATTCAGTCTTATTTTGACTCAACAAAGAAAGAGTTCAAATCCGAATTAAATTCCATCAAACCCACTCCGCAACAACCGGAAAGTGCTTATAATCTGGAAGAGTTTGCTATTGAAGAAGATCCTGAAGTAGATAACATTCATTTAAAAACAGTAGATTCTCAATTCGAAATCAACAAAGAGGCTTTAAAACCAACCATTTCACATTCATCAGAAATTGATTTGAATCCGGTTTTAAAACCCGTACAAATGAATGTAAATCCAGTTGTAGAAACTGCTGCAGTTCATACAGAAGAATTTGTTATTGAAAAAGCTGAAGAAGAAGATATTATTGAAGAAAATCTGGCTTCAAGATTAGTTGCTGATTTTGGTTTATTTGACCCAACTTTAGATTTATCGAATTATAAATTCCCAACCATCGATTTATTAAAAGAATATTCGACTGGTGGAATTACCATTAATCAGGAAGAATTAGAAGAAAATAAAAACAAGATTGTAGATACACTTCGTAACTACAAAATTGAAATTGCACAGATTAAAGCGACCGTTGGCCCATCTGTAACTTTATATGAAATTGTTCCGGAAGCCGGAATCAGAATTTCTAAAATTAAGAGCTTAGAGGATGATATCGCCCTGTCTTTATCTGCCTTAGGAATTCGTATTATTGCACCAATTCCAGGAAAAGGAACTATCGGTATTGAGGTTCCGAACAAAAACCCAACTATGGTTTCGATGAAAAGCGTTATTGGATCAGCTAAATTTCAGGAAGCTGAAATGGAACTTCCAATTGCCCTTGGAAAAACCATATCCAATGAGACTTTTGTTGTCGATTTAGCCAAAATGCCACACTTATTGATGGCCGGGGCAACTGGACAAGGAAAATCGGTTGGATTAAATGCTGTTTTGACTTCACTTTTATACAAAAAACATCCTGCCGAAGTAAAATTCGTTTTAGTAGACCCTAAAAAAGTAGAGCTTACACTTTTTAATAAAATCGAAAGACATTACTTAGCAAAACTTCCAGATACGGAAGATGCAATTATTACCGATAATGCAAAAGTGGTTAACACGTTAAACTCACTCTGTGTTGAAATGGACAATCGTTATTCTTTATTAAAAGATGCGATGGTTCGTAACATAAAAGAATACAATGATAAATTTAAAGCAAGAAAATTAAATCCGGAAGCTGGTCACCGATTTTTACCTTACATCGTTTTGGTTGTCGATGAGTTCGCCGATTTGATTATGACTGCCGGAAAAGAAGTTGAAATTCCTATTGCCCGTCTGGCTCAGTTGGCCCGTGCAATTGGTATACATTTAATTATTGCCACTCAAAGACCTTCTGTAAACGTTATTACAGGTTTAATCAAAGCCAATTTCCCTGCTAGAATCGCGTTTAGAGTAACTTCAAAAATTGACTCGAGAACTATTCTTGACACACAAGGTGCAGACCAATTAATTGGTCGGGGAGATTTATTATATACAAACGGAAACGATGTAACACGTGTTCAGTGTGCCTTTATTGACACCCCTGAAGTAGAAAAAATTACAGATTTTATTGGTGGACAAAAAGCGTATGCCACAGCTTATTTACTTCCTGAGTTCGTTGGAGAAGAAACTGGCATCAATCTTGATATGGATATTTCCGAAAGAGACACCTTATTTAGAGAAGCTGCTGAAATAATTGTCAATGCGCAGCAAGGCTCTGCTTCATTATTGCAAAGAAAATTAAAACTAGGTTATAACAGAGCCGGCCGATTGATAGATCAATTGGAAGCAGCCGGAATTGTTGGTCCATTTGAAGGCAGTAAAGCAAGAAGCGTGAACATTTTAGACTTAAGTGCTCTTGATCAGTTTTTTAATAATGAACAAAATTAACCCCATCATGAAAAAGAAAATTCAGGAAATCAGCAACAATTCTATCACTAACAGGACTAAAAAGTATTTTCAAATGGCAATTATAATGCTTTTGAGCTTCACTTCTATTCAGGCACAGGATAAAAAAGCCAAAGATTTATTGAACGAAGTTACTTCCAAAATAAAAAGTTACGACAACATTGTAATTGATTTTAAATACTCTTTGAATAACGCCAAAGAAAATATTAATCAGGACAGTAAAGGAAATGTAACTATGAAAGGAAATCAATATGTATTGAATTTTATGGGCGTTACAAAAATATTTGACGGTCAAAAAACATACACTATTAATCCAGAAGACGAAGAAGTTACTGTTTCTAAAGTAAATGAAAAAGATGATAATGCTATCACACCTTCAAAGATGCTTACATTCTTTAATTCTGGCTATAAATACAATATGGATATCGTTCAGAATGTAAAAGGAAGAAAAATTCAGTACATCAAACTAGTCCCTACGAGTGGAAAAGATCAAAGAAAAGAAATTCTTTTAGGTATTGACGTTCAGACTAAACACATCTATAATTTGATTGAAACTGGAAAAAACGGAACAAAAACAACTTTAACCGTTAATTCTTTTAAAACCAATCAGCCTTTATCAAAAAATCAATTTACCTTTGTTGCTAGCAAATACCCAAAATATTACATCAACAAACTAGACTAATTACAAGGTTGAAAATTTTAGACAAATACTTACTAAAAACATTTCTGATTACATTTACTACGGTATTTGTAATCCTTTTTTTTATATTCATTCTACAAACAGTCTGGCTCTTTATCTCTGAACTTGCAGGTAAAGATCTGGATTTGATATTGATTGTAAAATTCCTGTTGTTCTCAATGCCCCGAATTATTCCGTTAGTTTTACCACTTTCGGTTTTACTGGCTTCGATTATGACATTTGGAAATCTAGCTGAGAATTATGAATTTGCAGCGATGAAATCTTCCGGAATATCGCTTCAAAGAGCCATGCGTATTCTGATTGTTTTTATATGTGTACTAAGTATTGTGGCCTTTTGGTTTGCCAACAATGTAATTCCGTATGCAGAATACAAATTCGTTAACTTCCGAAAAAATATCGCTCAGGCAAAACCAGCAATGGCAATTGCAGAGGGTCAATTTAACGATGTGGGAACTTACAATATTAAAGTAAATAAAAAGTCTGGTGAAAACGGAAACATCTTAACTGGTGTTACGATTCATGAGAAATCAAATAATATTGGAGAAAACAAAACCGTTATTAAAGCGAAAGACGGTAAACTTATAAGCAATGAAAAATCCAGTATCTTAAAACTGGTTTTGAATGATGGTTATTACTATCAGGATGTTACACCAAAAAAATATGAGGATCGCGCCAAACTTCCGTTTGTAAAAGCCGCCTTCAAAAAACAGATTATCAATATTGATCTTTCTGAATTGAATAAAGTTGACGAAGACAAAGAAAGCATAAATAGCACAAACGGTATGCTAAATGTTAACGAATTACGATACACTTTAGATTCTTTAAATAAAAATCTAAACAACGAAATTTTATCTTTTTCAGAAAACATAAATCAGCGAGTTGGAATTAAAACCTCTCCAATCGAATTAAAAACAGACAAAAAGAAAAAACCTTTACCTGGTAATCTTTTATCATTGTACACCAACAAGCAAAAGGCAGACATTTTAAGAATGGCCGGCAGCAATGTGACCAGCAATGTATATTCGATTGAAACGACTCAGAAAGACTTAAAAGACAAACAAAGAGAAATCAATAAACATTTAAGCGCATTATACGAAAAGTTTGTGATCGCTTTCGCCTGTTTCTTAATGTTCTTTATTGGCGCTCCCCTAGGCGCAATTATTCGCAAAGGCGGACTAGGTTTACCAATTGTGTTTGCCGTTTTAATTTTTATTACTTTTCATTTCATCAATACTTTTGGAAAAAGATTATCGCAAGAAGGCGGAATGACTCCGTTTATGGGATCATGGATGTCTTCTTTTATTTTGTCTCCACTAGCAATATTACTAACCTATCGTGCAACAAATGATAACGGGTTAATAAACTTTGATGCCATTACAACACCTATTTCGCAATTATTTCAAAAAATTTCTGAGCGGTTTTTTCCAGCTCAAAAGCAACAATAATTATGTCAACAACAAAAATACAACTGAATACCATTGAAGAAGCTATAGAAGATATTCGTCAAGGTAAAGTAATCATTGTAGTCGATGATGAAGATCGTGAAAATGAGGGTGATTTTTTAGCTGCAGCTGAAAAAGTAACTCCGGAAATGATCAATTTTATGGCCACACACGGGCGTGGTTTAATCTGCACTCCTCTTACCGAAAGCCGTTGCAAAGAACTTGATTTACGCGCTATGGTAACCAACAACACAGATCATATGGAAACTGCTTTTACTGTTTCTATAGATTTAAAAGGTAACGGAGTTACTACAGGAATATCTGCAGCAGATCGTTCTAAAACAGTTGAAGCTTTAGTAGATCCTAATACAAAACCTCATGATTTAGCACGTCCCGGACATATTTTTCCACTGATTGCAAAACAAGGAGGCGTGTTAAGAAGAACCGGACATACAGAAGCTGCAATTGATTTTGCCCGATTAGCAGGATTTAAGCCTGCCGGAGTAATTTGTGAAATCTTAAATGAAGATGGAACAATGTCTCGTTTACCGGAACTTATTAAAGTTGCTAAGAAATTTGACTTAAAATTAGTTTCAATTGAAGATTTGGTTGCCTACAGAATGCAGCACGATAGTTTAATTGTAAAAAAAGAAGATTTTGATATCGAAACTCGTTTTGGAACTTTTAGACTAAGAGCTTACGAGCAAACAACAAATAAGCAAATTCATATTGCTCTAACTAAAGGAACATGGAATTTAGGAGAGCCTATTTTAACCCGAATTCATTCTTCGCAGGTTAACAATGATTTGCTAGGCACATTGACTAATAATGCTGAACAGCAATTAGACGATATGTTTAAAGTAATTAATGAAAACGGAAAAGGCGCTGTTATCTTTATTAATCAGGATATGACGGCTGTAAACCTTTTAAACAGAATTTCTGAGCTTAAAACTTTACAAGCTAAAGGAACTTTAAAAGCTCCAAAAGTTATTATTGACAGCAAAGATTACGGAATTGGAGCTCAGATTCTTCATGACATTGATATTTCTAAAATTAGACTGGTTTCAAACACCGAACAAACAAAACGTGTTGGAATGATCGGATATGGCCTTGAAATCACTGAATACGTTAGTTACTAATTTATGGGAACATTAGAAGAAAGAATTCAGAAATCTGAAACACGTATTTTTAAAGCCGTTTTTCCTAGCACAACTAATCATTATGACACTTTATTTGGAGGAACAGCTTTGCAATTGATGGACGAAGTATCGTTTATTTGTGCTACTCGTTTCAGCCGAAAAAAGGTAGTAACCATTTCGACAGGTCAAATTGATTTTAGAAAATCGATTCCTGCCGGAACTTTAATCGAATTAGTGGCAAAAGTGGTAAGCGTTGGAAGAACAAGCTGCAAAATTCATGTAGATATTTTCATGGAACAAATGTATTCAGAGCTTCGGGAATCAGTAGTTTCAGGAACTTTTTCGTTTGTAGCCGTTGATGAAAACAAAAAATCTGTGCCAATTTTAGACCATTTGGAATAAAATCTCAAAAAAACCTTTTTCGGAAACACTGATAATTAAATACTTAAAAATTAATTTAAAAAAGTTTCCGAAAAAATTTTTATAATTGGAAAAGCGCACTATATTTGCACTCGCAATCACAAAATGATAGCAACATACTGGAGAAATGGCAGAGCGGTCGAATGCGGCAGTCTTGAAAACTGTTGACTGTAACAGGTCCGGGGGTTCGAATCCCTCTTTCTCCGCAGAACCTTGAAACCCTCAACTAACGTTGAGGGTTTTCTTTTTTTTATCATATTATTTTCTTTGTAAAATAATTTCAAAAAAGCTTTCATAATCAAAAAAACACCTTATATTTGCACTCGCAATCAGAAAACGATAGCGACATACTGGAGAAATGGCAGAGCGGTCGAATGCGGCAGTCTTGAAAACTGTTGACTGTAACAGGTCCGGGGGTTCGAATCCCTCTTTCTCCGCTAAACACAAAACCCTCAACAAATGTTGAGGGTTTTCTTTTTTATTTATATCCCGGTTTATCTTTTTATTAAGCAGGCTTTAAATTATCACCATCTTTAAAATGCAGCCTTCTAAAAACCAATCCTGATAAAATCGTCAGAAATCCTACCACCAAAAATGTATACCTGAAAGCATTATGAATTTCGTCATGAATGAGTTTTACATCGCCCTGAAAAATTTTTAGAACAAGCAAGCCAAAAGCTATTCCAAAGCCAATAGCCAACTGCTGATTTACCGAAATTAGCGAATTACCACTACTGGTATGATATTGCCTTAAATCGGCTATAGAAATCGAATTCATCGAAGTAAATTGTATAGAGTTAAAAAAGCCTAATATTGCGATTATAGGAACATACCAATAAATAGAAGTATGAATAGAAGGTATCGCCAAACAGCAGATCAAAATACCAATTATAAAAGTATTCACCATTAAAGTTTTGCGGTATCCAAACTTGTTCAGAATACCAATCACTGCTGATTTACCAAACATTGCCGTCAGAGCCATTGGAGCCACAATCCATCCCGAAACAACAGCAGATTGCCCATAAGCAATCTGAATCATCATTGGGAGCAATAACGGAATAGCACTAATACCTAAACGTGTAGCCATATTACCCACAATACCCACCCTAAATGTTCTCACCTGAAATAGATTTAAAGGAAAAATAGGATTATTATCTCTTGATGCATATCGATAATACAGATACAACATTAAAAAACCTGACATTAGCACCACTAAAACCGGTGAAACCCGTACCGTATTTCCAAACAGCTCCAAAGAAATAGACAATAAAAGTGAGGCTGCAGCAAATATGAAAAAGCCTTTTAAATCAAAATCAATTATTTTAGATTTATAATTAGGCATATATTTTAGACTCAAAAGAACTCCGATCAAACCAAACGGAATATTTATCAGAAAAATCCAATGCCAGGACAAATAATCAACCATATAACCCCCTACCAACGGACCTAAAACCGGACCTATTAAAGCAGGAATAATAGCAAAATTCATCGCTTTAAGTATTTCGTTTTTCGGAAATGTTTTTATGAGCGCCAATTTTCCAACCGGCGTCATCAAACTTCCTCCCACACCCTGAACAATTCGAGCTAAAACTAAATGCATTAAATTTTGAGAAAGCGCACAAAATAAAGACCCCACACTAAATAATACTAAGGCAAAAATAAGGACATTTTTTGTTCCAAATTTATCCGATAAAAAACCGCTCACCGGCATAAATAACGCCAAAGTTAAAACATAACTAATAATCGCATTTTGCATATCGAGCGGAGATTCGCCCAAATCTTTTGCAATAGAAGGCAGCGAAGTATTCAGAATTGTCGAATCCAGCATCTGCATAAAAATAGAAGTCGCTAAAATAATAGGTAATACCTTTTTTATTCCTTTCTTGTTTTGCTCTGTGGTTACTGTCATCAGATTTACTTTTAGGCTTAGATATCTTTATTGACTATTCTATTCGGGAACTATTTAACATATAACCTCTTATTATTCCCTAAAAATTAAAGATACAAAAAAAGCCTCGACAACAGAAAGCTTTTATTCTTTGACCTATTTATTACAAAACTTTATTGATTTTAATTATGGAGTTACTTATAAAAGAATGATCCGTCGTTAAAAATGACAAGATTATAATAATAAAACAGACATATTTTCGCCCTAAATATTAAATTTTCACAAATCTTTGAAAAAATCTCCCAGCGTAATTTTATGAATATCCAAAACTTTAATCAAAGTCTTCAAAGTCATATTCTTGCCTGATTCTATACGCCAGTATTGAACTCTGTTTAAATCATTTTCAAAAGCAAAAGTTTCATAACTCGTATAACCTTTCGACAACCTGATTTCTTTCAGTTTTTTAGAAATCTGATTAATTTTCAAATCTATATTATCTAAATTTTCCATAGAACGGAAAATTCCAAAAAATACCGCATATAATTTACCGCATTTATTATACAATTTACTATCTTTGCGAAGATTTTTCTTATAAAAAACAAGCTTTTCTGTGACATTTGATATTTAGATTTCCACAATTAATAAAAAAATCAGCTTTATGAAAACCTTAAAAGACAGACAAGATTGGAAAGTCGCATCAGAAATCGAATTGATTTACAAAATCAAAGTAAAAGCCTCACAGCGGCCTCATATTACCTCTTCTAGCGCTGCATACAAAGTAGCAATGGAAGCTTGGAATATGAATAAAATAGATTTTTTTGAGCAGTTTAAGATTCTTCTTCTCAATCAGTCTAATAAAGTATTGGGTGTTTATGAAGTGGCTTCCGGTGGAATATCCGGGACTTCTGTAGATCTTAGATTATTATTTGCCGCAGCGCTCAAAGCAAATGCTTCAGCCCTTATCATGATTCACAATCATCCTTCCGGCAAAACACTACCTTCTGCAGCCGATAAAATAATTACAATAAAAGCCAGACAAGCTGGTAATATTTTAAACATCGATGTAATAGATCATTTGATTATTACATCAGAAAGTTATTACTCTTTTGCCGATAGAGGCGATTTATGAGTGATCCTGATTATTTTCAATTTAGTCTTTTATTTCTTTAATAAAAAGTACCTAAAAATACTTTATTACTTTTAGAACTAGTAAAAAATAGTGGTCCTTAGAAAGTCATTCTATATCTCTTCAACCACTATTTTATATCAAATTTTGTAATATTCTGGCGTTTTTATCTTATTTCTTAGCCCTTAGAAAAGCTTTGTAGTCGTTAAAATCTTTGTCTTCTTTATCGATTGCTTTCTTGTTTTGCTCTGTAGTTAGCGTCATAACATTTACTTTTAGGCTTAAATATCTTTATTAAATACTCAAAACTAGTTCCATATTACAATTACTCATTCTTCTAAACCAAAACTAAAAGAATATACTTTTACAAGAAAAAACTAATTCTTTTACACAGCATCGTTCAATCACAAAACCTTTACATCATCGTATTAATACGAATACTGGCTTTTATAAGTGCCAGAGCAGATATTTTTGAAATATGAATATCTTTTGGCTGATGATGCGAATTCTGACTGACCAATTTTACATATTCCTGCCCTTGCTCCGATTTTTGAACATATTTTACAGTGATATATTCTTCCCAATCATTTAGCTTCACACTTAAAAGATACATTTCACCAAAAAAGATATTTTCAAATTCTGTTTCCTTATACAGAATAATATCTCCAGATTTTAACAATGGATACATACTGTCTCCTGTCACAGATATTGCCCCATCACATTTTGGCAAGTTCGGAATTTTTATGGTATCCAGAATTCTCTGCGGTTCTCCACTGCTAAACAATTCTCTCAACCCCGCAACAGCTTCCAAATCATACAATGGTATTTCCTGACTAGCATGTAGCGAATCGACTGTTTTTCTATCATTATCCATTATTACTAAGCTTGTATTTTCTTCTTTAATCATTGATCCATTTCCCGTTAATAGCCACTCCGAATTTAAGTCTGGATAGTAGTGTAATATTTTACACGCTTTATCTGTCCCCATATTACTACTATTATCCAAAAACTTATTAGAAAATCCTAAATCATTACAGAACTTATACTTAGTAATCCCTTTGTAATCAAGGTATTCCCGAACCCTTTCCGTTGATCCCATAAAAAGATGTATTATTTTACGTTAAAAATTTGTTTTAATGTATTATTTTACATTATATTTGCAAAGTAAAGAAAAATAAAATTGAAAAACAATAGGTTAAACCAGAAAATATTGAAAAAAGACAAATTAAACCAATCCGAAATAAAACACAAATAATTGATATACAACAATATCATAAAGCATAAACTTAAAAAGAAAAATACTACCCTAAAATATAAAAAGAATGGAAAATACTACGAGTTTAAAAATAGTCATTCATAAAAAATCTGAAAACAGGAAATATCATCAAAACTTTAATCCGCATTAAAATGGGAACAAATCAAATCAAAGAAAAAATTCGGGAACTGGAAAACTGGCTGATTGAAAATCCAAACAGTCCGGAGAGAAACTTAATAGAATCTGATGTTAAAAAATTACGAACCTTAATAGATAAAAATCATGAGTAAAAATCAAATCGAAGCAAGAATTTCACAATTGTATCTGGCACTTCAATATTGTTCTGAAAGATCAAAAACTTTTACGCCCGGAGAAAGAATCTGCATTAACCAGGAACGTTTTCAATGGATGCATATTCTGGAAGATGAAACCGCATCACCACGTCCGGTTTCGCAAATCATTGAAAACAAATTAAAAGAAGTCTGGAGACTTGCTGATCACTATAATTTTAAACCTTATTATGGTGATCCTTTTAAAGAGGAAATCTTATTGTATATCTAAAACTATTATAATCTAAAAGCCAATTACTATGAACACGCCATTAACAAACTCAATCAACCCAACTATGGATTTGTCGCAATTTTCTGCCCAGCAATTAAAAGAAGCTTTAAACCGAATTGAAAATAAAAAAAATGAAGAAAGAGATGCTTACAAAAAACTGGTCGCCGAAACGATTCCGAAAGCACTTTCGAGATTACATGAAACTTCAGAAATGATGAGAAATGCTAAAACAGAAACTTTTCAATTGTTTGAAACTATTCTGGATTTAAAAAATCAGGTTTATGGTTTTAAAGAAAAACAGATGTCACATACTTTTTCTAATGATAAAGAGGAAATCACGATTGGATATCGCATTAATGAGGGCTGGGACGATACTGTAACTATTGGAATCGAAAAAGTACAAAACTATATTTCTTCTCTTTCTACGAGTAGAGAAACAGCAGCACTGGTTAAAATCGTTTTTAATCTACTAAAAAAAGATGCTAAAGGAAATTTAAAAGGTTCGCGCGTTCTGGAACTTCAGAAATTAACAAAAGAGTTTAATAATGAGGAATTTACAGATGGTGTAGAAATTATTGCTTCTTCTTTTAAACCTATCCGCTCAAGCTGGTTTATTGAGGCAAACAAAATTGACGAAAATGGTGTAAGAACCAATATTCCATTGTCTATGTCCTCTGTAGATTTTTTGCAAGGATATGCCTTTAATTTCTTTAATCAGCAAAACGAACAAAGTCATGCAGCCTAGTAACGACATCTACACATCGGCACTTTTAGTAATTTTATTAATCGCAACCAATCTGAAACCTATTCTTATGTTTCATGAATGGCTAAATTTTAAAATAAACACAACGTACAAACAATATAGAAACGAACTCAAAAACAAAGTTAAAAACAGATCACAAAATTCTTTTTTAAACAATTAACTTCATCCAAATACCACAAATTACTACACTTCATTCTTTTCACCATTTTAATCATTTTATCTATGTCAATCTCAAGCCAAAGAAGTCTCGGAATTCAAAAAAACAAATTACTTAGATATAAACTTATAAAAGATTTATATCAAAAACACAAAACGGAAGATATTCCAACTACGGTCGTTTGGCGTAAATATATCTATCCTGTTTATCCTATCTCAAGAACTACACTTTACGAAATCCTGTGTACTCCTATTACAATCGAATTGAAAAAAATCGAGGAATTGAGCCAAAAAATGGCTTCATAATTGCATCCAATAAATTAGCTGAAATTGCTTTTCTGTACAAGTCTGTAAAAACTTCGAACATTGGTGTTCACACACCTTGCATTGACTTTTTTAAAGCAAATAAAGCCCACATCTTTGCTCTCTCAACTAGATTCATTTATAAAAAACTGAATCAAGAATCATCTAAATTGATTTAAAAATTATAGTATTAAAAATACGTTCTTTTGACATTTTAATCAAATAAAAAGCCTGTAACAATTTATTTTACAGGCTTTTTATTCTAAACAAAATTCGTTTTTTGATCTTAAAATATTTTTTAAACGTACTGCCTCTTTTTAGCTTTGTCTTTATAAAAGCTTCTCTTTAACATCTTTCAAAGTGAATCAAGAAAGTTTCATTTTTTCTGATTTCACGATTTGTAACAACTTCTCCATTTGTAAAAATTAATACAATCCATTTACAAAAAACAACATTCTAATTTCCTAAATCCATAAACTCATTTATGGAAAAAAGTCTCTCCATCTTAAATCCTAAATTAAAATGACTATTTCTCAAATCATTGAAAAAATACAGGAACTAGAATCCTGGCTGATTAAAAATCCTAACAGCGCTGAAAGAAGCCTAATTGAATATGATCTGAAAAAATTACGAACTATTCTACAACTGCGAAAACATGAATAAACACTAAATTAAGAAACGTATTGTACAACTTTATGTTGCACTTCAGTTTTGCTCAGAAAAAATTAAAACGTTTACTGCCGGAGAACGAATCTGCATTAATCAGGAACGCTTTTTTGGATAATCCAGAAGCTGAACTGCGCCCTGTTTCATTAGATCTTGAAAATAAAATAAAGCATGTCTCCCGACTTGTAGTGAAATATCGTTTTACGCCCTATTATGAAGATCCTTTTATGGAAGAAAAATTGACTTCTGTTGCAAAAAGTGAATTACAATTAGATCAAAAGACCAATTAAAGCTTTTCAAAATAACCCAAAAAACACTATAAATCAATGTTACCAAACCATGACCTTTACGCTTCTCTCCTTTTAGGGGCCCTTTTAATTGCAACAAACTTAAAACCGATATTGGATTTTCGCGAATGGATCAATTTCAAAATAAATTCGACTTTTAGGCAATACAAAAATGAGCGTAAAAAAAAGAACGATCAAAGATTGTAAATTGAATTTCACATAACTATTACTCATTGAAATTCATATCAAACAAAAAATAGTTTGATATGAATTTTTTCCCACTCAGAACCCGACAGTTTTTAAAACTGTAGCAAATAAAAAAGGTCCCTGTTTTCTTAACTTATTTTAAGAAAATCAGGAACCGAAAAGCGGGCGCTTTCTGCCCTAATCAAATAACTCAAAACCATTCTTTTTCCCAGGATGTTCCAAGTTTATAACTCAGGAACAAAATTGTCGTGCGGACTCTGCTGACTTAAATTATTAAGTTCTTATGCAAGAATGACTTCAGGACGAAGCTCCAGACGATTTTCGGCATTAGGAGAGTGGCCATTGATATATTAGGATCAAATGGTTTTGGTTATCTGTAATGCATTTAAAATTATTCTTAAGCCTCAAATGGCTGTACTTCTTTAATCTAAAAACAATTCTTTCAATCATTTTACTCTTTCATTATGGCAATATCTAATAACAGAAGTCTCGGAATTCAAAAAAATAAACTTTTACGCTATAAGCTTATCAAAGAATTGTATCAAAAACACAAAACCGAAGATATTCCTACTACTGTAGTTTGGCGTAAATATATCTGTCCAGTCTACCCTATTTCTCGTACCACTTTGTACGAGATTCTTTGTACTCCGATAACTTCTGAACTCAAAAAAATAGAAGAACTGATTTCGAATCAAACTAAGACTTTATAGAACAGTAAAATCATATTGTCTACTGCTATTTTATCTGAATCGCTTTGCAAAGATGTGTCTTTTTTTGCTGTAAAAAAGGCCCTTGTTCGTTGACTGAACAACTCTGTAAAGTACCAGAATACAAGTGTTTAAACACCTTTCATTCGTTTTTTTTACCGCTTTTTTAGACCAATCTTTGTACCCACTAAAGGAAACAACTACAGCGATTACAACAGAAAGTTCAGGCCACATTTCTTCAAAAACACACTCTCCAAAAGCTGTTTCTCCCAAAAACAAAATTCAATCCTAACACCAATTTTATAACATTAAATGGAACAGTTTCTATACCCCACTCTTACCGCATTTTTTGCCGCATTTATTACCTGGTTCTTCTCTATGAGAAAATCATTGGCTCAGGACAGAGCCGCCGAACTTGACAACGCCGTGAGCGCCGTAAAATATTACCGTGACTTACTCGATGACCTTACCGCCCGACTAACCACTGCAACTGACACCATTAAAAAAATGGAAATACAACATAGAGAGCTCATGCTCATAAACCAACAATTAGTAGATGAACTACAAAAATTTAAACAACTAAACGGAAAACAACAATGACATTATCCCAGAAAACCTTAGAAACTGCAATTGCTCAGGTTGGCGTTGAAGAAATGCCACGAAACAGCAATGCCGGTCCTGAAGTCGAGATTTATTTAAGAAGTGTCGGACTCGCAAAAGGATATCCATGGTGCATGGCTTTTGTTTACTGGTGTACTCAAAAAGCGGCATTACAATTAGGAGTCAAAAATCCTTTAAAGAAAACAGGCGGCGTATTAGACCAATACAACTCAAGTAAAACCTTAATAAAAAAAGAACCTCAGCCTGGCGATGTCTTTATTCTAGATTTTAAAAACGGAACTGGCCATGCCGGAATTGTCGATAAAGTTGCAGGAAGTCTTATCTACACCATTGAAGGCAATACAAACGACATGGGAGGTCGCGAAGGCTATAAAGTAGCCAGAAGAAAAAGAGAAATTAAAAGCATTAAAGGCTTTTTAAGACTCTAAAATATACTTAATAAACAAATTGCAATTTATCATGAATAATTTAAAACGTCTTGTTTTTTTGTTTTTTTCAGCCTTAGTTCTGGTTTCGTGCAAAAGCCCGAAGCCGGTTCTAAGCGAAGAAAAAAACAAAACTATTACTATCAAAGAAACGGTACACGATACTGTTTTTAAAATTCAGAAAGACAGCAGTTCTTTCAAAGCATTACTCGAATGTCAAAACGGAAAAGTAGTTGTTAAGAATGTTACTCAAGCCGAACCAGGGCGTACATTAAAAAGCCCAAAGGTTCGTCTTGACAACAACAAACTTAACGTAGACTGCGAACTCAAAGAACAGGAACTCTACGCCCGCTGGAAATCGCAACAGGTAAAAGAAACGGAAGTAAAAACCATCAACACCACAAAATTTGAAAACTATTTGACTTTTTGGCAAAAGGTACAGATTTGGTTGGGGAGAATTTTTCTTTTGGTGTTGGTTTACTATGTCTTAAGATTTATCAGGAGATTTTATCATTTATTTTAACAAGTGTATCTCTATATAAATTGGTCGGATTTTTGATTATTGTTTTTAAATTAGCTTTCATTAGCTTTTGTAATTAATTACAGCGTTTAGTAACCCAAATCATCCAGTCCAACTTAATAATACCACACTTATCATGAAAAATCTATGCTGTCTTTTCTTTTCACTATTCTCTTTATGCATCTCTGCTCAACAAAAAAATAATCAAGAGATAAAAATTTTTCTTGAAGATGCAGAAACAGGAAAAAATATTGATGACGCAAAAGTAACTCTTGAAGGTTTTGAAATTCCTCCAATCATTGGTCTGTATGACAAGAAAGATAAGTTTTATTATTTTGATAAAATACCTGCTGGGTATAATACAATCATGTCTTATCACAAAAAATATAATGAGAAGGGGTATCAAAACTTAGAGGGATTGCCGGGAGAGTTGAAGTTGAGGCTTTATGATCCTTTGAATGTTTCTTATAGCTTCGAGTCATATATCTACAAAAACAATTATGTAGAAGATCCTTATAAGATTAGCATATTGAAAGAAGATTTGTTAGAATATAATACTCAAAAAGATTTTATAAATCAAACGATCAAAGATTTACAACTAGCTGTAGAATTAGTAAATCCTTATTGGGAAATGAACAAAATTGAAAATAATTCATATGGCATTTCTCAAAAAGAAGGATATCCAGCATTAAATCTTAAAGAAAATCAAAAAGTAGAAGGAGATTATTTATTTCCATTAGCGGGAGGAGTAAGTTCTTTTTTTCCTGATAGATCTTATTCAAATACATCCAGAGATATATGTTTCATTTTAAGAAAAACAGATGGCTCAAAATTTAAAAGATATAACGATCCGATAATAAAAATACTAAAGCAATACAAATTTGAAGTCTATTCCATAGTATTAAACAAGAAAAATAGAACAGAATTAAATACCAAATTTAAAATCAGAGATCGTGAGAATAAAAAATTCAATCTAAAAAATAAAATAGATTCATCTAAAGTATTCTTTTATGATAATAATTTTCGAAACGAAAAAAAATCATTTGCACTGTTTAATTTTTTCAAAAAACAGTATTACTTACCATTTGATGAGCCAAATAAATCCACACAATTACCATCTTTCATTTTAATATCAAATAAAAAAAATGAAACCTATAATCTTTTCCCTGAGATAGGAAAAGAAAACCCAATCACACATAAAATACCTTTCCCTGATGAAGCTCTTGGACTCGGTATATTAGACATATATGAATATTACTCAAAAGTACATTTAAAAACATGAGAAATTGGCATCACAAAATAATAAAATTAGATCAGGCAAGGCAATTATTATCCAATAGTAATAGATTAGGCTCTTCTGATCTTTATATAGGGGTTATCGAAGGACAAATTGAATTTCGTCCTGTAAATAATCCTTCTCCGTTAACCATTAACTATAAACCAGCACACCCTAGTTTTTCAGACATTTCTAATAGCAGAAAAGTTTTTTTTAGAGATAAAGAAGGTAATCAGTTTACCCAAAATATTAGTTCTTTTTCTCCAAGTATGCACACTAATTGTGTTACAGGAATAATTTCAGGAAATGAAGATGTCAACAATCTCATTGATGGTATTTCTCCTAACATTCGAGTTATCAATTCTAATAATTTTGAAAATGGTTTATTCTTAGCATTAATAAATCCATTTTCTAATGGTAATATTAAATCTGCTTTTTTTCAATCTGCTTTTGACAACAGTTTTCTAAATAATGGAGCCTCTGATGTTAACAATTTATATTCAAGTCAAAGCGCCAGTATTATCAATTGTAGTTTTAATATACAATTAACATCATCTAAAGTTGATTTTATACTTAAAGAATTATTTGCTTATGGCAGAGACGGAAGAGGTACCTTGGTTGTGGTATCTGCTGGCAATGGAGATTCTTCAACCGGTTCTGGTCTTGAGATTAATGATACTGCAGGTTCTTCAGGGTTTAGAACGACTGTTTATAGTAATAAATCATTAATAGTTGCCGCATCAAAAGTACTATTAGATAGCTATCCATTATCTTCATATACAGGAACAAAACCTGTTTTTGATGAAAGAAAAGCGAACTATTCTAATTATGGAAAAAGAATTGATCTTTGTGCCCCAAGCGGTCCTGATAGTACTCCATCAAAAGACGATATAAATATTTACAGCACTACAATGCTAAATTGTGGAAATGTTGGAACCGATGATCAATTATTTTTTCCAAGAATAAATGCCGTAAGCAGTAGTACTAAACTAATTCTTGAAAACGTAAGAGGAATTTTTAAAGGCCAATCAATTGAATTAGGTACACGAAACAGCTATTTTCATGAATTGAGATATATTGCAAGAGTAGACAAAATTTCTGGTACAAATAATATCGAAGTTACTCTTGATGCTGCAATTAAATTTACCAAAGATTTTAACAAGGACGGTGTACAATTTACTTTAGTTGGCACTACGGCTAGAATAGTAGCTCTTAAAAAAGTCGCAACAAAACATATTGAATCGAACGGACAACCTTCTAATTATCAATTAAATCTAAAAAACCTAAACGGAATTAATCTTAAAGCAGGGGCTCCTCAAAAAGTTTATATTTATCCGGAAAATTCTGAACTATCCGGAATTGAAACAGAGATAATTTCAATTGCCAATCCTGATAATAATCGCATTGAGGTTAGAAATAACTTGAGTACACTACCCAACGATCCAAACATTCCACTAATTTTAGTTCCTGATCAAATTAAAGCTTCATTAACATGCATTAAAGCTGGAGCTCCTAGTAGTCAACCAGATCAGTCTCCTTATTATTTAGCACCTACAGTAAATGACTTAACAGGTTTCTTCGTTGGTCAAGAGGTTTTACTTTCCGGAGGAGGAAAAGAGCGAATTGCCTTTATTTCACAAATTACAGGAAGAGGAATAGAAATGTCCCATTCTCCAAGTATTATCGGCGATACTTTTACTATGACTTCATTAGCATATGGAGACTTTACTTCCAGATTCACAGGAACGTCTGCTGCTACTCCAATTGTTTCCGGTCTAGCAGGACTTGTTCTTTCTGCTAATAATGATTTAAACGCTGCTGAAATAAAACATATATTAAAAGAAACTACCGATAAAATTACAGGAGTATCTCATTACAGCATGGTTAATAATGACACAAAATACAACTATGGTTATACTACAAATGATGATTATGGTACTGGCAGAGTAAATGCTGAAGCTGCTATTCAATTGGCAATAGACTGGCATACTAGCACAACTATTCAGAAACCTAAAATGGAAATAGCTGATCGATTAAATGGCCTTGTTTTAGAAAGTGTTTTAGAAACTGAGCCAGTAGATAGTCCCGATATATGGATAAAATCATTAGCAGACAATACCCTTCAAGAACCTTCACCAACACAACTTTTCAACAACCCTAACACTTCTGTGGATCAAAAGATTTACATAAAAGTACGTAATAGTGGCAACAGAGCTAGTTTTAAGGAATGTGATTTAAGAGTTTATATTGCATTTACTGATGATGAAAATCCTGCTTTCCCATTTCCTTCTAAATGGTATGATCAAGCAGATGTAAAGTTATTAGCCGTAAAAGAAATACCAATTATTCAAGGTGGAAGTTCTACAATTGTAGGGATTGAATGGAAAGATATAGCGTCAAAATGGAATACGTGGAATAATTTGGATATAGCTACCACTAAAAGAAAAAATGCATATCTACTAGCACATATTGCTCCTTTTGATGGTAATTCTAATGAAGTACGAAATACTAATATTCGATTCAATAAACAACTCAGTTGCAGGCCAATCATAGTCAGTCATAATAGTATAACTGATGGATCTGCATTTCTACCTGGAAAAAAACTAGATCTTACAGTAGGCACGCAAACAATTCAAAGAGATTTCTATTTATTAATGGAAAATGTACTAACTACCAATTTAAGTAATTTTAGAATAAGAGCTCGTACAACAAGAAACAATAGTAATAAAACTGTTGAAGAAGTCTTTTTTGAACGAACAGGAAACACATGGGCCTTAGCTCCTTTGGCTACTAACAACTGGATTACTTTTGCTCAACCAATTGAAACTCCAGGAAATCATCCCGAATATACAAATATCAAATTCCCACATACCATTAATGTGGACAATACAACATTAGAAGTCAAATTAGAAATCGTAAATATTTAATACCATGCCAATCGAACCATTTGATTTTACATATAGCTTAACTTCTCAATCAGAAGAAAATGAAGTTTTAAATACTTTAGGAAAAGGTCGAATAAAAGAATTTGAACCCAAATCTTACTTTTTTACAGAATCTACTATCGCTGCACAGTCTACCGCTGAAGGTGCTTATGGACCAGATTTTGTAAGTACTAATACAAAATTTAATATTACCACCCAATTTGAACTGGCTAACAAAAAAGCTTATGCCGTTACAAGCGGGCAAGTATTAATCGTCCCTCAATCTGGTGATGAAAATGAATCTAAAGTAAACGTTTTCATCAAGCCTCTAAAAAATGTTGATGTTGGGGTTCAGATTAAATACTACGTTTACAGAGGGCTAAAAAAAGAGTTATTTATTAATTCAAACAATAACATTTTACCCAAAAGCAGTGCCAATACCCTTTTTATGGCTAAAGTATGGACAGACCTTGTTAATTTCAACGAACTAAAAGAACCACTACCTGAAATTTCTGCAAGTCTATTTGGATATAATACAACAGAAACAGATACAAATAGTTTAGATGCCAAATTTTTCAATACTTATGATGTAACAAGTACAGATGAAAATAAAGCATACAATCTTCCAATAATTGAGGCAGGACAATATTTTGGTGAGTTCCAGGATAACAAAGGTGGATTCGAAATTGTTTTAAATGACGGATTCTATTACCAGGAAAAATCAGATACCGGTTTTCAATTTGACCTCAAATATGCTAGAGCCGAAAAAGCAGTTTTAGATCTTGCTGAAATTGCAAGCGATCCAAATATTTCTGAAAAAATTTATAGAGAAAATGTTCAAAAATTTCTAGATCCTGCAGCCTTTTATGGGGCTCATATTACCGAAAAAGAAAAAGGTAAAGTGAAATTTGTAGATGATTCAACAGAGTATTCTTCTAGAGTAGATATTTTTAATCATGTAATAAATAAATTCTACAATAAACATAAATGCTACATTTATATTCAAGGTAATACAGGAAGGTCTTTCAATTTTGATGAATCATTAGGAGCAGATCCCATAAAAATTGGTATATCAGAAATTTTAGCAGTTGGTTCATATAAGACTAATGACTGGCCAATTATTATTAACGAGTTTGAGCAAACTCATTCATCGGATGAAAATGAAAATAAGAAAAAAAATAATAATTTATCTTTTCAGTTAAAATTTAAAACTGCAGAGAAAAACGTAACACTATATAATACGCATGGCAATTGTAGTAATACACTAATACAAGGAAAATTTTTAGGCAATAAAGCTCTAATTGATGATAATTATAGAGATACACAAGAATATACGAATAATGTAAATTTCAGATTAATTAACAACTATAGTTTAAGCGACAACCCATTAGTAACAAAAAACATAGCAACATTTATTTATATTAATCATGAAGAAAAAGAGGTTGAGTATTTTAATAATTTTTTTGGGCCTGTAAAGATTGATCACTTAAGGAAAACAAACCAATCTTCACAGTACATTACAAGAAAATCTTCAAACACAAAAATAAAAATAAAAAATAGTTACATAGATGGTAAAAGTATTGCTAGTAATGTTAACTTCACTACAATTCCATACTCAAATTCTTCAAATCAAACTCCAAATGAAGATAAATTCAAAATATATATATCAAAAAAAATAGATTCTGAAAATTCCAAAGAGCCAACCTTTAAAAGGACTACATCATTAGATATTACAGACAGAACCATAAAAACTTCTGATGATTACTCATTATTCGAATATGGAGATAAAAATTATAAAATTTGGAAAGGTCAAGTAGATAATAATGGCGAAACTATTAAAACCTTACAACTTATAAATTTCGAAGAAGAAGGTAATGTTACCAACTTTATGCATTTGGGGTTAATGAATGACGATTATAATAAAGTTGTTTATAACAGTTTAACATCTACAACTACAAATCATATTCCGGAGTCTTATTCAAATTTCTATTTTCATTTAGAAATGCCTGTTTCAAGCGTACAAGACGGTCTTGTCAAAAAATACATTTTAGGAGTGAAAGCTGAAAAATACCTCGGTCTTGTAAGTGAGATAATTTATCCTTCACCTGAAAATACTGTTTATGTATATACAGTAGATGGTCATTATTTTTTCACAAAAGAGTTCGCTGAAAAATTCACTTATACTGAAGAATTCTCTAGTTCTAGAGTAAATTTTAAACCTAAATATGATAAAATTCAAGGAAGTGGTTTCGATTGGATGAGATTGACTTCAGAATTTACACCTCCATTTGAACCATCTGAATATGGTTATGAAGATTCTATTTTAGGTGGATATGGCTTTATCAACAAAACAGATGCTTATCAAAATTTAAAAAGAGAATATACTACAATTACAACAAAACAAAATAATCTTTATTTTGTACCATATCTAAATACAATTGCTGGAACCCCCGAAAATATATCTGATAATTTTTCTTACATAACTTCTTTGACTGCGACAGTAGACATACAAGAAAAACTTACTAACCTAGAACTTGATTATGACCATGATTTGTTCGAAATTTCAACAAATTTACCTATAGATTTATCTCCTGGAAAAAAAGAATTTGATATTGAAATTATTTGCAAAAAAGAATTTCAGACTGATAAAAGCATTAAATTTATTGCATTCTCACAATTGAATGGAGAATTACCTATGTCTAAACTAGCAGGAGTTATAAAAGTTTTAAAAAATAGTAAGGAAAATCAAAAAAAAATAAAAATTGTACTAATAAACCTTAAAACAGATGTTGCTGGCTATGGATATCCTGAAACAGGAGAAATAGAAGATATTGAAAAAATTAATTTAAAAAAAATATTATTTCAAGCAAAGATTGCTGCAGATATAGAATCTTACACAAGTATTGATAAAAATAATAAGGTCACACATGAGTTGGATTTAACAAATGATTCTAAATTTAAAAGTTCTAATTCTACAAGTGGCGGTTATGTAAAATCAAATGGTACAGCAATATCCATCGTAAATTCAAACGGAGGAATTAATGATGAAAAACAAGATTACTTAAAAAAACTTATTGATGAAAAATATAAAAACCATTTCAAAGTTTATGCTTTCGGTATCCCTTGTAATGATGCCGGAGGAAACGTCCAAGAAATAGGAAAACATTCTGTGTGTTTATATTTCAATAGAACTCCTGTAGCTTTAGCACATGAAGTTTGTCATGGTTTAGGATTATTTCACACACATATAGATGGAAGCGTCACAGATGAAAGGCAAAAATATGTATATCCATACTCTGGTGACGAAGCAACTGAAGATGCTAAAAAAAGAGGAACTGACAATATTATGTGTTATAACCAACCTATAAGTAAATCAACATGGCAATGGCAATGGAAAATTATGCATGACAACATTAAAAATTATATCTATGAAGACTAAAATGATTGTGATTTTTTTTGCTTTCTTAAGCTGCAATGAAAGTAAAAAAGAAAATATAAGTGCTCCTATAAACAATACAATAATTATGAAAAAAATAAATACAGATTATCTAAATAAAATAAATGAAACTAATTTAATAAATGAAAAAATTCAATTTGTAGAAAATGACACTAATGTTGTTTTGATTGACTATGGAGATCATTATTTTGAAAGTAAGAGAAGATTTGACGAATCAATCATTAACTATATTATTTACAATAAGAAAAATAATCAAATGATTTCGTCAGGGACTTATTTTTATAATTCCCCAATAGACATATATAGAAAATACAATGAAAAAGGGGAAGTTATACAAGAAACAGATAACAATAAAGATTTTCCTTTTTCTATTTCCGATTTAATAGAAAAAATTAAGATTACACATAAAATAAATCTCAATGATGGGAAAATAGATAGAACCGTTAATCGTGGCATTGACGAAAAAACTGGCAGACCAACTTATTCTATACAGTTTGATATAAACAAAGATGAAGGTCATTTAAATTATATTACAATTGATGGTAAAACTGGTGAAATTCTATCAGAAGGAAGAAAGCAAATTTTGTAATTTCAAAAGCGGTATTAAACTACCGCTTTTAAATGTAGTTTAAAATCAAAAAAAATGTTTTCTATCTGAATAGATTGTTTTTTTGTCTTCTCATAATCTAGATTTTCTGGCATAATAATGTAGTATGTTTAGCTATATTATAAAACTTCGCATAGAAGAAAGGCCGTAACAATTATTGGCAATGTTATTTCTGATGAATCGGAGAGCATAATGACAGCTAACTAATAAATAAATAACAAATTCATCACTTTCTCAATTAATTGATGCTAAGTTTTTTAAATAAATTTCCACAACTTATTATTTTCTAATCAGAATCCTACGAACTCTTCATTTCTAAATTAAAAAAGTATTAAAAACAAATACTGATTTTACAAATCTTCCCAACCACTTTACACACCTGTAAAGCACACGAACAACTATTTTTTTTCCACTCAAAAATCACGCAAATTTGCTGAAACAAATCAACATTTCAGCAGATAAGTGAGCTTCTTTATAACTAAAAGTTCGGCTTTTTAAGGTTTTAAAAAACCTTGTATTTCACAATTTCATAAAACAGGTCAGTTACAAAAACTGACAAATTCATTTCAAAATCAATACTGTTTATCAGTTTTTGATCAAGCATTTTTTTGCCTAATGCTTTCCAAATTACAAACAAGAATTAAATAAATAATTTAATTAAACAATAAAAAAATGCCAACACCGACCACGCAAAAGTATTACCCTTCCTTGTCGACTGTAGTAAGTCTGGATGATTTTCCAGATGCTTTAGGCTTCATTAAAGATGGGATTCAACAAATATTTGACAAAGTATATATTAAAGATTTCCAGGCTAGCATTAGTCCGAGAGGAGAATCTGGTTTCTACGGCTTGTCTATTGTTTCCAAAGAACGATTACAGTTTCAAATACCAGGAACAGAAATGTTCTTAATTCTTAATCCGGACAATACCGATTCATCTATTTCATCTTTTCCCGTTACTGTAGAATATCAGTGGCTAATTTTATCTTACTTGAGAAGTTTCAATCTTCAAAATTTCTCTTATTCTCCGAGAGAATTCTTTGAACTTGGATTGCAAATTTTGAACACTTCTGAAGAAGAAGTGGTAACCTTAATCATTAACAATTTTGTTTCTCCAAAAAGTGACAACTTAACAAAAGTTGAGCAGTTTGTCAATGACATTAATTCTAAATTTGGATTAACGATTCCCGTTCCTACTTCAGATAACAAACCTAGAGAATTGGTTTTAGCAATTAAAAATCAATTCACTGATGAGGCTTCAATTGCAGCATTTTTGCTGTATCTTTTAGATGAATCAAGTGTTTCAAATTCTATTTCGAATGTAAAAAACTTCTTTAAGAACTTGATTCCTGATGATATTGACAGCTACATCAAAAATATCATTACTCCAAAAGCCCGAGTAACATTAGAATTAAGTGCTGCTATCGAGTTTCCAAATTCTTATTTGAAACCTGTAACTAAAGAAGGTAATCCTTACACTGACCCTTCAAATCCTAATCCTAAATCACAATTTAGATTTGCACAAGCTTTATTACAAGCTGATACTCAAGAAGGAATTGGCTATCAGTTTGAACTAGGAGGATCTCTAGGCCCTTCTAAATATGCAATGATTGGTAACACCGGAATGATTCTGGAGTTAGACACTTTAAAACTCGATTTAAGCAAAAAAACAAATATTCCGGAAGCTACTGCAGATGGCAGACCAAATGACTTCGTGGGAGTTTATGCACGTGCGGTATCTGTTACTTTACCTTCAAAATGGTTTCATGATTATGAAAAAGAAGGACAAGGAAGCACAAGCACAACATTAAGAATTGGCGCATCTGATTTACTAATTGGAACAGGTGGAATTTCTGGAGATATTTACCTGGAAACAGTTCCTGTGCCTACTGGTGTTTTTAGTTATTTCGGCGATAAATTCGATTTTCAGTATCCTCTTTCCATGTTACAAAGAAACGAAGAAACGGATGTTGTTGAAATCACACAAATTGCCGATTACAATGAATTGCTTGCTTATTTACAAGAATTTAGTGCTACGAGCAGCCTGCCTTATCCTTTCAGTTATCCTTTAACATTAACCACTAAATCTACATTAGTATCTTCAGAAGTTAGCCCTTCTACTATTTATACTTTTAAGAATGCTAAAGAATACCAAGCCTTTTTATCAAAACTTGCACCAGATAATACACTTTGGAAGAGAATTGGTAATCCTAATCGTGGGTTTGAAATTGGTTTCAACAAATTTGATATTTCTTTCAAACAAAACAAAGTTATTGGCTCTAATATCAAGGGACAATTAATTATCAATAAATTAAAAAATCCTGACGGAAGTTCTTTTCATGCAACATTGGAAGGACACTTATACGACGACGGTGACTTTAACCTAACTGCTTCTTTTGACAAAGCAAGTGAACCAAAAGCCAATTTATTTGGTCTGGTGAATTTCGATTTCCACAGTTTTGAACTTGGAAAACAAGATGATGATTATTATGTAGGAACTTCTTGTTATGTGTCTTTCCCTCAAGGAACATTAATGAACAGATTGGCTAAAGGTCAAGGTTTTGATGTTGAAAAACTTCGTATTTACAGCGATGGAAACATTGAAGTAGAAGGTGGTTCTATTCCAATTCCGATTAATTTATCTGTGAATCTTGGACCGGTTCAAATGGCGGTAAGCAACATCAACTTTGGTTCAACACAAATTAATGGACATAAATATAATTTCTGGGGATTTGATGGTGCCATCAGTGTCAATCCACTTGGATTAGATGCTCGTGGTGAGGGTATTAAATACTATTACAGCACCGAAGAAGGATTCAAAGATTCTTTCATCAGAATCCAGACTATCGAAGTTGATTTAATGATTCCCGGAACAGCTTCAGAAGAATCTGCTATGGCTATCATTCATGGTATGATTTCGTTACCCCAGCCAGGAGTTTCTCCTGAGTTCATGGGTGAGGTTTCATTAAAGTTACCAAAAGCAAAAATTACAGGAAGCGTAGGAATGCGTTTTGCGCCTAAATACCCTGCGTTCTTAGTTGATGCAGGTATTGAATTGCCTACAGGTATTCCGCTTGGATTTCTTTCAATCACAGGTTTCAGAGGTTTATTAGGATTTAGATATGTGGCTACCAAAAAAGCGGCTGGATTAACAACTGAAAATTCTTGGTACGAATTCTATAAACATCCAAAAGCCGGAATCAATATTAGAAAATTCAGCGGACCACCAGATTCTATGCAATATGACTCGCCGTTTTCTATTGGAGCTGGTGCAACATTTGAATCAACAGGCGGAACTATTTTAAATATGCGAGCCATGTTGTTGCTTTCACTTCCTACTCTATTTTATATCGAAGCAGGATTAAATGTTCTTGGCGATAGATTAGGTCCTATTGAAAAAGATCAAAGTACTCCCCCATTCTTTGCAATGGTTGCCTTTGGAGATAATTCGCTTGAACTGGCAGCCGGAGCAGATTTTCAAATGCCTAAAGATGGTGGACAGATTATTCAGTTGCATGCTTTATTAGAAGCTGGATTTTTCTTCAAAAATCAGAAACCTTGGTACATTAATCTTGGTTCTAAAAAAGATCCTATTACGGCTAGAATCTTGACTTTATTTACAGCCAAAGCATTTATTATGCTGTCGGCCCAAGGAATTGAAGCTGGAGCACGATTAGACTTTAAACTGGAGAAAAGCTTCGGACCTGCAAAAGTAAAATTATGGGCTTATCTGGAAATGGGTGGAAAAATCTCATTCAAACGTCCTCAAATGGGCGGTTATATTAGTGCCGGTGGAGGAATTCAGATTAAAATCTGGATCATTAATGTTGAAATTGTTTTAGACACCATATTCTCTGTAGAATCGTTTAAACCGTTCTTGATTTATGCAAAATTAGAATTAAGTGTACGTGTTAAACTTGGGTTCGTAAGGGTTCGTAAAAACTTCTTGATTGAACTTCAATGGGATATTAACAGAATTGTTGACCGTACGCCTTACAGTCCGCTTCCTAAAGGCACATATGGAGACGTTAATGACAATAGAACTGCCGATTCTGTCAAAGGAGTACACATGCTTACCAATGAAGCTTTCTTGCTTGATTATTTTGATCAAATGCCTAGCACAACAGCTATTAATAAAGTGATTCCGTTAGATACTTTCATCGATATTAAAATGACGAAGGGAGTATTGCCTGACACTAGTCTTTCTAAAATAATTGGTGGATACACGGCAGATGCAAAAAATTATACTGATTTAATGCCGCCTGAAGCAACATCAAAAGCAGGTAGAAAACTTCGTCAGGTAAAACACCAATATTCAATTGAATCGATTGAATTACTTTCTGCAAATGGAAACTCCTGGGAGGCTTATCATCCTTTTAAAGCGGTTGTGGATTCAACATCCCGAGACCTTGTAAAAGATTTGCCTTGGGCACAATGGCAAAAAGTAATCGATCAGTACGATAGCATTCGTGTATTGGCAACTAATCCATTTTCATACTTAAGTGCAGGAGAACCAGGCTGGCATGTTCCGGAACAATTCGGAATCACTCCTTCTAAATTATTCTGTGTCTCTGATAGTATTGAAGCAGAATATGTCAACTTTAAAAATAAAAAAATAGGAAAACGTTATTATGTACCTACTCAATATGAAGCAGATAGAATCAATGGTCTCTTCTTTAAACTCGTTGGTGAAACTCCTGAAATCGTGGATGGCAAGCTTTCTGGCGGAGATTTTATGAGCATTTCTGGAGAAAGCAACCCTTTTGGTTTTAGAAGATCACTATCCTTCAAAAATTATGATAAACTGGAAATCATTTTCCCTGAGTCTGCTATCGAACCGACTTTAAAACTTACAACTCAAGCCAAAACAGTACATATTACTGCCTATACTTCAGTTTTTGATAAAGGGGCTAAGTTGTCTAAATATAAAGAAGTTAAAATATGTAAGGCTAAAAATTCGCCAGCTTTATATGAGATCGCTTACACTAAAGCTGAACTGAGATCACCAATAACCTTATTTGATGAAAACGGCGATGTTTTATTGAAAAAGAAAATTGATAGAATTGTCATCAGCCCTGTGGCTGCAAATGCAGATGCTATTTTAGATGTTAGAAATAAAATTGCGGCGTTATTTAATGATACGTACGCTTCTGCTGATGGAGAATTTATTGTATCAGAACCAAGCAATATAACCGAATACAATCGTTTAATAACGTTATTGGCTGAATTAAAAGCTGAAGCAGGTAACGATAATCCAACTGGAACTTCTGAACCATTGACATTTACTCGTTTTTATGGATATAACGGAAGATCTCTTTTTGCCTTTGATAAAGTTTTCAAATACAATGACACTTACTTAATTTCATTTCATCCAACACCAAAAACTACTGTTATCGCTCAAATTGATGCAAAAGGAAATCTGTTGAGAGAGCGTTTATTGAATGGTTTGGTAACATCGATGCAAGTCGTAAATAATAATTTATTGCTTACTCAAGCTCTAGATGCAACGCAATGCAAAGGAATTGGAGAAGCGGTTGTTGATGACACTTTTATAGTAGGCTGCGTAGCTCCTGCTGCCACAACTGCCATTATTGAACTTGATTCTGAATTAAACAGAAACTCCGGAATGCAGTATATGAATACGTATTCTGAAAGTTTCAACAAACTTATTTCATTACCAAATAATGAATTGCTTTGGATTAATACTTTAGAAGACGGAACTCAAATTAACTGGGTTAACGGCATCGATCGTTCTCTAGTTCGTCGTGTAAAAGTAGGCGAAGTCGCAATCAAAGTTCTTCAGCATAACAGCACGGATTTCAGTTTGATTTCTAAAAACAAAAAAGTCATTCGTTTCAGCATCAATCTTAGCACTAGAACAATTACAATAACAGATACAAAACTAGTTTCAGAATCCTCAATTGTTGAAATTACAGATGCAGTAATTGCAAACGACAAAGTCTTGCTTACGGTTAAATTGATAAACGGAAAATTCGGATTGGCTCAAATTAACGGAACTGCTATTACAGTTGTGAAAAACGATGCAATTTTTGATTCTGCGATATATTTATCGAACAACACTTTGGCAGACAATTCTGTTATCGTCTATAATGAAAAATACCTGTTTGTGTTTAATATTTCATTAAACCTTGTAAGATTAATCGAAAGAGGAAGTTCATCAGATAAAGCATCTATTATTAACATTCAAAATGAGCCTTCGACGAATGAAATTCTAATGCTTTCTTCGAAACAAAATGAAAAAGGAGTTTATTTCTCTTTATTTAATGATCAATTTGATAACTGTTCTTTATATCCAAAAGAAACTGTCTCGGTTGTTTCGTCTGCATCTGCTTTAACAGATTCGACTGCGACTCATACAGACTTAGGCAGCACCGTTAAATTGGAATATACAAGAGGTACAAAATCTTCAAATTTATTGACAATCAACGCTCTTATTTGTTCTGCTGGAGGAGATTCTGATGATGATAATGAAGTAAACTACTCTACTTCTATTCAAGAAATTGGATGGTTAACCAGGGAAAGTGCGGTGCACAATCTAACTATTCCAGGTTCTGATGCTGTAATCGCAGATAATAAAGCAATGGAAGCAGCGATTCAAAATACAGTTCAACCAATTTGGAGGCCAAATTCAACTTATTGCTTAAAATTTACTTTAGCAGATAGAGTAGATGATGGAGCGCCAGTTAAATTCGATTACTATTATGGTTTCAAAACATTAGGTCCTGTAGGGCACTACCCTGTTCCAGATCCTGTGGTTCCTCCTGGACAAACACTTGTAAAAAATGAATTGACCGATTTATCAAAATCGCCATTAACTTCATTAAGACAGTATTTAGATTACAACCGTTCTTACCCAAATGCCGATGGAAGTTTATTATTATCTAAACCTTCATTCTACGGAAATGAGCAATGTAAGATAACAATGTTCTTCAAAAATCCTTATGTGTATCATATGCTTAAAGAATGGGATGTGTATGACAGCAGAGTAAAAATTGATGGTGCTTTAAATCTTATTATTAAAGATCCTTTGAATGATGTTCTTATTCCATATCCGTTGCCAACAGAAAAAACAACATATCCTAAAGCAGAAAAAGGCAATACAGAATGGGTTGACGATAACGATCCTAGAATTCCTCTAAACATTCAAATGTTGCAAAACATGATTAAAGGAAGTACTGGCAAAATAAGATGTGACATTACAATTGGAGATGCTTTAAAACCGAAATCGTATGGATATGAGGTCAAATTAACCGATTTAAAACCTTCGAAATTATATACAGTATTAGCTAAAAACTATTTCGATAAAAATCAAAACAATCAAATCGAAGATTCAGAAAATGTATTGGTACATCAATTTGGTTTCCAAACCTCTCGATACAGAGATTTTGCAGAACAAGTAAACAGTTATAAGCTTGACCAAGCCGAATCAAGAAAAGCTTTATTTGATGTTCCGTTAAGGTTAAGCGAAGATCAGATTACATCTTTAAACAATGTTGTTTTGGGACTTGACGATACTCTAAGTAATTCATTAGCATTAAAATATCAGCACTTATTTGATCGCGCTATCGAAGGAATTTTAAAAATGTCTCCTCTCGATCCAGCTCAATCTACAGAAGTTAATCGAATTATCAATACCAATACTGGTGAAGTGGTAGCGCTTTTAGTTCGCAATCCGGAGCCATTTAATATTCCTAAAATTCCATTAGAAGAAATTAAAAATACAATTTCAGTAGTTGACGATGCTGGTGCAGCAAAAGCAAACTATAAAGCACTTCATTCTAAAGACTATGCGCAGGTTTTAATTATGAATGACAGTAAAAAAATTACTGATGAAAATTTAAATATCAAGTTCGAATACAGAATGTGGAATAATAACGGGTCTGTTGCCCAGTATTCAACGCCATTAACAGTTCGTGCTGCTGAGCCGGTAACTTTAACTATTGAAAATATAAATCTTTAAAAAACAATAAAAATGAGTTCTATAAATCTTCAAGAAAGCCAATCCTCAGGTTGCGAAACGTATATCGCTATCGTTGTCGATGAGTCGGGGTCGATAAATGGCAATGAAGCGCAGCAAATACGAGATGGGCTGACTTCATTTATCAATTCTCAAGCTCAAAGCAAAATTACACTTTCGTTAATCGGAATGTCTGGTAGCGACAACAACTCAAGATCAGAGCATGTTATTCAAAAAAGAATTTCGGGAAATACTTCGAGTTTTTTAAGTTGGATTAATGGTTTTGGTTCAAGATCGGCCAATCCTCAATCTGATCACTGGGCTTCTGGTTTAGAAGTTGTAAACAATTTGACTGTAATTCCAGACGTTGTCGTGGTTGTTACAGATGGTTTGCAGGTCAATGATACCAATTTACTTAAAAATTTATATCAAAATCTGGATGATAAATCACATATTTTTGTTTACGGTGTTACAAGCACCGTAAACAATGCTACCGAGTTGGTAACACCGATTACTAACTTTTTAGGAAAAACGCCTGTACTAAAAAACAGCGGTCTTTCCATGCTAAATACAGACTATATCAGGGTTCCTGATTTTAGCACTTTAGGAGCTGAATTAAATCAGTTGAGCAATGATCTATCTGGTGCACAAATTGGGTGTTTGCCGAATGTGAGTATCATTCAAAATAAATTGGTTTATCCTGTTCTAAAAAAAGGTCTTGCTGTACACGAAAGCGCTGGAACTTTGGTTCTAAGAAATAAAAGTCGTGTTCCTCTTACTCTTCCTGCGGGAATACGAATCCATAATGCAAGTAATCTTGGCGGATTGGTTTTTAGACTTGAAGAAACTGTTGTCATTCCTGGTTTGGCGAGCGTAGAAGCAAAAATAAGAATTGACGGAACGCCTTCTGCAATGGAAAGCCACAATGCCTTAATTGTTCTACCGGGCGTTTACAATCCAAGCAATTTTAAAATCAGTTTTACCGTAACCAAAGAGGTTTATATTGTTGATCTTAATTCAGGCAAAACTGCTTTGCAATCTACAAGTTTGCAGATCGCAGCAGCAGGTTCTAAGGGACTTGATAGTACAAAAGGAATTCATCTTCGTTGGCTTTTGGCTGGAGAATTGGGAGCAAACCACCTTCCGAAAGGGGATTTATATACAGGCGGTACTACTAATTTTAATAAACCTGATGATTTCGTAAAATTATATCGAGCACCTTATACTAAAGTTGTCCATAAATTGGATTTAACGAAAAAACCTCAAACTGTTGATCGTAATAAAGCATTATGGGTTTATAAAACTCCTGCTCTGCAAAGATCAATCTATGTTTATTTCAAAAACAAAGCAAAGTATCTTTTAACATATGCTAGCATTAATCCGATGACAGATCCATCTGGTTTTATTGAAGCTTATGGAAATGAGATTATTGAGATTGAGAATAAAAGCGAATTATTTTTTGCTGCCGAACTTAAATTTAATGCCGTAGAGAGCGCTAGCATTGTTAAATTAGAAACATTATCTGTTGCTGAAAATAGCATTGCTGCATCAAAAAGAGTTACAAATCGTAAAAACTACTCTTCGTCACAGGCTAATTCGATTCGTGTTCTAGCCGAAAATGGAAGAAGTCTTCGTTTTAAAGCAAATAAATGTTTGTTAAGAGAAATCCATTTTGAATTTTATAGAGATTTTATCCAAAATGCAAATACAAATGGCAATTGGGATTTAAAAGGAAAATTCGCTTTAACTCTTACTGATAATAAAGCATTTGAACAATTAGAACCAAAGCTAAATGCTGTTCATGGAAAATGGTTAAAGTTTAATGATGGAGAATATGTAAACGTAAAAAACTATAAAGACAAATGGAAACGTACAACAGCTGAAGGAGATAAAAACATCAAACAAGTTGTTAATAGTTACATCGATCTAAGTCTTGATGGTACAAATCCGACAGCATTAGAAACTGTTAAATTTAAAGACAGTGTTCCGACCAACGAACCTGTACCAGGAGAAGAAGCAAAATTTGAAGAAAATACAACCGAAATATCCAATCTGGATTTATTGAATATAGCAGCAAACGATTTTCATATTGCCAGAATGTTAGGTTTAGGATGCATTGATATTGATGAAACAGTTCTTTCCGGCGAATATATCTATCTAACAGAGTACGTTACATTTAAGAATTTAGAAGGCGGTACAACTCCAAAAGAAGTACAGCATCTTTCTATGAGTATTCCAACTTCTGTAAATACAGAACGTTTGCCTCTTCCTGTGCAATTAAGTAAATATTTACCAGGCCTTAACGCAGGTTCTGATGAAGATGAGCAATCAGCAAAAATTACAGATCCTAACGGATATAGTTTTGATGGCAAGAAAAGATATGTGAGTCTGTTTATGAATGACATCGCAGATTACAGTGTAAATACTGCTTTCTTTGATTCTACTGACGAATTTGACGGAAGCTCTTTTACATTCCCAATCTATGCCGGAGTTGATTACAAGTTTAAAGGTGAAGCAAATTGGCAAAAACCAGAATTAGCTTGTGATACAGCCTATTCTAATGTTACTAAAGACTTAGGCACTGGTTCTTTTGAGCCTTCTCCGATCATTATACCTGAGTCTGGAAAATCATTTTTAAATGTTCGTCAGGAAAAAACAGGTTTACAAACGTATGTATATCAAGGTTATGGTATTAATATTTTCTCGAGGGCAACCTCTGGAAGACAATTAGAAATTACTTCTGAAATTAAGCCAAATAATACGCTTTTGCCTCCATCTGGAATTAATTCTTTACTGATTACAGAAGAAAACCCGTTGATGTTTACTTCAATTAGTGAACAGATTAAGCTGAAAACACTTTTAGATAATGAGTCAATAACTGATAAGACTTACATCCGACTTCTTTTTGAATATTATTCTGCTCAGGAATTGTTAAGTTATAGCATTCCAGATGGAATGACTAAAGAAGATGCTTTACTTTCTGATAAGATTTATCCAGATAATGAAGAGCTGTTTGCTGATTATTTTAAACTTTATTTCAGAGATAGTCTTCCTCAAATTGAACATGCAAAAATTGCAAGCATTACAGATAGTTCATCAAATGAACTTACCTCAATTATTAGAATTAACGAATACAAAATTCTAAGCAGTGGCGAAGACATTAAAATCAGCTTAAACAATTCTAATAAAAATAGATTTATCGGAGGTATTTTAACAGTTGGTGATGAAAACTATATCATTCAGAATATTAATGTTGTTACTACAGCAGGAAAATTTGGATATGCAGATGTCGAAGTACTTAAAAAAGAAGTAGGTCAAAGCCTTTCTGACGGTAATGCAACAATTGATTCTGAACAGATCAAGCAAATCAAAAAACCAGTTAACGAATTATGTTCATTAGTTGAAAATATGCTAACGCCTGCAAACTGGCGCCAGCCAAGTCCGATTGGTTTTCAGGTTCAAGTGCCGCAAGCCTTAAAAACTGTAAATAGAGAGATTGTTTCGCAAAAAGACAGTCAAGGAAATGACACTTTGCAGGTAGAAAAAACTCGAGGAATTTGGAATGATAAAGTAGAAATTAAAAAAGTTCTGGAGCAAGCTTTTAAGGTAGATTCGAAAGGAGCATATGTATTGGATAAAGATGAGAATCCGATTCCACTTCCAAAAGAAGAGAAAAAACATTTTGGTTTATATCAGCTTACTTTCAAAGGATTAAAATTAGCTCAGCATCCACAATTCAATAATGGTAATCAACATTCTGTTGAATGGATGAACGGTACTGTTCGTTTATTTACTAAAAGCTGTTTTGAAGGGGCTAACCCTATTCCGGTAAAATCGAGAAAAGAATTTAAAGTTATACGTGTAGACAATATCGGAACAGACCAGGATTTAGTATTAACTATCAATGATCCTAATTTTAAAATTAAAAAAGACGGAACCCAAGAAATGGATCCGACTTACGATCACATTCTTTTTCAAGAAAATGTACAACAGAAAGTAAATTATTATCCAAGTTATAAAGTATATCTTTTTGCTGATTCTTCAAACGGAATTACAAAAGAAAGCATTCAGCCAAGAGAAGGAGAAAATACGCATTATTCAATTTTTGGAATTAGCAGCCATTCAAATGCTTATAACTATGATTCTAAAATTAGTGCGCCAACTCCAATGTATGCGGTTAGAATTGAAAAACCTGCAAAACCCGAGGATGTAAAAGGAGCTTTATATGCCACAAGACCTGATTTTTTCAACAGATCAACATACACGTTCACAACGACATATACGCACAAACCTTACGGAATGCTACATTACAGGGCAAATGACCAGGCTTTGTTAGATGCTTTGTATAAAACGGAAACAATTGCTGCAATTCGTGAAGAACTTAGTAAACTTGGCGGAAATAATGAAACTTTTTTCTCCAAGAGATGGGAAAATTTCTTAGATCTTGAAAGCTTAATAAAAACGAATAATGTTTTAAATCCGACTGATTTACTTGGGCCTGAAGATCAACCAGATGTATTGCCTCCAAGACAACCTTTGTATTATAAAGAGTTTCCTCTTGATGGTGATCCATTACTTAGATATCGTTTCCCTGCTCCAGATAGCGAACTTTTTATTGATTCTATTAATGAATTTATTGAATGGCACAATACGTCACATCCTACAACAAAGGCTCCAAAAATTACTGTTCTTAACACTTTAAATGATATCATAATTTCGACAAAACATGGAATTGAAAGAAATCTATTAGCAATACATTTTATAGAACAAGTTATTCACGCCACTTTTGTGCCACTTACTGAAGTTCCTGTTATTTACGAATATATTAAGGATAACGATTATGTACCCGTTAATAAAAAGCAAACCATTAAGGATAAGAATGGAAATATTTTAAAATATCCGCATCCTGATTTAGATATTGCACCGATGATGAAAATCACAGATGCAGCGCTATTCAAAACGCAGTTTACAGATTTTAATCTAGACGGAAATTCTCAAAACATTTATTTCTACGGTGTTCGCGAAATGGATATTAAAATGAATTTCAGTGAGTTCAGTACTTTCTTGGGACCTGTGAAACTAGTTCCTTCTAGCCCACCGCAAACACCAGAGATTAAGAGAATTATGCCTGTTTTAGAAAATCAGGTTTTAGGAATCAAGCCTTCTATTCAAATCGAATTAAATGCTTACAAGCCAGAATATAACATTAGAAAAATTAATATCTATCGTGCAAAAAACATGCTGGATGCACAATCAATTAGAACGATGACTCCTGTCAAAGAAATTTTGATTAATGAGGATACTTTATCTACTGATTTTAATAGTGTTTGGACGGTTTACGATGAATTTGAAGATTTAGAAAACGTTCCTTTTGGTGATGGCCTTTTTTATAGAATTACGGTTTCAAGAGAAATCGAATACGCTGATCCGAGTTCGACAGATGAAAATAAGATTATCAATATTGATTATACACCATCTCAGCCATCAAAAATTACAGCTACAATAATTGCTGATAATGTTGCTCCAGAATCCCCAGTATTATCTGCTACTGGTATTCCAACCGGAGAAAATGAATCTGTTTTGAAACCAGTTGTATTTAGTTGGGAAAAAACAGTTCATAATGGTAAGTATCATTTGTATAAAATGAATAATCAAGGAAACTGGGATAAAATTCAAGAGAAAATTTCTAATGAAAACACAGTGATGTTGGCTTTACTGGAAACCAAATTAGAAACCGACGAATTAACTATTAAAAATGGTGATGATGAAAGAATCTACCATCATTTCAAAGTGCTTGCCGAAAACTCTTCGGGCATGTACAGTAGTGAAGAAAAAATTCTAACCCTATAAATTCAAAAATGAATCCCAACGAAATTGTTTGTTGGGATTCAAAATCAAGCTAATCAAAAATAATATTTACAGAAAGAAAATAAATTTCAAACAACATGGCAACAGACAGAACTAACATTGGCTACAAATTCGAAAAAGGAGATATTCCGTCGCAGGAAGACTTCCAAGAGGTGTTTAAAAGTTTCGTTCATATTGACGAAGACAAAGCCGATTTTCAAATGGTCGAAGCAGGAACCGATAATCAGCATTATGTAACTCCTGCCCTTTTGTATACAGGTTTAAAGAATATTGGCATCATTACTGGAAATAACTATATGCCACGTAAAGAGCATTTTGACTCATTTGTTGGCGATACCATTACTTTGCAATATGCACCAGTTAATTACAGTGTTAAAGTTTTTAAAAACGGACAATTATTACTGGAGAAAGAAGGTCAAGGAAATGATGGAGATTATATTATCAATTACGAAATGGCCAAAATCACTTTTTCGGGAAATATTGACAATAGAAACATCGAAGTCGATTATTGGTATAAAAATTTAGCTCCAAATCCAAATCCAGGAGGCGGTTCTGGAGAACCAATTGACTTTACAAGCTTTCTGCATACTTCAGGAAATGAAACCAAAAACGGAATCTTAACTTTCAACAACACTACTCCTACCTCAACTAGCGGAATTGTATTAACAAATAGCGGTGCCGATGCTGGCGCAAAAGTATTGGATGTAACAGTTAGCGGAGCCGGAAGTGGTATTGCTGTTCAAAATACAGCAACAGGAACTGGTATTAAAGTATCTAACACTGGATCTGGAGCGGGTTTACAAGTAAATTCTTCTTCAACAGCAACAGGAGATCCTTTGCAAATATCGAAAGATAATGTTGTAAAAGCTAAAATTGATAATGATGGAATTGTAACAGCTAAAAAATTTGTTAGCGAAAATGGAACAGATACTAAATTTGTTAAAGGAGATGGCTCTCTTGATCCTAAAACATATGCTGAAGACAATAATGTAATTCATACCACAGGAAATGAATCTAAAGATGGAGCATTAAATTTAACGCACAATACCTCTGTAGATGATGTTCTAACCATCACTAAAAACAATAGTGCTAACTGCTTAAAATTAGTTCAAAACTCTAATTCTAGCGCTACTACTTCTACTTTTGATACTACTACTTCCAATGTAAACAGAAAAGCGATCAGTATTAAAAAAGAAGGACAAGAAAAAGCCTTTATTACACACGATGGAAACGTAACAGGAACTTCCTTTACAACCTTAAACGAAAAAGCCGATATTACCAACGGATTTTTAACCTTAGCCGCTTCCGATTCTCCAACTGCAACAGCAGGTCATGCAAAATTATATGCCAAAACAGCTGGCACTACTGATTTGTATGTGATGGGTAGTGATGGGGTTGAGAAGAAGATTGGTGATAACAACGCATCTACTGGAGCATTATTAACGACAACAGACCAATCTTTTACTGGTATCAAATCTGTTACAAATACTGGCAACACACAAACAAACGGATTATCTATTACCAATGATGGCGGTGGCGGAAGCTATTCTGTATCATTAACAAATAACGGTGATGGAATTGGTCTAATGTCAAATAATACATCTACAGGTTTTGGTATTTACTCTCGTCAATCTGGAGAGGGTGGACGAGGAATCTATGCTGGCAACTCTACCGATTATGGTTTTGGTCTATTTTGTCATAATACAGGAAATGGAACTGGACTATTTGCTCATAATGAATTTGGTTCAGGAAATGCTATATCAGTTGTCAATGGCGGTAGTGGTGTGGGGATTTCTTCTTTTACATCTTATGATGGACACTGTATTGTAGCCAATGCCGGATCTAGCGCTACAGGTCTTTTATATGTTGGAAAAAACAGTGGAACCGATACTTTTACAGTAGATAAAACTGGTGATGTGAGAGCAAATCGTTTTATAAAAGCTGATGGTACAAGTTCTGAATATTTGATGGCAGATGGCTCTGTTACTACGTCCACACCCCAAGCGTTACCTTATAAAGTTTATACAGCTATTGTCTCTCAAACAGCCGGTGGAATCCCGACAGCTATAGTATTAGAGAATACTTTAGGCGGAACAGTAACCTGGTCTAAAAATCAAGTTGGATTCTTCTATATGAATTCAACAGGTCTTTTTACACTTGATAAGACAGTAGTTTTATCTTCTAATGGTCTTAATTATGAAGACACTTCCAATTATCATATCACTTGGGATAATGACAGTACTGATACCATACGTTTATACACTTCTACAGACATTGAACCGAAAGATGATTTATTAAGAAAATCACTTATAGAAATAAGAGTATATAATTAAGTCAATATAGACATGAAATAATTATTCCTAACAATAGACCAACCAATCTATATCCTACTCGATAACAAGACTGAGTGCATTAAATAATGTAAATATGCTTAATTCAGATTTGTCAGCGACCGTTTCGGTTGCAAATTATTATAAAATGTTCAATAAAAAATAGAACTGATAAATGGGGAAGAATATTAATCTTCCCATTTATTATAATGAAATCAGAATACAACTATTATGTGATGGTTATTAATCATCTTTTTAAATAGTAATCAAGTCAATTTAGGACTTACCTAAAAATGAACCAAAAAAGGATTGAATAAGAACAATACTAAAATAAATTCAAAAACAGATTAAAATAATAAAATGGAAAATATAGAAATAAAAACAATTAACCCAGAACAATTGAAGAAATTGCAAGATTTTAATGTCTTTATGGATAAAGCCAGAACATCACTGGGAGAATTGTCTATTCAATTTGAATTTCAAAAAGCTGATATTTTAAGCCAAATTGCCGTTCAGCAGCAAAACTTCAATGAACTAGAAAAAGCAATTAAAGATGAGCACGGAGATATTCGCGTGAACATTGAAACCGGCGAAATTGTAAAGCAAGAATAAGAATAATTCTTGGTAACAATTTTTAAAATAGTTATTTAGGAACCACAAATTTATCAACCTTTTTGGCGTGGTTCCTAATTAACTTTAATACTTCCCTATCACAATCTTTGTGTACTTACTTTTAGACAATCTGCTTAATTTAATTGTTGCTTTTTTATAAATTCAATTTACAGCAAGGAAATAAATTATAAAAATTACTTCAAAAAAGCTCATAAAAATTGGCTTTTTAATCTCATTAAACTTAGTAGTTGCTTAAAGCAATCCTTCTCTAAGTTGAGACAAATCATAAATCAATTATAAACAAAGTATGGAATATTACAATATAGCCAAGTCATTGACTGCGGCAAAAAATGATTGCGCTGCCGGAGTCATGGGTACTTCCGTCGAGCTTACTGCAAATGCAAATCAGTTTGTATCGACCATAAGTGTCGAAGATGCCAATGCAAAAGCAGATGCATGGCTCGCAGCAAACGTACAAGCTTATGCAAATAACGCTGGTTCCTGCAGGGCTACTGCCTGGAGAGGAATAAATCCTTCTTGTGTAGTCGAACCCATAACTGAACTATCTCCTTTTAACTACATGGTTATTAGATACAAATGGGCATTAGGAGCAGGACAAGATTTTGACACTTATACCGGAATTATTAATTCAGGAACTTCCTTGGATAATAAATGGATGGGATGGGGTCACGGATTTAATAACGAAATTCCAGAAAATGCCTCGGCTGCCAATGCTTACATTATGTGGGCGGGAGATAACAGACAAAAAAATGGTGTTGAAGCCTGTCTTGTTAATTTCAATAAAATTACTTCTGATTATCCAAGCCTTAGTACAGTACAGATAAGAATGGCTGGCTCATGGTTTACTGCAGTTGAAACAGGAAATATAGATGTAGAAATTGTTACTTATCTGGGTGGTACAATGCAGAAATCAGGATATGACATAATCAACGTTGGCGGAACTCTGGTCGATCAAAAAAGCTTTTCTAAAAAAGTACCAATTCAAGGAACCAATTTGGCCAAAAACATTGAAGCTGTCACTAATCTCGGATACATTACTTACATCAAAGACTCGTCTACAGGAAAAATCGTAATTAAATATTAAAAAACAAACATATGGGAAATACAGGATACAAATCTTTTGGGGCACTGGAGTTATACTATGTTGATAACGGAAGCCCAACAGGACAGCCGACAAAACCAAATGTAGTTACAGATCCAGATTATATTGCACCAGTTCTAGATACTGCCACATGTGCTCCTAGCACAAGATATTATAGTGTAGAAAAAAAACTAAGCGCAAAAAAAAATAATTGCGGAACAGGATACAGCGGAAGCACCGTTACACTTACAGCTCTTCCAAATCAATTTGTCTCTACCTTAAGTCTTACAGATGCTAATGCTCAGGCAGATGAGTGGTTAGCAGCAAATGTACAGGCTCATGCAAATTTGGCAGGAACCTGTGAAGTTACTCCAACCTCTGGTGGTGGTGGCGGAAGCGGATGTTTTATTGAAGGCACTCTAATCACATTACCTGACGGAACAAGAAAAGCAATTGAAAAACTTACTCTTGACGAACTATTGCTTTCTGCCGAAATTGAAACTCTTAACGATACCAATATTCCAGACGAATTGTATAAATGGTCATCCGAACATTTATCTGAAAACAGAATCGTATCGCCTATTACAAAAATTACAAAACAAATTGCCGACGAAACAATTATCGTCAATGAAGGATTATTCGAAGCCACTCCAACTCACCTACAATTAATTCAACGCAATGGTTTTTGGAGATTTATTCCTTTAGGAGATATAGCGCTTGGAGATAATTTATACACGATAGACAGCGAAATTATTCCTGTTACTTCTGTAACTGTGAATTTAGAAAAACGAAACATCTATCCAATGACCTTGAATCCATTTCACACCTATTTTGCGAATGGAATTTTAACTCACAACTATAAAGAAGCAATGCATAATGATAATTAAAACTAAACGTCAACCGAATAAATATAAATAGTTTTTCCTTTAAAAAATACATGTATTTAATCCAAATTCTACAGAAAAAATATTTTTAAAATTGAAGATCAAAAAAACTTTAGTCGAAAAAAATAATGTAGAATTTGGATTTACGTGTATATATCAAAAGAAAAATTTCAAATAGTTTGTAATATTTCAAAAAACAAATCAAAAAATGGACACTAACCACAATAGAATAAAAGTAGCCGATTTAGAAACGAATCAGCAAAATAAAATTTTAACAACAAACTCCAGTGGCGAACTGGAGTTTAGTGATATTAACAACATTTTAGTTAATGATCTCACTACTGGCGGAACTACCAAAGCGTTGACTGCTGAGATGGGAAAATCATTGGAAAGCACAAAAGAAAATGTTTCAAGCAAAGTTCAGGAAATAGAAGTGAATAAAACTTCTTCTTTACTATTTCCGAGTGTAAAAGCGGTGTATGACTGGGTGCTATCTAAATTTCAAGCTACATTAATTTCAGGAACAAATATAAAGACAATAAATGGAGCATCTTTATTAGGTTCTGGTGACATTGTTACAGTTTCTTCAGAACCATCTCAAATAGTCATAACAACTACCACAAACATTACAACCGAGACCCTCGATGCAAAAGGCAAAGGGCAACTTGGCAAGAACGTAATAATAAATAATGGAACAAACGCAATAAACATTACAGTAAATGGAGGAACCGATTTTTGCGCTTCCTATTTAAAACATGGTACTAGTGCAATAACATTTGTTCAAGGAAATGGTAGAAGTTTAGTATTGGTCAACGGATCAGCTGTTTTAAATGGAACCCAAGGATCAACAGCAACAATATCAAGCATTGGAACAACAGACTATTTACGAATTTCAAATTAATAAATTATGCTCAATCCAATAATTCAATATGAATTTGGCAAAAATCAGCGTGCAACAATTACGTATAGCAATAATGTTAAAACTAATTTATCGCAACAAATGTGTATCTCGTTTAATTCAACAGGAACATTACTATATACTACTTTGCATAATGGCCCGGATTCCGTTTCACAATATAAATTGAGTACTCCCTGGGATGTTACAAGTGCTATCTATTTGAGTAAATCTCTGACAATTAATCAAAACGGAGAATCAAGTCCTCATGGACATCATATATCACCAGATGGAACAAAATTGTATGTTGGTGGTACGACTTCAAAAAGCATTTTATACTTTAAATTAAATATAGCATGGGATGTAAGCACTGCCGTATATGTTACTTTTTTATCTGTTACATCAACAAGTACATTCGATTATCTGCATTTTAGTAATAATGGTGTTTATATGTTTTTAAAAAGTCACGGAAATAATGTGCAAAAATACACATTGAGTACCGCTTGGGATATAACAACTGCCACGTTTACTCAAACATTACCACAATCATCTGCAGGTTATGACATATATTTTAAAGATGATGGCCTATCTCTTTTTACTTTTGATGGCAATAATCGGATTATTACCAAAAAGAATTTATCAATTGCGTGGGATTTATCATCTGTCACTTCGACACAAACATTAAACGTTTCTTCAGTAGTAGCCACAGGAAATTTTCAATCTATACATTTTAGTGATAATGGTTTATATATGTTTGTAGGGGCATATTTCTCCAGCATCTATCGGTTTGAATTAAACAAGCCATTTGATATTAATGGACCATTAATAATCTCATAAATATTTAGAAGAAAATTATACGACAATTCTTAAAATATAAAAGACCACTATCAATTTACAATACAATAAAAATTATTACAATGAGTATCAATCACAATAGAATAAAAGTCGCTGATCTGGAAACAAATCAACACAATAAAATTTTAATAACAAACTCCAGTGGAGAACTGGAATTTAATGATATAACATCAGCTTTAGATCTAAAAACAATCAATGGAGAATCAATTCTTGGAACTGGAGATATCGACTTATCCAACAAACAGGATATCTCTAATCAGTTAGAAGTAAATTCAATCCAGACTATTCCATCTAACTGGCACGGAAAAACCGTACTCTTTACAACCAGTTGTACAATTACAGTACCAGCTTCACTGCCTCAAAGTTTTATTTTTAACGGAATCACATTACCTGGGGTAAGTGTAACCTGGGCCATTACGGCACCACATACCTGGTTATTTGGAACTCCATCGGTAACAGCCGAAAAACAGATTTTCACTTTTACAAAAAGAGGAACGACAAATAGTGTTTTATTATTGGGAGTATAATTATGGGAAGCTTAATACAAAATACCATTTTCGGGAGAAGTAAAAACTCTTTTGTTTCTACCTGGCGAACTTCTAATACGTCTACAGGATCTAGCACTTCTATGCAGGTTAAACTTCCATTAGTTTCGTCAGGAACTTATAATTTCATCGTTGATTGGGGAGATGGAAGTTTTAACAAGATAACTGTTTGGAATCAGACTCAAGTTACACATACATATACTGTGGCAGGAGATTATACAATTAAAATAAATGGCACTTGTACCGGTTGGCAATTTCTTAATACAGGAGATAGGCTAAAAATATTATCTGTACAATCATGGGGGAAATTAAAACTTGGCACATCATCGTTTAATCATTTCCAAGGATGCTCAAATTTAAATCTTTCAAATGTTTCAGATATTTTAGATTTGTCAGGCACAACTTCAATTAGTGGTTTATTTGCCGGGTGTAGTTCACTAACAACAATAGGAAGAGTTAGTGAGTGGAATGTTTCTGCTATAACTAATATGAGTAGCCTGTTTTCAGGCGCAACGGCATTCAATCAAAATTTAGGTTCTTGGGATGTTTCGGCTGTAACCAATTTCTCTAATATGTTCTCAAGTGCATCTTTTAATAATGGCGGAAGCAATACTATTAACAACTGGACAATTAATACTACATCCGCTGTATTAATGAATGGAATGTTTGGTGGTGCATCTGTATTTAATCAACCAATAGGATCTTGGAACACTTCTAAGGTTTCTAATATGAGTCAAATGTTTTTTAATGCAGCCGTGTTTAATCAGCCTATAGGTTCTTGGAATACATCAGCTGTAACTAATATGAGCCAAATGTTTCAAGCTGCATTTAAATTTGATCAAAATATTGGCTCTTGGGATGTTTCAAGTGTGATTAATTTTTTTAGCATGCTTCGAGGCGCAAGCGCATTCAATAATGGTGGAAATTCAGATATTAACAACTGGACAATTAATACAATTAGTAATGTATCATTTGATTCTATGTTTTATAGTGCTTTAGCTTTCAATCAAAATATCGGTGCGTGGAATGTTTCTAATGTTTCAACTTTTAATCAAATGTTTCAGAGTGCAACTAAATTTAATAACGGAGAAAGTTCCGATATAAACAACTGGAACTTAAGAACTAGCGGGGCAATAGTAACTAATATGTTTAACGGAGCATCTTCATTCAATCAGCCATTAAGAAATTGGAATGTTTCAAGCGTAACAAATATGACTGGTATGTTCCAATATGCTACTGTTTTCAATCAAAATATAGGTTCATGGAATACGATAAACACTACAAATATGAGTTTAATGTTTAATGGAGCTAGAGATTTTAATAATGGCGGATCATCAACAATTAATAATTGGAATACAGGAAATGTGGTTACTACACAACGAATGTTCTCTAAAGACAATGCAGCCAATGTAGTTATGACATTTAACCAGCCCGTAGGTAATTGGGATATGTCAAAAAACACAAACATGAGTTACATGTTTGGTGCTTTCCAAGGCACAGCTGCAACATCCTTTAATCAGGATATTGGTTCTTGGAATGTTTCATTGTGCACCAATTTTAGTGGAATGTTTAGTTTATGTAGTCTGTTCAATAATGGGGGTAGTCCTACAATTAATAATTGGATTCTAAAAAATACCGGAACAATTGATATGTCAAATATGTTTCGATATGCTACATCCTTTAACCAAGATATTGGCTCTTGGAATGTGTCAAGAGTCACAAACATGAGTTACATGTTTTATAATGCAACCGTATTTAATAATGGAGGTAGTGCTACAATTAACAATTGGGATACTGGAACTGTAACTAATATGGCTGGTATGTTTTTTTGGCTCTCCGGACCAGTTCCAGCATTTAATAAACCAATTGGAAATTGGAATACTGCTAATGTAACAAATATGAATGGGATGTTTGGAACAAACAATGGTACTTTTTCTTCACCATTTAATCAAAACATCGGAGCTTGGAATATATCAAATGTAACTGATTTTGGAAATTTTATGCAGAATAAAAAAGTAGCAAATTTCTCCACTGCAAATTTAGATGCTATTTATAATGGTTGGAGTTCTAGGCCAGTAAAAGCTCCTATTACAATAACATTTGGAGCAGCAAAATATACATCGGCATCAAGTGCAGGAAGAGCAATTTTAACCGGAGCTCCAAACAATTGGGCTATTACTGATGGTGGTATATCAGTATAACCCAACAAAATAATAAAACTCTTTTTTAATGTCATTAGGAACCACAGGTTTATCTTTCTTTTATGTGGTTCCTAATAATTTCCGATATCAAAAATGGTAAAAAAATATTGATAGTAAAAGAAAGTTATTAGATCTACTTCTACTCTACAGAGCACTAATTTTCTCACTTTAAATCAGAGAACACAACTCAAACTAATAGCAAATAAATCAGAAATAACAATTCTTCTCTAAGAAGAAATAATAATTACCATATGAGCACAAACCACAACAGAATAAAAGTCGCTGATCTGGAAACAAATCAACACAATAAAATTTTAATAACAAACTCCAGTGGCATACTGGAGTTTAATGACATAACATCAGCTTTAGATTTAAAAACAATCAATGGAGAATCAATTCTTGGAACTGGAGATATCGACTTATCCAACAAACAGGATATCTCTAATCAGTTAGAAGTAAATTCAAGCCAGACTATTCCATCTAACTGGCACGGCAAAACGGTGCTCTTTACAGCCAACTGTACAATTACAGTACCAGCTTCACTATCTCAAAGTTTCATTTTTAATGGAATTACATTACCCGGAGTAAGTGTAACCTGGGCAATTACATCACCTCATACCTGGTTATTTGGAACTCCATCTGTAACAGCCGAGAAACAGATTTTTACTTTTACAAAAAGAGGAGCAACAAATAGTATTTTATTATTAGGAGTGTAATTATGGGAAGCTTAATACAAAATACTATTTTCGGGAGAAGTAAAAACTCTTTTGTTTCTACCTGGCGAACTTCTAATATCTCTACAGGATCTAGTACAGCTACAAAAGTAAAATTACCATTGGTATCAACTGGAACTTATAATTTCATCGTTGATTGGGGTGATGGAAGCTCTAACATGATAACTGTTTGGAATCAGGCTCAAACTACACATACATATGCTGTCGCAGGAGATTATACGATAAAGATTAATGGTGTTTGTACTGGATGGTCTTTTGCGAATACGGGTGATCGATTAAAAATACTATCCGTTGCTTCATGGGGTAAATTAAAATTTGCGAATTCATATGCACATTTTCATGGATGTTCTAACTTAAATCTTTTAAATGTTTCAGATGTTTTAGATTTAAATGGAGCAACTACATTATCAACTAGTTTCGCTAATTGTTCCTCTTTAACTACCGTAAATAGAATGAACGAATGGAACACTTCTAGTGTTACAAACATGACAAGTACTTTTGCAGGAGCTGCTAATTTCAATCAAAATATTAATTTATGGAATACTGGAAATGTCACAAGCATGGCTGGTATGTTTGATAATGCTTCTAATTTCAATCAACCAATAGGTTTGTGGAATACTTCAAATGTTACATCAATGGGTAACATGTTTAGAAGTGCTACTAATTTCAATCAAAATATTGGCGCATGGAATGTTTCTAAGGTAACCAGTTTTTCTCAATTCGTTATAGCTACTAATTTCAATAATGGTGGTAGTCCAGATATAAATAATTGGATTTTAAATACTACTTCCAATATAACAATGGCTAATATGTTTACAACATGTACGTCATTTAATCAGCCATTAGGAAATTGGAATACTTTAAAAGTTACAGATATGAGCAGCATGTTTAGTGGAGCAACAGCATTTAATCAAGATATTGGAGCCTGGAATGTGTCTGCAAATATAACATTTGCATCAATGTTTCAAAGTGCAACTGCATTTAACAATGGAGGTAGTAACACAATAAATAACTGGATGTTTAAAAATAGTGGCACAATAAACATGACTTCCATGTTTCAACAATGCGCTTCATTTAATCAGCCTATTGGAAACTGGAACACAGGAAACGTCACTACAATGAATTCAATGTTTCGAATTGCTTCATCATTTAATCAAAATATTGGAGCCTGGAATGTTTCAAATGTAACTGATTTCTCATTAATGTTTTATATTGCAACGACATTCAATAATGGAGGCAGTCCTGATATCAATAACTGGTCGTTAAAAACTACAGGAACTATTAGTTTTTATCAAATGTTTATTTCTTGTTCTAATTTTAATCAACCAATAGGGAATTGGAATACTGCTGCTGTTACAGATATGTCACAAATGTTTCAGGGAGCAAACAAATTTAATCAAAATATTGGAGCTTGGAATGTTAGTAATGTAAGTTCTTTCTCTTCAATGTTTAATAGTGCATTTGTTTTTAACAATGGAGGTAGTCCTGACATCAATAATTGGAAATTAAAAGTAACTGGAGCTGTTAGCTTAAATAGTATGTTTCAAGGTGGTGGAGGTAGTTACCCAATGCAATTTAACCAACCTATTGGTAATTGGAACACCGTTGCCGTTACAAATATGGCCGGTATGTTTCAAAAAACTGGAAATGGATTTCATTCTTTCAATCAACCAATTGGGAATTGGAATACCTCTAATGTAGTAACTATGGCTAGTATGTTTAGCCAGGGCGGTACTGATGGTGGTGCATTTAATCAAAATATTGGAACATGGAACGTTTCGAATGTATCTGATTTTTCAAACATGTTTTTAGGTGCTCAAACATTTAATAATGGTGGCAGTCCAGATATAAACAATTGGATTCTAAAAACAAATGGAAGTGTTAATATGAGTAAAATGTTTGCAAGTGTTAACTCCTATATTTCGACAACTTTTAATCAACCAATTGGAAATTGGAATACATCGGCAGTTACAAATATGTCTCAGATGTTTGGTGCTACGGCCGGAAAAGTTGCTTTTAATCAGAATATTGGAAATTGGAATATAAGTAATGTTACCGATTTCACAAATTTCATGATAAATAAAACTCCAACAAATTTCTCTACTGCAAATCTAGATGCAATATATAATGGTTGGAGTAGTAGACCTGTAAAAACTCCTATTACAATAACATTTGGAGCAGCAAAATATACATCAGCATCAAGTACAGGAAGAGCAATTTTAACTGCATCACCAAACAATTGGGCTATTACTGATGGTGGTATATCTGTATAACCTAACAAAATAATATAACGCTTTTAGGTGTCATTAGGAACCACAGGTTTATCTTTCTCTTATGTAGTCCCTTATAACATCCGATATCAAAATAGTCAAAAAAATAATGATAGTTAAAAGAAGTTCTTCGATCTACTCCTACTCTACAGAGCACTAATTTTCTCACTTTAAATCAGAGAACACAACTCAACCTTTTAGCAAATAAATTAGAATTAATAATTCTTCGCTAAGAAGAAATAATAATCAATAGATGAGTTTAAACTATAACAGAATAAAAGTCGCTGATCTAGAAACAAATCAACGCGATAAAATCTTAATAACAAACTCCAGTGGTACACTAGAGTTTAGTGATATAACATCAGTTTTAGATTTAAAAACATTCAAATAAAAAACAATAACTGTAACTAAGTAAATTTTTACATTTTACTTTATAATAAAGCCACCATAAATCTTTATATGGTGGCTTTATCTATATAATTTAAAAAACCAAAAATGTCATTTCTCATCAATCAAATCTATAATCATATCATAAATTGTTGCGTTCTGTCAAACTCTCATAAATTTTTCGGTTCTGAATCTATAAACAGCTGTATAATCATTTGTGTCGAAACTTACTTTACATAGCTTTTTTGAATACTTTCTTCAATCAAAGAAAATCCTCCTGTTCCGTGATCGGTTGTTTCAATCCATAATATTTCTGGATTCCAATTTACAAATTCCATTATTTTCCTGACAAGTTGATCAAAATTCAGAATTTCTCTGACCTTATATTCTATTATTATTCCCGTGGTCCTCTCAATTAATTTTGAATGCATTCTGCTATAATAAAATGCAGCTTTTTTAATATTTTTTTTACTGCAAAAGTTCTAATATTGAAAATAAACCCCAATAAGACACAAAAAGAATATATGCTCATTATGCATTATGATACTTCCTAAAAATGATTATCACTCAAACAATTTCCTAACTAGTGTTTAAAAAAAAGTAATTTTTTAGACGTGCAACAATTAAAAATCAAAATTGTAGCTACACCGTAAATTAAATATCTGTCCTTCTATTTTATAAAGATTTTTTCTACGATTATTTATTAAGATTCTTAAAGATAATCATTGATTATTTTTTCTATAGTGCAATCTTTAGTACACTTTACCTACAAAACAGGTATTTCTACCTGCCCGTAAAACACTGGAAATAAAGTAGTTTTGTTACATCAAAAACACTTAAACTATTTTATTATGGATGAAATAATGGGAACCATTAAAATTTTCGCATTTAATTTTGCTCCAAAACAATGGGCGCTCTGCAATGGTCAGCTTTTGTCAATCTCGCAGAATAGTGCATTGTTTTCCTTACTTGGCACTATGTATGGTGGCGATGGGGTATCTACTTTTGCTCTGCCAGATCTTAGAGGGAGATCTATGATTGGAATTGGACAAGGTAATGGTTTGTCTTTTATAACTCAGGGACAAAAAGCGGGTACAGAAAATGTTACCTTAAATACCACCACCATGCCAGGTCATATGCACCCTATCGTAGCTGGAACTGCAGTCGCTACTTGTGCTGCAAAAGCTTTAGCAGGCGGTACTATAAGTAACGAATGTGATAATGGCGGAAATTCCTTTTCTACCGGAGGGGCAACAGCAAACATTTACTCTGAACCAAATGTAAATTACGCAAAAATTGGCGGCGTTACTAATACCATTAGCGGTTCAACTTCTGCTATAGGTAGCAATGTGCCTTTTGACATCCGAAATCCTTACGTGGGAATAAATCACTGTATTTTATTGTATGGCGTTTTCCCTTCCAGGAATTAATAATGGTGCAGAGCGTAATCAAAAAGAAGTTAGGCTCATAAACCAGTTAAAACAAATAAACTCATCATTAATCTAATCAAATAAAAAACATGGACGAATATTTAGGAACAGTAAAAGCTTTCGCATTTAATTTCGCACCAAGAGGCTGGGCTTTTTGCCAAGGTCAGATTATATCAATATCACAAAATACCGCATTATTTTCATTACTTGGAACAACTTATGGAGGCAACGGACAATCAACATTTGCTTTGCCAGATTTAAGAGGCCGTACAATTGTACATCCTGGTGCAGGACCAGGGTTATCTCCTGTTGTACTAGGTGAGGTAAGCGGAACTGAAAATGTTACTTTAACACTAAATAATTTACCTTCTCACGTACACCCGCTGGTAGCAGGAACTGGCGCAGGACAAGTTAGCGTCTCAACAGTTATTAATGCTTTAAATGGTGGTACAATATCTAATGAATGTGATAATGGCACAAACTCTTTTTCTACCGGAGGGGCAACAGCAAATATGTATAGTGAGCCAGGAGGAACTGCAAGTGCGATTGGAGGAATAACAACAACCATTAGCGGCTCTACAAGCCCTGTAGGAAACAACCAGGCTTTTGGCATTAGAAATCCTTATTTAGGAATCAATATGTGTATTTGTATGGAAGGTGTTTTTCCTTCCAGAAATTAATAAAATTATAAGACAGAGGTAAAAATCCTCTGTCTTTTAAATCTTAATTTATGACAAAAGATATTAAAATAGGTATCCTAGTTCCAAAATCACAACAATATCCAACATTAGACAGGGATTTTATACGAGGAATAAAGCTAAACAATCTCGACGTAAAATTCTATGTAGAAAGTATTGGTATAGGTGCCGATGAAAAAATGATAATTGACAAAATACAGAAATTCAATTTTCAGGAAGATATAAACATTATTATAGGCTTTTTTGGGCATAATAATATGTCTCAGGTTTATGAGTATACTTCAAAAAATGATATTGTATTAATTGCATCAGATCTTGGAGCAACAATACCTTATGGTGCTTTAACTTGTAAAGGGGCTTATATAAATTCATTGGGATTAACAGAATCCTGTTATCAGTTAGGCAATTATCTAATCAATAAAAATTACCAAAAAATTGCAAGTGCAACTTCGTACTATGATTCAGGTTATGGTATGTTATCTGCCATAGAAAAAGCATTTGATGGCCAGACCAATTTTTCCGGTCATTACATTACGCCTTTTATTCCCCGCCAGGACGAGGCTATACATATGGATCAATTTATTACAGCTCAGGAACCTGATGCTGTTTTTGCATTCTACAGTGGTTTGTATGCTGAGGAGAATGCTGATTTTATCGCGCAAAACAAGATTACTCAAAAATATCCTTTTTACGTAACTCCGTTTTTTATTAACGATCAGGTTATAGCACATTATAAAAGCAATCCTCATGAACTTTATATTGTGAGTTCATGGATGAATACCAAAGGTGAAAATCTGGATTTTGAAAAAGAATACCAAAACCACTATTCTGATGATCCTACTATTTTTTCTGTTTTAGGATATGAAAACGGACTTGTTGTAAAAAATATTCTTACCGTGACTAACAACGAAACCAAAACCAGCATTTTAATAGACGAAATAAACAAATTAAATATTGCCGGTCCAAGAGGAATTATCCAGTTTGATAAAGATACTAACAGAACAATATTTAACCACTATATATATGAATTAAATCTGGATTCTTCCAGTACTATTAGCTTTAAAAAGATCGAGACATTGGTAAATGAAGGATCTTTTATTAAAGCAATTACTTCTTACAAAGAGCCTGTCCAGCTTACTGGCTGGCAAAATGCTTACTTATGTCATTAACTTAAAATCTTATGTTATGAAAAGAAAATTACTTTTATTACTAATTATATCTCTCGGCGCGTTATTTGCGCAACCAAAAGCATACTCGCAAACACTTAGTCCTGGCGATATTGCTTTTATTGGATATAATACCAGCCCTACAGATGGTTTTTCCTTTATTACCTTAAAACTTATACCAAAAGATACCGAAATCTTTTTTACGGAGCGCGGATGGGGTAATGGAACCTGGGTAGCTGGAAGCACTGAACCTCATTTAAAATGGAAAGTTCCAGTTGATACCCCGGCAGGAACCATTATTTCAGTAATAGAAACAACTACCGCTGATACTTTCACGGTCACCGGTACAACAGGTCTGGCAATGGTAGCCGGATTTACTGGTTTTAACCTCTCTGGCGGTGATCAAATGTTGGCTTATCAATCTCCTACCGGACTGGCTGAACCTGCTTCTCCTGTTTTTATTGCAGGTGTAAATGGAGACTATAATTCTGGTGATTATGATGCTGTAACACATTGGAATCTAACAACTACAAGTGGGGGTAATTCAAGCGCATTGCCTGCAGGACTTACAAATGGGGAAAATTGTGTCTCTTTATTTCCGGGCACTGGCGAAATTGCAAACAATAAATATAATGGAACATTAAGTGGTCAGGTATCTGTTATTCTGGCTGCAATAAATAATTATACCAATTGGATACATGATCCTACAACAAACTATACTATTACAGCTGCAGGCTATCCTGCACCAGCATTAATCTTATCAGTTGCACCCACTGTTACTACCGCGGCAGCAACGAGTGTTAAATCTGTATCCGCAACTTTGGGCGGTCAGGTAACTGCTGATGGTGGAGATGCAAGTATAGAAAGAGGTGTTGTTTGGGCAACCACAGTAAATCCTACTACATCAAATAATAAGGTTATAATTGCAGGTGCTTTAGGAAACTTTAGTCAAACTATAACCGGACTTCCTGCGGGAACTTTAATCCATTTTAGGGCTTATGCAAAAAATGGTGCAGGTACCAATTATGGTACTGATCTAACCTTTACAACGGGGACTGCTTTAAATGTTTCTTCATTCTCACAAATTAATGTTAAGTGTAAAGGAGATTCAACCGGTTCTGCAAGTGTTGTTATAGCCGGAGGTACTACTCCATATTCTTATTCCTGGTCTCCGTCTGGAGGAACCGGAGCAACTGCAAGTAATCTTTCTGCCATAAACTATTCTGTAACTATCACTGACGGCGAATTAACCCAAATAACAAAAAATTTTACTATAATTGAACCCGCAGCAATACTTGGTAGCAGCATATCAAGTCAGACCAATGTGAGCTGTAATGGCGGTGCTACCGGAAGCGCTACCGTAGCACCTTCTGGAGGAGCTAGTCCTTACTTCTATTCCTGGGCACCATCAGGAGGAACCGGAGCAACAGCCTCTGGACTTACTGCACAAACCTATACTGTAACGATTACAGACAATAACTCGTGTACAACAACACAAACAGTAACGATATCAGAACCTACATTAGTACAATCTTCACCTGCTATCAGTGCTCAGCCAACTGCTTTTTCTGCTTGTGCGGGGGCAAATACTTCTGTTACAGTTACAGCAACTAATGCTTCAACATATCAATGGCAGGTAGATAGTGGTTCAGGATTTGTAAATATCACAAATGGAGGAACTGCTCCGCTCTATTCAGGAGCCAATACGGCAACTCTTGCTATCAGTAATGCAACAGGAGCAATGAATGGTTTTGCTTACAGAGTTATACTTACAAGTTCTTGTTTGAAAACGACGACATCAAATAATGCAGCGCTTACTATCAATGTAAGTCCTTCAATTTCATCACAGCCGTCTTCAAGTACTATTTGTGCAGGAGCAAACACTACATTTTCTATTACTGCGGCAAATGCAACAGGATACCAATGGCAGGTAGATAATGGAGGAGGTTTTAGCAATATTTCAAATGGAGCACCTTACTCAGGAGCAACTACAGCAACTCTTACTATAACTGGAGCAACTGCCGGACTTAATGGATATTTATACAGAGCCATAGCCACAGGAGGGTGTACTCCGACTGCGGTTTCAAATAATGCTGCTCTTACCGTTAACGCAGCACCTTCTATTTCATCTCACCCATCTGCAAGCAGTATTTGTGCAGGTGCCAATACTACATTTTCTGTCTCAGCTACAAATGCGACAGGATATCAATGGCAGGTAGATCAAGGTTTAGGTTTTAGCAATATTACTAATGGTGCACCTTACTCAGGAGCAACTACAGCAACTCTTACCATAACAGGAGCAACTGCTGGACTCAATGGATATATTTATAGAGCGATAGCGACAGGCGGTTGTACTCCAAATGCGACTTCAAATAGTGCAGCTCTTACTATTAACTCTGCACCATCTATTGTAACTCAGCCATTGCCAAGCAGTATCTGTACAGGAACAAACACTACATTTACAATCTCAGCAAACCATGCAACAGGATACCAATGGCAAGTTGATCAGGGAGCTGGTTTTATTAGTATTGCTAATGGCGCACCTTACTCGGGAGCAACTACAGCAACTCTTACCATAACAGGAGCAACTGTCGGGCTTAATGGATATCGCTACAGAGCTGTAGCTACTGGGGTATGTGTACCTGCAGTAACATCAAATGATGTTTTGCTTTCTGTTGGTCCTGCCCCTTCTATTACGGCACAACCATCTTCAGCAACCATTTGTATTGGTGAAAATACCACTTTTGTTAGTGCCGCTTCAAATGCAACAAGTGTTCAATGGCAGGTAAATGAGGGTTTGGGTTTTGTGAATGTTAATAATACAGCTCCCTACTCAGGAGCAACTACTCCATCACTAACTATTACAGGAGCAACTGCTTCTTTAAATAATTATCAATATCGTTTAGTAGCAGTTGGCAACTGTACTCCTAACGCCATTTCTTCGGTTGCAACACTAACAGTGCCAACCATTGTTGCAAATGCTACACAGACTAATGTAAGCTGTAATCAAGGTGGTAATGGTACCGCAACAGTTGCACCATCTGGAGGGACTGCACCCTATACTTTGCTTTGGTCAAATAATGAAACTTCAGCAACAATTACCGGTTTAAGTGCAGGAAATTACAGCGTAACAATTAAAGACGCTAATCTTTGTCAGATTATACAAAATTTTACTATTACAGAACCATCAAAATTGATGGCTTCTCAGGGAGGATTAGTCAATGTAAGCTGTAATGGCGGTTCTAACGGAGCAGCAACTGTAAATGTAACCGGAGGTGCAGGAAACTATACTTATTCATGGGCACCTTCCGGAGGAACAGCAGCAACTGCAAGTGGTCTTACAAGCGGAACATACACTGTAACTGTTAAGGATGCTAACTTATGTCAAACTACTCAAAGTTTTACTATTTCACAACCAAATGCTCTATCTGCTACTATAAGTAAAACTGATATATTGTGTAACGGAACTCCATCGGGATCTGCTTCAGTTACTGTAACTGGTGGAACGTCAAATTATACGTATTCATGGTCACCTTCCGGAGGTACTTCGGCTATAGCAAGCAATCTTAGTGCAGGAGACTATACTGTTACGATAACAGATGCTAACTCATGTCAGTTAACAAAAACGGTTACAATTATCGAACCTCCAACAGCCTTAATCGTGGGTGCAGGATCAATAACAAATGTGGCATGTTTTGGCGGAACTACCGGTTCTGCAAGTGTTATCGTATCAGGAGGAACAGGAAATTATAGTTACTCATGGGCGCCTTCTGGAGGAACAGCAGCAACAGCTACGGGTCTTGCTAGTGGAACATACAATGTAACTGTTACAGACGAAAATGGTTGTCAGAAAACACAGTCCATTACAATTAGTCAACCAGCTTCAGCGCTTTCTGCAACTACGGCATCAATAGGTGTTAGCTGTAACGGAGGAAGCAATGGTTCTGCAAGTGTAACAGTATCAGGAGGGACTCCAAATTATACTTATGCATGGGCTCCACTTGGCGGTACCGGATCGTCTATTTCGGGCAGACCTGCAGGAGATTATACCTGTACTATTACAGATGCTAATGGATGTTCACTTGTTAAAAACATTACAATTAATACACCTGCCCCATTTTCAGCTACAGTTTCGTCGACAGATGTTTCCTGCAACGGAGGAAGTAATGGTTCGGCAAATATTACAGTATCAGGAGCTACATTCCCTTATAGCTACTCATGGAGCCCAACTGGTGGTTCAGCTGCAACTGCTTCCGGATTGTCTGCGGGAGATTATACAGTAACGGTTACAGACGCAAACAACTGTGCATATCCAGTATCTGTGCACATAAGCCAACCTACAGCTTTAACAATGACACTATCAAAAACTGATGTCCTTTGTAACGGAGGTGCAACAGGAACAGCTACTGCAAATCCTTTGGGGGGTAATGGCTCTTATACTTATCAATGGTCACCAATTGGAGGAAGTAATGCGACTGCTACAGGTTTAACCGCAGGAGATTACAGCTGTACTGTTACAGATGCCAAAGGCTGTTTTATTATGAAAACTATCACTATTATTGAGCCTAATATACTTGATGCAACAACATCTCAAATCGATGCTACTTGCACTACACCTGGTCAGGCATCAGTTACTCCTTCTGGAGGAACTTTACCTTACAGCTATTTGTGGTCAACGGGCGGAATAACAAATCAGGAAACAAATTTAGCCGCAGGAAATCATAGTGTTGTCATTACAGATGGTAATGGATGTACCGTAACTAAAAACTTTACAATAGTAACAAACAACACATTAGTGGCAACCCAATCTCAAAATGATGTATTATGTAATGGCGCAAATACAGGTTCAATTACCGTTACTCCTTCGGGAGCACCGGGACCATTTTCATATGTATGGTCGCCTTCTGGTGGTAATAGTGCTACAGCAAACAATCTTACTGCTGGAAATTATTCTGTAACAATAACATCTGCAAATGGATGTTCAATTATAAAAAACTTTACAATAACTGAACCTTCTGCCATTACCTTAGTCCCTTCTCAAGTAAATATTTTATGTAATGGTCAGGCTACTGGTGAAGCTACTATCTCTGCTACAGGAGGAACCGGAGCTTACACATATTCATGGGCTCCTTCCGGGGCAACTGGCGCAACAGCAACAGGATTAGCCGCAGGTACACACACTGTAACCGTTAAAGATGCAAATGGATGTACAGCAATACATAACTTTACAATAGAAGAACCAAATCCAATTATTGTAACAGTTTCTAAAACTGACGTAACTTGTATTGGATCTAGTAATGGTTCTGTTTCTTTGAGCGTAACAGGTGGTACCGGAACTTATACGTATTCATGGGCACCATTATCAGGAACGGGATCTACTATTTCTGGTCTTTCGGCGGGAACTTATACGGTAACAATTACCGATGCCAGTTCATGTTCGATCACTGAAAATATTACTATTAGTCAGCCAGATAATCTTGTTAGCTTGAGCACACTGACACCTTCTAGCGTGACTGTCTCTGGTGCTGTTTTAACCGGAACTGTTTCTTCAGACGGAATTAACAGAGATAAAGGGGAATGTTTAGCCGAAGCCGGTTTTGTTTTTGCAACACATGCTAATCCAACTGTAACAGATACTAAAATTACTATTGGTACTGCATTAGGTTCCCTTAGTTCATCGTTATCTAATTTAAAAGGAAACACGACCTACTATGTTAAAACCTATGCTATCAATAGTAATGGAAATGTGAATTACGGAAACGAAATCAGTTTTACAACAGAAAAATACAAACTTACTATTACAGCCACGGCCGGACATAAAAAAGTGTACGGTACTGCAGATCCCGTTTTCGATTACACGGCATCAGGATTTGTAAATGGTGATACCAATGCTATAATTTCTGGTAATCTTTCAAGAGTTGCAGGAGAAAATGTTGGTACGTATGCTATTACAGCCGGAAGTATTAGTGCCGGTGCTAACTACATCATCGTACTTGAAAGCGCCTCTTTTGAAATTACTAAAGCAGATCAGGTAATAACATGGTCTCAATCTTTAGAATTTGGATGTGATACGGGAGAAGAAGCTCAACTTACCGCCTCTTCCAACAGCGGACTTCCAATAAGTTATACTATAGCTAATTCAAATATTGGCGAAATATCGGGAACAACTTTACATATTAAGAATGCCGGCAGTACAACAATTACAGCAGATCAAAATGGAAATCTGAATTATAATCCTGCAACAGCAGTTACAAAACCAGTAACGGTAAGTCAGTCCGGACTTGTTATTCAGCAGTGGTCTGATGTGCTTTTATTCAATAACCAAGGCAAAATCTTTGTAGCATGGCAGTGGTATAAAAACGGAACAGCCGTTGTTGGTGCAACACGTCAGTATTACAGCGAAGGTCAGCCTTTAAATGGAACCTATTATGTAATTGCTAAGGATAAAAACGGAAATTCGATTAAATCATGTCCAATTGTATTGACAGGAGTAGTTTTTACAAACACATTAAAGGTATATCCTAACCCGGTAAAAGCATCAAATGAATTTACTTTGGAATGTAATTTTAGTGAATCTCAACTAAGCGGAGCAACAGTAACTATCTTTAACATTACCGGAACACTTGTTCAGACTATTTCTAATGTAAAAGTTAAAAATCAAATTACTGCACCGTCTCAATCAGGAGTTTATATTATAATGCTTACCCTATCAAGTGGTCAGCTAAAAACAATCAATTTGTTGGTAAACTAAAGAATGAGATTTAATTAAAAAACAGATGAAAATGAAAATTAAAATCGTAATAGGCCTATTTTTATTATATAACCTTAATACAAATGCTCAGGAAATTAACATTAAACTCAACGGAGGGCTGTCTGGAATTCTTTATGACAGCCCCGTGGGTGATGGCGAACTGAAATTTGGAGGAGGATTAGGAGTTGGATATACTCATTTCTTTAGTAATCATTGGGGAATTGCTACTGGTGTTGATTTTATGTACAATCAAAATAGTTTTAAACTTAATGATGGAACAACAATCAGCTCTTATGAAGTTGACGATCAGACTTCAGCTTTTGAGTATCAGGTAACACCAAAGAATTACAAAGAAGATCAACACTTTATTTCTTTTGCAATACCGATACTTTTACAATACCGAACTATGATGGCAAGCCAGACGCAATGGTATTTGGGGTTTGGGGGAAAAGTATTGTTTCCCGGCAAACAAACCGTAGAAGCCTCAGCCAGTGAGCTACAACTCAGCGGTTATTATCCTGATTTAAATCTTGTGATTGATGATTTGCCTTCGCATGGATTTGGAAAAGTAACCAACTGGCAGGACAAAACTACTGTTAGTCTTGAAACTGTATTTTTGCTAAGTGTTGAAACTGGTCTTAATTTTAAACTTAAAGATAATTTACAACTCTACACAGGAGTTTATGCAGATTATGGTTTAACCGATTTGGCTCAGGATACTCCAAACAACAATATTGTTTCATATAGTCCTAGCGGATTGAATGCTGTAGAAGCAAAAGGTGTTATTGGAAATAAACAAATTGTAGAGGAAAGCCGCTATTTTTCTGCAGGGATTCAATTAAAATTAGGATTCATGCTAAATAAAAACAAGCAGGAACCTGTAAAAACTACTGTAGCAGAACCAAAGACTGAAGCTCCAGTTGTTGCCACAAAACAGCCTGATCCTGTACCTCAAAAAATTGTTGAGGTACCTGCAACTCCTGCTCCTGCTAAAGCAAAAGAAGTTACAGCCGATCAGCGCGCTTATATCGAAAAACCTTTGGCTTTTGAGCAGGTAGGAAATACAGCTGTTTCGCCACAGTTAGCCTCAAGACTTGATGAAATTGCTGCAATTCTAAAAGAAAGCAACACTACCGAAGTGAATATTACAGGATATACCTGCAATATTGGAACAGAGTCACGCAACTCAGAAATAGGGATGATGAGAGCTCAGGCTGTAGCAGATTATTTAAAAAACAAAGGAATTGAGACCAATAGAATGCATTTGTTTTCTAAAGGACAAAACGAACCTCTGGTTCCAAATACGTCCAATACAAACAAAGCATTAAATCGCAGAGTTTCAATTAATCTCGAATAATACAAACTAGTTAATTCAATACATTCTATTCAAAAAAAAGCTGTCTCTTAATGAGACAGCTTTTTTTTGATATTAAATATCATGATGAGGTAGTTTTTTAAAAGAACAAAAACAAGACTGCATATTTTGTCTATTTTACATTCATTTTTTATTCCACCATAATTTCATCAACAAACAGCCAGGCAGTTTGTCCTTCACCAGGATGACCTGCCGGACACTGTCCCAGATTTTTGGCAGTAACACGAACAAACTTTGCTTTTTGTGCTGTAAACTTCGCTGTAAAATCTTTTATCTGAATCTCTTTTTCTGATGCAGAAACTGAATTGGTTACCGTTTTTACTTCTGTAAAAGTAATCCCGTCTTGCGATACTTCAAACTTTACCCATTGTGGCAAAAATATCCACTGACTCCAATTCTGAATACAACCCAGTGTGATACTATTTACAGCTGTATTGGTCCCCAAATCAATAGTGGCAATTAAATCTTTTCCATCAAATCCGTGCCATTGTTTACCAATATCTTTCGTACCTCTAAAACCATCAATCAATGTATTAGCTCCATTAGCCCGATAATGACTGCTGTTTGTATTTGCATAACTTATTGTTTTTCCTGTTGCTTTATTAAAGGTAAAAGATTGTTCTGCTGGTTTTGCACTCACTACTTTATTATTTATAACTGTAATTGCTTTTACCGCCATAGAACTATTTACAACAAACGGTTTTTCATACTTAATACTACTTATCGAAGGCTCACTTCCATCAGTTGTATAATAAATTACTGCACCTATCTGATCGGTATCCAATTCAATAAAAAGCGTATTATTTTCGACTACCGGCTTAATATCTACTTTAAAGTTACCTTTAGAATAACGAATTCCTCTTTGTTCAAAACCTACTAAATGCGGTTGTAAACGTTCGGCAAAATTTTTCCAGTCACGTTGTTCTTTTTTAGACCACAATACCTCAGCCAATGCAAGCATACGAGGTAGAATCATGTATTTTACATGTTCTGCAGTAGTTATATATTCTGTCCATAAATTAGCTTGTGCACCCAAAACACGTTTAGATTCTTCTGTGGTTAATTCTACAGGAATTGGGTCATAATTATAAACTTTTTTCAAGGTATTAAATCCTCCTATCGCAAGAGGCTCCGTTTCAGGATCACCTTGATAATGATCAAAATAATATGGAGACCCCGGTGTCATCACTACATCATGTCCCATTTTGGCCGCTTCGATTCCGCCAGCTTCACCGCGCCAGCTCATAACCGTTGCCTCAGGAGCTAATCCTCCTTCCAGAATTTCATCCCATCCAATCATTTTTCTGTTATTAGAAATCAAGAACTTTTCCATTCTGCGAATGAAATAACTTTGCAATTCTTTCTCATCCTTTAATTGCTCCTTTTTCATTCTATCTTGACATTTAGCACAATGCTTCCAGCTTGTTTTGTCTACTTCATCTCCCCCAATATGAATATATTTTGAGGGAAAAATGGTCATCACTTCTGTTAGTACGTCTTGCAAGAACGTAAAAGCCTGATCATTTCCTGCACAATAATTACTCTCGACTTTACTGGCTAAGAAATTTCCAGATTGTGCGAAATTATTTTTAGAATTACAGGAAAGTTCCGGATATGCCGCCATAGCAGCTTCTGAGTGTCCTGGCATTTCTATCTCAGGCACCACTGTAATATTTCTTGCTTTGGCATAAGCCACAATTTCTTTGGCTTGTTCCTGAGTGTAATAGCCCCCGTAAGTCGATTTACTTCTGTCGGCATTAAATTCTATTTCAGCCCAATTCCATGATTTTCCCCAATCATCAACTCGCCAGGCGGCTTGCTGAGTTAGTTTAGGATATTTTTTAATTTCTAAACGCCATCCTGCACCATCAACTAAGTGCCAGTGAAAAACATTCATTTTGTAAGCTGCCAGTAAATCAATAAACTCTTTTACCAATTCAGGAGAAGCAAAATGACGGCTAACATCCAGCATCATACCTCGCCACTGAAAACGAGGATAATCTTTTATTTCCATACTTGGAATCTGAACCAAATCATTTGTTCGGCTAAAAGGCAGTGTTTGCAATAAAGATTGAACACCATAAAACAATCCTTTTGATGTGTTTGCTTTGATATGAATTTCTTTTGGATTTACGGAAAGTAAATATCCTTCGTCTCCAATTTCTTTGATTTTTTCAATGCTAAAAATAATCTCTTTTCCATTTGTTTTAGTACTGTTTAATTCAAATCCTGTAACTCGTTTTACGTATTCTTTAAAAAAGTGAACTACTTTTTCAGCTGCTGCATACTTCTTATCTACTTTAATAATGACTGAATTATCAAAGAAAAAACTGCCTTGTTTGATTTCTAAATTTACAGGCTGCGGAATTATATGAACGGATTTCTGCGCCTGTAAATGCATTGAAAATGCCAATACAGCAGCTAGAATTAAATTTGTGGTTGTTTTTTTGGTTTTCATTATTTGATATAATTGGCTAAAAGTTAATTTTTTAAATTCAAATTTCGTTTTGATTTTAAAAATTGGGCAAATAACAAAAGACAGCCCAAGTATAGCTGTCTTTTATTCATTTCCTATTATTATTGCTCTTTAAAATAATTCGCTCCCCACATGGTATAGCGTTTTTTCATGGTTTCAATTTTTGTTTGAAATTGGGGCCAGTCTTTTTTATCTTTTGGAGACCATAAAACTTCACTTAAAGCACTCAAACGAGGAAATATCATGTACTCAACTTTTGCCGGATTGGCCATATATTCTGTCCAGACATTACCCTGAGCACCCAAAACATATTTTGCTTGTTGCTCATTCAACTCTTTCGGAATTGGCTCGTAGCTGTACACTTTTTCTAATGGCAAAAATCCGCCAATGGTAACTTCTTTTTCGTTTTTGGTTTGTGAATGATCTAAATAAACGTGACTTCCCGGCGTCATGATAACCTGATGGTTTTCTTTGGCTGCCGCAATTCCGCCTTCTTCACCTCTCCAGCTCATCACCACTGCATTTGGTGCCAGCCCACCTTCTAATATTTCGTCCCAGCCAATGAGTGTTCTTCCTTTTTTATTGATGTATTTTTCCATACGCTGAATAAAATAACTTTGAAGTTCGTGCTCGTCCTTCAATCCTTTTTCTTTTATTAGTTGTTGGCAAAATTCGCTTCTTTTCCAGTTGTCTTTTGGAGATTCGTCACCACCTACATGAATGTATTTTGACGGGAATAGAGCCACTACTTCATCCAGAACATCTTCCAAAAATTTAAACGTATTTTCAGTTGGTACAAATACATCAGCATGTACACCCCAGGTTTCCTGAACGACCTTATTTCTTCCGGCTGCCATTTCTTTTTTGCTCTGGTTCGAAATCATATTATCAGGAAGTTTTGTTTTCTCGTTTGGAAAACAACTTAATTCCGGATAAGCTGCAATTGCAGCACTGCTGTGGCCCGGCATTTCAATTTCAGGAATGACTGTAATAAATCGGTCTGCAGCATATTTTACAATATCTTTTACCTCTTCTTGTGTATAAAAGCCCTGCTCCGGAGTATTATCGCTTCCTGTTCCCGGATATCGGCCAATAATACTGCCATTTCTTTTGGAACCTATTTCGGTAAGCTTTGGGTATTTTTTAATTTCAATTCTCCATCCCTGATCTTCAGTAAGATGCCAGTGAAAATAATTTAACTTATGCAAAGCCAGATAATCAATGTACTTTTTTACAAAAGATACCGGAAAGAAATGACGTCCAACATCCAGCATAGCACCTCTGTAAACAAAACGAGGTTCATCGTTTACTTCTACAGCAGCAATCGCCAGAGTATTATTTTTCTCTACAGGTAATAACTGAATAAGAGTTTGTATTCCGTAAAAAGTACCAATGGCAGAATTTCCGGTAATTTCAACTCCGTTTTTATCCGATTTTAAAGTATATCCTTCTCCTTTAAGTCCATCGATATTTTTTTTACTAACCAGCTTAATCGAATTTTTGCTTACTTTTTTTGATATGGGTAAAGTAAGACCATAATAATCCAACAAATATTTATTAAGAAAAGCTGCTGTAGCATTATCTTCTGTATTTGCAACAACCAAACTGGTTTGTGAATTAATCACAAAATTTCCTGCATTTTTAACCACTTTTACCGGCTGCGGAATAATATTTACTTCCTGTGCAAACGACAATGTGCTGCATAAAAGAAGGGAAAAGAAAAATGACTTCACCATGTTTAAATTTTATTAAATATTGTTAAAAACTAAAAAAATCCTATGTGTGTACGATAACACTTTAAGCTTAAATCACTATGATTTTTACAAACACATAGTCCCGATAATTTATCGGGATTATGTGCTTTAATTAATTCCTCAAAGAGGTTACATTAATCTATTTTGTGTAAGGTACTGCCAGCTGTTTACTGCTTCCTAAACCATCCATTCCTAATTCTACCACATCTCCGGCTTTTAAGTATAAAGGCTCTGGTTTAATTCCTAGACCAACCCCCGGAGGCGTTCCTGTACTAATGATATCACCCGGAAGTAACGTCATAAACTGACTTAGATAATGTACTAAAAACGGGATCTTAAATACCAGATTGGAAGTATTACTGTTTTGGAATGTTTTTCCGTTCACTGTCAGCCACATTGGTATGTTATTTACATCTGCAATTTCATCCTGAGTTGCCAAAAATGGTCCAAGTGGAGCAAATGTATCACATCCTTTTCCTTTTGCCCATTGCCCTCCTCGTTCTATCTGAAAAGCTCTTTCGCTGTAATCATTTAGCAAAGCGTAGCCGGCAACATAATCTAAAGCATCTGCTTCTTCTACATAACTTGCTTTTTTACCCACTACAAAAGCCAGTTCAATTTCCCAATCTGTTTTTTCACTGTTTTTTGGAATAATCAAATCATCATTTGGTCCGCATAAAGAGGTAGTTGATTTAAAAAAGATAATTGGCTCGGTTGGAATTGGTGCATTGGTTTCACGACAATGATCTACATAATTCAATCCGATACAAATAATTTTTGAAGGTCTTGCAACCGGCGATCCTAGTCGCACTGAAGCGTCTACTTCTGGCAGGACAGGATTGCTTTCTAATGCTTTTTTAAGTTTTTCTAATCCGTTTTCTTCAAAAAAAGCTTCATTGTAATCCGTTACTATCGAGGATACATCAAATCTTTTTTCGTCTATTAAAACACCTGGTTTTTCTTTACCGGCTTCTCCAAATCGTATTAGTTTCATTTTATTACTTTATTATATTATACTTTTCTTATTTGCTCAGACAACATTATCCTTGTTGTTTATTCTATTACATAAATCGTAGCGCTTCTTGCACCATGTGCTCCAATTACTAATGATTGTTCAATATCAGCAGTTTTAGAAGGTCCGGCTATAAAAGCACCAAATCCTTCTTTTGATACATCAAGTTTTTGATATGCCTGATGTAAAGTGTTTACAATATCTTTTTTCTCGATTATCAAAATCAAATGCTGACATATAAAAGGAATAAGTCTGTTTATCATTTGACTTTCATAAACCCATATAGCACCGTTTTCTGCCACACCAACTGTTCCTTTCACATACGCTTTTTCTACTTTTTCTAATTCAATTGCAGATAAAGAAGCTACTTGTTCATCTATATTTCCAAGTGAAGAAATTGTATTTACAACGAAACTTCCGCTTATTTTATCAGCTAATAATTGATCTTTTAGCATTGTAATATCCGAAATCAATTCTGCTTTACCGCCAATGCTCTCCAATACTGTTTTAAACTGCGCATAAGCATCTTCATAATGAATAACAGCGCTAATATCAATAACAGGAAGTTCAGCCAATTCAGGCTGATTCATCGTTATGGCATTCAATATATTTTCTCTTGCGCTCATACTCTCTTTCTCTGCTATTTTATTTTTGGTTTTTCCCGTTTTTCAAATACCAATCACGGAATGATTCCTTTGGAGCAACTGGCATTTCTCGTTGTTTAGACCAAACATTTAATTTATTGTTTACCATAAAAGGGAATAAATGCATTACTCCTCTTCCCATTTTTCCCATCAAACGGTACACTTTAGGATTCGAGAATATAAAATCCATTCCCTTCATTCCTATTTTTTTACTTGTAGCTACATATCCTTCAGAAACAATAACTTGTCTCCATTTCCATAACTGTTCATGGATATTGATTTTTACAGGACACACATTAGTACAACTACCACATAAGGTTGATGCAAAAGGCAAATCGGCATTGGCTTTCATATCCAAATTTGGATTTAAAATAGAACCAATTGGTCCTGCAACGGCTGTATGATAACTATGTCCGCCACTTCTGCGGTATACCGGACAAGTGTTGAAACAGGCTGCGCAACGGATACATTTTAATGAATTTCTGAAATCTTCTCTTCCCAATTGTTTGCTACGTCCATTATCTACAATCACGATATGCATTTCCTGATTGGGTCTTGGTTTATGAAAATGGCTCGAGTAAGTAGTAATAGGCTGACCTGTAGCACTTCTGGCTAATAATCTCAAAAAAACTGATAAATGTTCTGCTTTTGGGATTAATTTTTCAAAGCCCATACAGGCAATGTGTACAGGCGCTGTATGTGCTCCCATATCAGCATTTCCTTCATTGGTACAAACTACAAAACCTCCTGTTTCGGCAATGGCAAAATTGACTCCTGTAATCGCTAATTCCGATTCTACAAACTTATTACGCAAATGTTGTCTCGCGGCTTCGGTTAAATATTGCGGATCATTATTTCCTTTTTCCGTTTGTAAATGCTCATGAAAAGTAGCACTTACATCTTCTTTTTTTAAGTGAATTGCCGGCAACACAATATGGCTTGGAGGTTCTTTTCTGAATTGAACAATGCGTTCTCCCAAATCAGTGTCAACTACTTCTATTCCGTTATGCTGTAGATATTCATTCAAATGACACTCTTCGGTTAACATACTCTTGCTCTTAACAATTTTCTGAATACCGTGTTTTTTGATAATTTCGTGAACTATCGCGTTGTGTTCCTTGGCATCTGCTGCCCAGTGTACTTTTATGCCGTTGGCAATGGCATTTTTTTCAAATTCTATTAGATAATTGGAAAGATTAGAAAGTGTGCGATTTTTAATCTGCGAGCCCCATTCTCTTAATTGTTCCCATTCCGGTATGCCATGAGCCGCCTTGTCACGCTTTGCGCGAACAAACCACAAGGTTTCATCGTGCCAGTCGGTTCTAGGCTCGTCAGCTATAAACTTTTCCGCTAATGCAGCATGTTTTACCGTCATCTTTCTTTCGTATTAAGTGTCTTCTTTTTAAAGAAATCACTTTTATTTTTAAACTAAACCATTCAATATTTCAGCAATATGAATCGTTTTTACTTTACTTCCTCTTCGTTTCAGCAGACCTTCCATATGCATCAAGCAGCTTGTATCTCCTCCTGTAATATAGTCGACATCATTGACTTCATGTTCTTTTATTCTATCCTTTCCCATTTTTACACTTACAGCTTCTTCAAAAACGCAAAAAGTACCCCCAAAACCGCAACATTCATCATTACGTTCCGGTCTTCTTAATTCAATCCCCTCAACCATATTTAATAATTGTTCGGGTTTAGAAAACTCGGGCAACATTTGTTCAGTCATAGAAGAAAGATGCAAACCTCTTTGTCCGTGGCAGCTATTGTGCAATCCTACTTTATACGGAAAACGAGCCTTCAGACTTTTAATTTTTAAAATATCAGTCAAAAACTCTGTGAGTTCGTAAACAGTACTTCGAATGTGAGCCGTTTCCTGCGGATTTTCGGCATCCTGCAAATGTTCTTTTACATGCAAAACACAACTTCCTGAAGGTGCTACTATATAATCAAATCCTGAAAAATTTTTAACAAAATTCTGGTCACAGCCTTTACTTAAACTTGCAAAACCACTATTTGCCATAGGTTGACCACAGCAGGTTTGCTCTAATGGAAAAGTAACATCACAACCCAGTTTTTGCAATAACTGTAAAGCAGCAATACCCACATTGGGGTAAAACTGATCGATATAGCAGGGTATGAATAAGGCAATTTTCATTGTAACCTAGTTATTTAATTTAATAAAACCTCCATCAATAGGATAATCGCAACCGGTTACAAAACCAGATTCGTCACTGCTTAAAAACAAAGCCAGAGCGGCCACCTCATCTGGTTTTGCCATTCTGCCAATAGGCTGTGTTTTGGATAATTTTTCAAACATTTCTGCTTCTTTACCTGGATATGTTTTTGAGATAAACCCATCTACAAAAGGTGTATGTACTCTTGCAGGAGAAATAGAATTACAACGAATATTTTCTCCTATATAATCCTTGGCTACTGATAATGTCATGGCCATAACGGCTCCTTTTGCTGTAGAATAAGCAAATCGATCCGGAATACCAACCCAGGCAGCAATAGATGCCATGTTTACAATAACACCTCCGCCAGAAGCTCTAAATTGCGGTATCGCAGCATGCAGACAATTGTATACCCCTTTTACATTTACACTCATTATTCTGTCAAAATCTGCTTCGGGTGTAGTGTCTGCTTTTCCAATGTGAGCAATACCGGCATTATTAATCAGGATATGAATATTACCAATTTTTTCAAATGTTGCTATTACTTCTGCCTGATTGGCTACATTACAGGCATGCGAAAATACTTTTCCCCCGTTTGCTGTAATTTCCTCTACGGCTGTTTTGGCACTTTCTTCTGTTAGTTCTATAATATGAACTTCTGCTCCCTGTTTGGCAAACAGAGCCGAGATTGCCTTTCCAATTCCGCTGCCACCACCGGTAACTACGGCTTTTTTATTTTGTAATGAAAACATATTTTTATTTTTAAAGGTTTAAAAATTTAGATTTTATTACTTTTCCAAACCTAAATTTTATTAATTCTTTGCTTCGTCATTCTCCTTTTTCAGTAAAAAGATTTTCTCCTTTTACAAAGATACGCCACGTTTCCATGGAATAAAATCATCCTGATTTAAAGAAACGGCTTTTGGTATGATTTCGCCACTTGCGGCCTTAATACAATACTCCAGAATATCTTCTCCCATTTCTTCAATTGTTTTTTCTCCGCTGATAATTGGCCCACAATCAATATCAATGATATCGCTCATTTTTTTTGCCAGAACAGAATTAGTCGCCACTTTGATGACTGGACAAACTGGATTTCCTGTTGGGGTTCCTAATCCTGTAGTAAATAGTATTAATGTTGCTCCCGATGCTGCTTTACCAGTCGTTGCCTCGACATCATTTCCTGGTGTACATACTAAACTCAATCCTGCTTTTGTTGCGGGTTCTGTATAATCCAGTACATCAACAACAGGTGCTGTTCCTCCTTTTTTGGCTGCTCCGGCGCTTTTTATAGCATCGGTTATTAAACCGTCTTTGATATTTCCGGGTGATGGATTCATATGAAAGCCCGAACCTACTTTATGTGCCAAAGCATCATAAGATTGCATTAAATCAATGAATTTTTTAGCGATCGGTTCACTTGTACAACGATCAATCAGATTTTGTTCAACTCCACATAGTTCAGGGAATTCAGCCAAAAGGACTTTTCCTCCTAAAGCCACCAGCAAATCTGAAGTATATCCTACCGCAGGATTAGCCGAAACCCCACTAAAACCATCACTACCGCCACATTTGACCCCCAGACACAATTCACTTAAAGGTGCCGGAGTTCTTTCGTATTTATTTATTTCGATCAATCCTTCAAAGGTTTGTTTGATCGCTGCTGCTACTAATTGTTCTTCACTTTTTGCCTGTTGCTGTTCAAAAACCAGTAAAGGTTTATCAAAAGTGGGATTTTGTTTTTTTACATCGTCTATAAAATCCTGTATCTGCAAATGCTGACATCCTAAACTCAATAATGTTATCCCTGCTACATTAGGATGATTTGCATAAGAAGCGAGTAAAGCACTCAGAGTAGACGCGTCCTGACGTGTACCACCACAGCCTCCCTGATGATTTAAAAATTTTATACCATCAACATTCTTAAATATTCTGTTGGTATTTTGATCTGGTGTTAATTGTACATCAATGGCATCCAGATTTTCTCCGTTTTTGTAAGCTTCCAATAAATAATGGGTATACTGAGTATATTTATCACTTACTGAATATCCCAATTCATTGTGAAGGGCTTCGCGTATTACATCCAAATTTCTGTTTTCGCAAAATACAGTTGGAATAAACAACCAATAATTGGCAGTTCCTACACGACCGTCACTTCTTTTATATCCATTAAAAGTTCTGTTTTTATATTTTGAAACATCCGGTGCCTGCCATAAAAAATCAACATGGCGATATTGATAAGGCTCTGCTGCATGTTTCAGATTATCGGTAGTCATGAGACTTCCTTTTGCAACATCACTTTGCACCTTGCCTACCAAAACTCCATACATCGTGATTTCGGACCCTTGCTTTAAATCTGCTGTATAAAACTTATGCTTTGCTTTTATAGTATCTTCAAGAATATAAGTCACTCCTTCAAAAGTTACACTTTCTCCTTTTGCCAGATCTGTTAAAGCGACCAGCACATTATCATTTGGGTGCATTTTTATCACCGATCTTTTAACTCCGTTTTCTAACATATTATATAAATAGAATTTATGCTTTATTTGTTTTATGTCCGTTAAATGCAAACAATAGTATTACTGAAAAACAGATAAGCGGAACGATATAACCGTACTGAATGCTTCCCGTAAGATCTGAAATCAATCCTAAAACCGGAGGCAATAAAGCTCCTCCCACTATTGCCATTACAATTAATGAAGAACCAATTTTTGTATTATGACCTAATCCATCAATTCCCATTGAAAAAATAGTAGGAAACATGATGCTCATAAAAAAGGCTATTGCTATTAAGGTATATACCACAATCATTCCTGATCCTGCTATGGCAACTATTGATAAAAGAATATTAATAAAGGCATAAATGATTAGTAATTTTCTTGGTTTAATGTATTGCATGAAGAACGTTCCTGCAAAACGTCCTAGCATAAAAGCCAATCCGAAGAAACCCAGATATTTGGCTGCTACATCTTCGGCCAAACCTGCTGAGGTAGTAGACATTTTGATAAAAAAACTACCCACACAAACCTGTGCTCCAACGTAGAAAAACTGTGCTAAGATTCCCCATCGCAAACGCATTGATTTTAAAGCTCCTGCAAAACTAGCTCCTTCTGCCCCTTCTTTATCTTCATCTTTTACATCGGGCATATTGGTAAAATAAAAAACCAATGCTACCGAAAGGATAATTAATCCCAAAATCAGATAAGGCATTTTTACACTTGCCGCTTCTTCTAATACATAAGCATGTAATTGTGCTGCCGGCATAGCATCCATTTCGGCCTGAGTTAAATTTTTTCCGGATAAGATCATTGGTCCTATATAGGCCGGAGCGATAAAAGCCGCCAGTCCGTTGAAGGATTGCGAAAAGTTTAATCGTCTTGTCGCTGTTTCTGCCGGCCCCAATATCGTTACATAGGGATTAGCTGCTGTTTCTAAAAAGGTAAGTCCACAAGCAATAACAAACAAAGCACCTAAAAAATAAATATACTGTAACGAATTGGCTGCCGGTACAAACAAAATTGAACCAATACCGAATAAAACTAATCCAATCATAATACCGGATTTATAACCGTATTTCCTCATGATATAACCTGCAGGCAAAGCCATGAAAAAATAGGCAACAAATACAGAAGAATCAATCAATGAAGATTCTAAATCGGTTAGATTAAATGCTTTTCTTAAATGCGGAATAAGTATGGGATCTAAGTTGTGTACAAATCCCCAGAAAAAGAATAAGCTGGTTACCAGTATAAAAGGAAATAGCCATTTCTTATTTTCTTTAGAACCAACCTCTTGGCGAACTTCTATTTCTGTTATTAATGCCATATGTTTTTTATTAAAATTGTAATTTTTTAGAATTATAAAAATACAATGTCTACAGTATATTTATTAATTCAATATTACCATTGTTTAATTATTAATTGTCTATTACGATAATTTTAAACAAAAAAAGTGCATTTAAAAAGAATGTGGATAATATTGGTTTGTAACTGATCCATCTTCAAACAGATCAATTATAGCATATCCCGGAGGTGTTTGTTTGTAATAAGTTTTTCCTGCTGAGTCTTTGTCTCCCGGCTCCCACCAAAAACCGCTCAAAGCACCGTTGCAGTAATAATGGACATTATTGTAAACCGCTTCGTCCAATAAATGAATGTGTCCGCTCAAGCAAGTAATTTTTTTATCTTTATGTTTATAAAAAAGATCACTGATGTATTTTGAATCTGTATGATTTCCTCCATCTACATGTGTACATACAGCAAGAATAGGAAAATGGCTCATGCAGACAACAGGCGTACCAACGGGAAGACTCTGCAAATCTTTTTCCAGCCATAAACGCTGCTCATCATCTAATGAACCTCCGCCATTATTACTGTCTAATATCACAAAGTGCCATCCTTTTTTATCAAAACTATAATAACGATTTGGAATTCCTAATTGTTTTACAACATAGTCTTTCCCATACATATTATCTTGTTTATTTGGCGCTGCCCACCACATATCGTGATTTCCGAGGCAACTGTGCAGTTCAAAACCGCTGATTTCTTTGGTTGTGTCGTTCCAAATCTTCCATAATTCATTTACTCTCTCGCGAGTAATATTATCGTAATCTGCGGCAAAAATGGAATCTCCTCCGTTGAGAGAAAAATCGACTTTATGTTTCTTGATTTCTTCCAGACATTTTACAAATCGATCCGGTGCATTTTCTTCTGGTCGGATGTGTACATCGGTAATATGTGCGATGCGTAAAACTCTTTTAGATTTAGTACTTTTCTCTGCTGCAGAAATAATAGAAGCTGAACCAGTTAAGGCTACAGTACCAGCGGTTAAACCAATATATTTTAATAATTCTCTTCTTTTCATTTTGTAGTTTAATATATTAGACCTGACAGGTTTTAAAAACCTGTCAGGTCTCTATTGGAATCTAAAAAAATGCAAACCCTCCCCTTCATTCAAATGAACTATTTTACAGAATAAGGTCTGTCTTTAGGAGAAACTCCCCAAGATTTTGAAGGTTTGTCTCCCATTGTAAAAATTAATTCACCACCTTTCATAATGTCCGAATGAAGAATATAACTTTGAGTATAAGGCTTGCCGTTTAAAGTCGCTTTTTGAATATAGATATTTTTTGAATTGTTGTTTAATGCTTTTACAGTGAAGCTTTTTCCATCAGCCAAATTCAGTACTGATTCATCCATACTTGGGCTTCCGAAAACATAAATTCCGTTGAAAGGATTTACTGAATACATTCCCATTGCACTCCAAATATACCAAGCCGACATTTGTCCTACGTCTTCGTTTCCACACAATCCGTCATGTTTGTCGCTGTATAAATTATCGACTATGTAACGTACTTTTTCGGCTGTTTTCCAAGGTTGTCCTACGAAATTATATAGATATGTAATGTGGTGACTTGGCTCGTTTCCGTGAGCATACTGCCCGATCAAACCTGTAATATCACTTGAAGCCTCTGCTCCCATATCGCCTGTAATGCTAAATAAAGTATCCAATTTTTTGGTAAATGGTTTTTCTCCTCCCAACATTGCAATTAATCCTTCTACATCGTGAGGCACTAACCAAGTGTATTGCCAGGCATTTCCTTCGGCAAAATCATCTTTCATGTGTGCCGATTTAAACGGATCGAATGGTGTTCTCCATTCTGTATCACTTACTTTTCCGCGTACAAAAGTGGTTGAAGGATCATAATACTTTTTATAGGCTTTTGAGCGATTAATGAAATAATTATAATCTTCTGTTTTACCCATTTTTTTGGCCATCATTGCAATTGCTCCGTCAGAGATAGAATATTCCATCCCGATTGCTACTGATTCTCTCAAACTATCTGCCGGAATGTAGCCTATTTTTTTTACGAAATTCAATCCGCGATCGTCTTGCATGGCCGTTGCTTTTACCGCTTCAAAAGCCAATTCTCCGTCAATTCCTTTGATGCCTTTTAAATATGCATCAACCACAATCTGAATGGCACTGTTTCCAGGCATACAATACGTTTCATTCCCCATTAAATGCCAAACCGGAAGATGTCCTGTTTCCTGGTAAATCGCCAACATCGAGTTGATTATATCTGAAACTTTTTCGGTTTGTGTCAACGTAAACAAAGGGTTTGCTCCTCTATAAGTATCCCATAATGAAAAAGTTGTCAAATTCGTGAATCCGGCTGCTTTATGAACTTGTTTATCCGAACCATAATAATCACCATTGCTGTCATTGTAGGTTGAAGGTGCAATCATCGTGTGATATAAAGCCGTATAGAAAGTTTTCATTTTTGCATTATCATTCGATTTTACTGCAATTTTATTCAACTCTTTATTCCATTTTTCATCAGCCTCAGTTGCCACTTTTTCGAAGTTCCAACCTGAAATTTCTTTTTTGATATTCATCAAAGCATTTTCTGTACTTACTGCCGAAATCCCCACTTTCACTTTAATCACCTCATCTTTTGAAGTCGAAAATTGAATCACCGCTTTGGCACTGTCACCCAAAACTACTTTGTTTATCATCTCTTTTGTACTGTTGTACAATTGGATTTTTTTAGCTGGTTTTGACAAAATTGCTGCGAAATAAATTCTTTGGTCTGGCGCCCAGCCTTTCGAAAAACGATATCCCTCGATCAAAGTATCATTTTTTACTTTAATATAAGTGTCTACCGCTTTGTCCCAGCCAATTCCTTCTACTAGATCTAAAATGATATGTGATTTGTCTGAAGTCGGGAAAGTGTATTTTTGGAAACCAACTCTTTCAGAAGCCGTCATTTCGGCTTTGATTCCGTTTTTCTTTAAAATAACAGAGTAATAACCAGGTTTTGCTACCTCATCTTTATGATCGAAACCTGAAATATATCCGTTTTCCATGTCTTTGGCAGTTCCTTTTTTCAGGTTAATTTTACCAACAGCCGGCATAAAAAGTACATCTCCAAGATCCCCAATTCCGGTTCCGCTCAAATGTGTATGTGAAAACCCTATAATAGTTGGATCGGAATAGTGATACCCAGAACACCAATCCCATCCTTGTGAGATATTTACAGGCCCAAGCTGAACTGCTCCGAAAGGAACATTTGCGCCCATAAAAACGTGCCCGTGAAATCCTGTTCCAATAAAAGGATCTACATATTGCGTTAAATTCTGTTTTCCAGTCTGACCTTGCATTTGCAGACAGCAAAGTCCTAAAATTGCAAAAAATGTTGATTTTAAATTTTTATTCATTTCTTCTTTTATTTTATTTCAAGACATGATTATCAAATCTTGATTCTATAATCTTTCTTCTATAATCTCTCTCTACTTCACAATTTCAAAACTCGCTTCTAACATTGCGTCTCTCGAATTTGAACCTATTTTTACATTATATTTTCCTTCGTAGATTTTGAACTCTTTTTTGGTATCATCCCATTTTTGAAGTTCTTCTAACGGGATTTCTAAAGTTAGGGTTTGAGAATTCCCTTTAGAGATTGATACACGTTTGAAAGCCTTTAATTCTTTTAATGGCATTCGGTCAAAATTTGGATATTCTATATAAACCTGAGCTACTTCATCGGCATTATAATTTCCTGTATTCTCAATTTTAATCTGCATCGAAATTTTATCAGAAGTCGTTTTGATATTCTCCGGTTTTTGAACCCAATTGTATCCAAAAGTGGTGTAACTTAATCCAAATCCGAAAGGATATTGCACTTCTTTATCAAAATAGCGATAGGTTCTGCCCGCCATTGCATAACTGTTGTAATCCGGTAAATCGCTGAAAGATTTGTAAAAACTAACTGGTAAATGTCCTGATGGAGATACTTTCCCAAAAAGAAGATTAGCCAAAGCTGTTCCGCCTTGTTCTCCCGGATACCACGCAAAAACAATAGCATCGACATAAGGCTCAATTGCCGAAATATCAACCGCACTTCCGCCTGTTACTACTGCTATAAGTGGTGATTTAGTTCCTTTACGAAGTGCTTTGATATATGCAATATGCGAAGCTGGCAAATCCATATTTTTTCTGTCTCCTTTACCATCAGCCAGAAAAGCATCCCCTTCTTCGCCTTCATAAACCGGAGTGAAACCAATTACTGCAATCGTCAAATCGGCCATAGAAGCTGCCCAAACTCCACCAAAATTGCTTGTATCAGTAAAGTCACAACCCATATCATATTCTACTCGGGTATCTGGATCAACAGCTCCGGCAATTCCTTCTACAAAATTTACGGCTTTATCAGTAATTCCGTGATAATTTCCTAATAAAGCATCAAGGGAAGCTGCATTAGGTCCGACAACGACCATCGATTTATAATCTTCTTTTTTCAACGGAAGCAGTTTTGTTTTCTTCTCGCCTACTTCGCCATTTTTCAACAAAACCATACTTTGTTCTGCTATTTTACGACTAAGGTTTCTGTGATAAGTATTTGCAATACTGTCTATACCATATTTCCTATACGGATTGTCTTCTGGTTTATCATAAAATCCTAATTTGAATTGTGTGCGTAATGTTGGTTCTAAGGCATTATCAATGTCTTTCTGAGTAATCATTTTTTGATTCAACGCATTGATCGCATCTTTTTGCAACAATCCGCTGCAATCCATATTTACTCCGGCTTTAATTGCTGCAGCAGCAACAGTTACGCTATTTGGTAAGGTTTTGTGACTATCATAAATATCCTGCAGCGCCCAGCAATCAGTTACAACATGGCCGCCGAATTTCCATTCATTGCGTAAAATATCTTTTAGCAACGTTTTTCCAGTACAGCAAGGTTCAGAATTTACTCGGTTATAAGCGCACATTACGGTTTCAACTTTTGCATCTACTAGTTTCTTAAAAGCGTATAAATAAGTTTCTCTCAAATCTTTTTCATCTACAATCACATCAATAGAATGTCTGTTTTTTTCCGGACCACTATGTACCGCAAAATGTTTGGCACAAGCTGCTGCTTTCATATATTTTGGATCCGTTCCTTGTAAGCCCTTCACATAAGCAGTTCCCATTTTTCCGGTAAGAAAAGGATCTTCTCCATAGGTTTCCTGTCCTCTTCCCCAACGTGGATCTCTAAAAATATTGATATTTGGCGACCAAAAATTTAATCCCATATATTGCAAACGACGATCTTTGGCTACAGCCATATTATTTTTGGCTCTGGCTTCGGTTGAAATAGCATTTGCTACTTCATTCAATAAATTATCATTAAAAGAAGCCGCCATTCCTAAAGCCTGTGGAAAAACAGTTGCTTTTCCTGCTCTTGCTACTCCATGCAGCGATTCATTCCACCAATTATACTGCGGAATATCTAATCGTTTTACGGCTTTACTTTCAAATCCTAATAATGATATTTTCTCTTCGGTTGTCAATTGTTTTAATAAGTCGGCTACTCTTTTATCGATGGGTAAATCCTGATTTTTATAAGCTGCGCTTTTTTGCTGTGCATAATTGATTCCTATACAGAAACAAAAAAACAGTACAAATCGGTAATTTCTTAAACAATTCATTATTGAGATTTTTAAATTTTATAATCGCGTTTCTTTCTTTTTACTAAATCGTTTTACCAATCAAAGCAAATGACTGCAAAATTCAGTTATACCAAGTGTTTTCAAAAACCATAACTTCCTTTACTTCAAAGAATCGATGTTCTTCTCTATCACTTTATTTGCAATATTTCGGAAATTTAAAGATAGAATATCTTTTTGATTAAATAATACTCCGATTTTATCCAAATTTAAGTTACAATTGCCTTTCTTTTAAGTTAAAAAAATAAAAAAGAGATATCTCTTTTGAAATATCTCAATTATATAAATGCAAGCCTAAATTGAAGTTACATAAAATTTTAGTCTGCAAAAAAGGTGAAGTTGATAATTATCTTATCTGCTTCACCTTTCTTTGAGTTTTCTTATTTATTAAGATTTTCAAACATTACAATTGCAGTGTATAGAACACCTGCTTCACCTCTAAAAGTTCCTGAACCTCTTGGTTCATTCTTTATCGAATACCATTCATAGAAACCGTTATTGTCTTTAACACGTTTAAGCATTGGCTGTATTTCTCTGTAAGCTTCTTCTATATATCCGTATTTAATTAATTGCTGAATTGTTCTTGCTCCAAACCAAGTCCAGTCACCACCATTTTGATAGCTGTAAACCGGATTCATTATTTTGTTTACAAAATAACCATTAGGATATGGTGGATAAAGCGTTAGACCAATAGACGGTGCTCCTGCCTCTTTTACTCTTTTTACCATTTCGTCTAAAGAAGCTTTTACTTCTGCTTTGCTTAATAATCCAGCCTCCATTGCTACTGTTGTTCCTCCGAAATAATAAATATTATTCTCATCAAAATCAGCAGGAAAAGGTGATCCGTTCAAATACAAATGCGGAATATATTTTTGATTTTTAGCGTCCCAAAGGTAGGTACGGGTGTTTTTTGCAACATCAGTTTTAATTTTATTCCATTTTGCTTTAGTTGACGGAATTATTTCCATCATATTATTCAAAGCAACTATAAACATAGCGTTGTCATAAATATCACAAGCCATATGCGTATTTCCATCAAGATCAACTCCATAACCTTCTTCTGGCTGTACATCTCCCCAATCTGCTGTTGTGGCACCTGTAATTAACCCGTATTTTTTTGTGTAACGGTTTTTCATTAGAAAATCCATTGACCATTCTAATCTTTTTGCTACGGTTTTATCTCCAACCTTTTCTGCTAAGATCGATTTATCGCCAGTTAACTGAATGTATTTGTAAACTGCTTGTACCAAAGATGTTTCCTGATCTGTTTCAACTGTGTTTTTATGAGCGGCATATCTTGGTTCTAATTTCGAATACGAAAAATCAGTTTCTCCTGCACCAATTTGCTCTTTGGGTGTATAGCCGTCAATAATGTTTCCGTCATCACCCTGCATTCTAAAAAATACTAAAAGATTCTCTTTTATATCTTCTTTTTTAGTGACTTGTGCAGCTAGTTCAATAAAAGTATTATAATCTCTAATCCAGACTTCACGGTAACCATCTCCCGCATTTACTCCGGTTTTTATCACTTCTAAAGCTTTCTTTTTTACAAAAGACATATTTTGGTCATTCTTAATCTTCGCTGTCAATTTTGGGTCAGTTGACAGCTTTTGCTGTGCTGTAATAGTCAATGTTAATGCAAATGCAAAAACTGACGAGAGTATTTTTTTCATGTTTATTTAATTGGAATTATTGTTTGTTGTTGTTGTTGTTGCTTACCACATAATCCGATAGCTATCGAGATTGTAAATAATGAGTACAAAAAGAAATACATTTCTTTCACATGATTGGCTTTGTGAATTGTCACCCTGAGCGATCCCGAGGCTTCGGGAGAAGGGCGTTCCAATTGGCACGTGGGCTTCGACTTCGCTCAGCCTGACAACGACTTCACCTAATAAATGATTATCAAAAGCCTATGTTTCTATGTGTTTAAAAAAAAATAGCACATACTGCATCTTTAAAATTATTCGCTTGTACTCATTGACGGTGGTGGTGTTTTTACTCCCCAGTTCATATTTGGTTTTGCTCCCATTTCAAAAAATAAGGTTCCGCCATCGGTTAGCTTTTTGCGGTCAATCCAGGCATTTTCTATTTTCTCTCCGTTAAAAGATGCTGATTGAATGTATTTGTTTTTCTTCGAATTATTTTTGATTTCTATTATCAATTCTTCACCTTTATAATATTTTGGATCCAGCTTAATAGTTACCTTATCAAATAATGGACTTCCGAATTGAAAGGTTGGATTCATCGCTGCATGTCCCTGAACATCAAACAATCCCATAGAAGCCATTACAAACCAAGCTCCCAATTGCCCCTGATCTTCATCTTGCCCAAATCCGTAACCATGAAGAGGTTCTGCTCCGTAGAATTCATCACAAATTGCACGAGACCATTTTTGCGTAAGCCAAGGTTTTCCTGAGTAATTAAACAGAAACGAATGGTGCAGACAGGGTTGATTTCCGTGATTGTATAACCTTTCTAATCCTGAGAAGCTGTCAATTCCTTTTCCGCCGCCAAAAGTCGATTTTTGGCTTTCATTAAAAGTAGTTTCCAAACGTTTATTGAATAAATCCAATCCTAAAATTTTGATTAATCCCGCGGGATCTTGTGGTACGTACCACGTATATTGATAGGCATTTGCTTCTTGAAATCCTCTCCAGGCTTCCATCGGATTAAAGTTTTCAATGAATTTACCATCTTGATATCGAGGTCGAATAAACTTGGTTTCAGGATCAAAAATATTCTTCCAGTTTCCTGCTTGTTTTGTTAATTTTTTATAATCCTCTGTCTTACCTAAAGCTTTTGCAAATTGAGAGACTCCATAAGATGTATATGCAAATTCAAGAGTATGAGATGCACCAAAATTAAATACCCAACCATTTGCAAGTGTGGTATCTTTTGACGGAATATAGCCTTCTTTTACAAAATAGGCTAAATCATATTTTCCTGAACCAAATGGGCGTTTACTGTAACCTGTTTCGTTTTTATAAGCAATTTTATAGGCTTCTTCTACATCAAAATCCCGAATACCACTATTATAAGCCGCTGCAATCATCAAACCAAAACAGTTGGTTTGTACACCATTTGCATGCGCTCCAGCTGCAATTCCATCGTGCAGCCAGCCTGTTTCTTTTGCAAAATCAATATTAGATTGAAGATATTCACTCAAATAATCCGGATAAGCCAATGCCCAAAGCTGTCCTAAATTCCAAAATCCGCCCCAAATTCCATCTGTGTTGTAATGATTGTATTTTGGTTTTCCATTTTTATCTAATGGTATTTGACCTATTTTTCCATCATGTCTTGGATAAGTTCCCTTAGCATCACTTGCTAACCCGCGTCCTAAAAGAGCATGATACAAACCTGTGTAGAATTTTACTTTATTGATACTGTCTTTAGTTTCAACTTTTATTCTTCCTAACTTTTCGTTCCATTTTTTATGTGCCGTTTCTTTTACCGCATCAAAAGTTTGTCCTGTTGCTTCGGTTTTCAAGTTTCCTTTTGCATTTTCGATACTTGTATACGAAAGACCCACTTGCATTTCGACAACTTCTCCTTTTTTGGTTGTGAAATTAATATACATTCCGTTTCCAATTCCTTTAGTTGCTCCCTGACCATCAAAGGTTTTATCTTCTACAAATGAACCAAAGGATTGCGGCGTTTTACTAAGCTGAATCACAAAATACATTTTCACTCGCTTTTCAGGGTCGCAAAATTTCAAATATTCAGGAAATGTTTCTATTGTTCCTTCTAAAGTATTTTTGCCGGAAAGTTTCATCTGAGCTTCGGTAACGCCGCTGCTCTCTCCCTGACGATGTCCGATATCAAATATAATTCTTGACTCTTTTGATTCCGGAAAAGTATAGCGATGAAAACCAACTCTTTCTGTAGCTGTCAACTCCGCTTTTATACCATATTCTCTTAGAAAAACCGAATAATAACCCGGCTCGGCGTGTTCGTCTTTTTTATCAAATGTTGATCGATAACCCGTTTCTGGTTTTTCTAAAGTTCCCGGTGTAGTTTGCAATTTTCCTGTTACGGGCATTGCAACCAATCCACCTATTTGAAACTCGTGAAAATGCCCAAAACCTTCAATTGAGTTATGACGATCGTCGTAACCGCAAGGTGCCCAGCTTCCACCGCTTCCGTAAGCATTGGTATGCGGAGCCAATTTGGCCATTCCGAATGGTAAAGAGGCCGGCGTGTAAAAAAACCAACGCCCGTGTACAGAACCTATCTGCAGATCAACCCAGGCAGTTGCATTAAAATCATCCTTTTTCTTTGAACAGGAAAAAAGCGAAATGATCATTGCGAACAATAGTATTGTCTTTGAAATTCTTTTCATATATCTTAATTTATTATTAAGGCGTTTTCTTTTATTGGAACGATAAATTTCTGACGCTGATTAAACGGATTCGCTATCGCGAAAACGCTGATTATAACCGATTTTATATCTTCAGTATAAACTCTGAAACTCCGCTTCCTGCCATTTTTATTTCAGCTGAATTTGCTTTTTCAACGCCAGTTGTTTTCTCTATAATTGATTTTGGCTGCAAAGATTTCCATACAAATTTTGTTTGTTGTTCTGAATCTTCCGGATTAAACAGGCGCATTAATATGGTACCATCCTGATTGGGCGTTAAACTGGTTACCACAATTCTGGAATTGGTCAATTCAAAAAGATTGACAGGCAGTTTTACATCTTCTTTTATCGTCATTGCCATCAATGGCTGTGTAAACTCCGCTGCTTCTTTTTCCATCGTGGTTCTATCTGTTGTTTCATGAGGACGAAGTGCATATTTAAAGCTTACAATGCCGCCCTGATCTGCTTTGTAATTGGTATGCCAATAATTATTCATCACGTAGGAGAACCAAGTAGAAGTTGGTTTCTCAGTCTTTTTCCATTCCTTATGATTAGGCACTACCTCTTTTCTTTCATCAACCATGCTGTTTGGTTCTACCAAAGGAGATTCTAAAAGCATCCATTGTACTCCTTTGTTTCCTGCCGAAACATCTACCCATCTTCTTCCATAAAGAAAATCCATATTTGACCCTGCCAATTGATCTTTCAAAAACTCAATTGTTCCGTAGCCTGCATCAAGCGTAGTTTTTGTTAATTGTGTATTGAATGGATATCCAAAATGCACTCCTTCTTTGGTACGAATGGCTTTTTTGTCTAAAACATTATGTATCAATACTTGATTACTTCCGCTGTAAAGCGAAATAATTCGCTCCAGTTTATTGGCTCCGGGAGCATCTGATGTAATTGAAACCGATGTTACAACAGGTCCGTTTTCCAGCATTTTAACCTGAACATTTGTATTAGTTTTTGCTTCCTCAGGATTTAAGCCGGGAACGTACCAATAACTGTTTAAGCCCTGTTTGTGGAAATCTCCGGCGTAGTTAAAATCTGAAATAGTTTTTAGATTCGTAATACTCCCGTTGTTTTTATCCCAGCCAAATTCAATTTTTCCGTTCGATAAAGAATGATCTCCCAAAACAAACTGATTTGTAAAATCTGATTTTGTTTTGTCTGTGATTTCATAAAATGCAGTTCCTAAAGCTGGAACATCTGTAGCAATAAAGGCATATTTTCCATTACTCAATTGCTGCAATGGCGTAATTTTTCCGTTAGCATCTTTTACTGATTTTCCTTTTAAAGTTGTTTCAATAAGTACCAATCCGGTTCTTTTCCAAGATGAGGTATTAAAAATGGCTATTTTCTTAGATTTCGAATTGCTTATCATCTCAAATAAGTTTTTCTCTAAGGCATTAATCTCAGTATCAGCGTCAAGCATAAACTGTTTTTTTATACGCCATTGTTCTGTTACAAAATGAGAATCTGGATCAGATATACTATTATGGGCACCCCAGGTATGTTCGTGAAACATTATAATATTTCTCCAAGCTTCATAAAAGTTTTGCTGATCGTATTTTTTAGGCTGCAACATGGTATAAAGTGTTGTTAATTGCTGCAGACGTAAACTGTTAATTCTGTTTTTTCCTTCTTCCTCCGCTGTAGAAAGGGCTCCATCCTCCCAATAAGGTGTCAAATCGCCTTTTACGGTTGGTATTTTATCCCCGTATTTTTTCTCAAAAGCTTCAAACATTTTATCAGCAGTATTGAGAATTAGTTTTGGAGAGGCGTACTTTTCATTCCATTTTTTTACAAAATCAGAAGCATTAGGTTCAATTGGAGCATTGTCGGCAATAATATTAAAACGCCATTGTACCATATCATAAGGATAATTGCTGGCTGTTAATTCATTTAAGTAATCTGCAATTTTCCTGGCTCCTCTTTCATAAATATCACCCGGCTGCATGCCGTGCCATGAGGAATATCCTTTGGCTCCTGCCCAAAACAATACTTTTTCCTGTCCTGAAGGTGATGACCACCAAACGGGTTTGTCCCCCCAATTTTTAAGAAAATGCCCCGCTCTGTCTCCTCTATACGGATGATCTAATCCCATAAAATTAGAACCTATAGAGAAATATTTTACGCCTCCTTTTGAAAGTGCTGTTACTGTTGACCAGGCAAATCCGGGAACATCAGAAATCATTGCGCTGTTTATGGTAAAACCAAATTCTTTGCGCAGCTTAGCAGCGTAATCTGTGTAATGAAACATTTCTTCGGCCTGGCTCATTCCGGTAAGCATATTTACATATAATGCCGAAAGCAGAATGTCGCCATTTTTTACTGCTGCTACAAACTTTTCTTTTTGAACCGGTGTTGCTTCTTTCAAATAATTTTCGACTGCCCAAATTGATTCTATATTCCATTTAAATTTTGCTTCCTCTGGATACGATTTTGTTTTTTCGATCATTTCGAGTGCATCATCGATATTTTTATTGTGCACTTTTACAATTTCAGGCTGCAAATGTGAATAACCAATATCTGTATGAGAATGATGCAGTAAATGAAATTCTCTGTAAACAATAGGTTTTACAACAAAAAAGTCATCGATAAAAGTTTTGCCCGCAAGTTTTACCTGCACCTTTACTTTTTCCTCTTTTGTAACTGCTGCAATCGGAATGTCAAAACTGTTCATTCCGTCTTTTGCTGTATAGGTGTAATTTTCTTTTGCGTTGATTTTTACATTTACCGTTTCCTCTTTACCAAAATGCAAAACACTTAAAGCAAGCGTTTGTGTTCCATTTTTTAAAAGAAAAGGCATTGGAGTTACTTTTACATTTTCTTCAAATGCAAACTTGAACGTCATAAACCAGTCGTTACTGTTTTGTTTTTGACCAACAATTTTTATTCGAACAGATTGTCCGGGTTTTACTTTACTGGCAGGAAGACGCAGGTATGCATATCCTTGAGAGTCGTTTGCTCCATCCAGTTTTATTTGCTGAAATGCTAATGCCGATCCGTCATCTGTTTTGAAAATCCAGTTTGCTTTTTGATTTTTAGGTAAAGTCGTAAAAGTCAACATCTTTTTTCCATCTACATACAAATCAAAATTTCTGTCACCGCTGCTTGATCCTGATGAATGTCCTGCAACCCAGCTAAAATATACATAATCGTCTTTTATCACTTTTGGAGCAGGAGCTGTTTCCCATTCTATAGTCTTATTACCATCGGTCGTCCTTGTTAAAAGCGCTACTGTTGCATAATCCTGAAAAGCAGAATTATACGTGATATTTTCTCCTGTAATTTCTTTTCCAAAACCATTGATCCAATTGATTTTTCCAAAAAACGGAACTTCTTTTTGTGCGAAAAGGGATTGTACTGAAAAAATCAGTAATAAGCCGAAAACTATTTTTACTTTCAAAATTATTTTATTTATATCCATGATTACAAATTCCAAGATTTTTCAATTTCTTCCAGACTCTTTCCTTTCGTTTCGAATAATTTCTTTTTTGCATAACCAAAAGAAAGAATACAAAAGAATGAGAAGATAAAAAATGTCGTAGCGATGCCTAAACCATCTCTCATAACCGGGAATAACAAATTCACCACCCAGTCTGAAACCCACATAGTCATAATACAAATCGATAAAGCTGTTCCTCTAATATGCGTGGGAAAAATTTCTGTGGAGATCACAAACTTTAACGGTCCAAGAGAAAAGGCAAAGAATAAAAGGAATAAGATGATGCTTAACAACATAAACCATCCTGTAATATTCATCAGGAAACAAAATCCAGTCAATGCCAGTGCAAAAGCCGCACATAATGAACCTGTGATATACAAAGGTCTTCGCCCCCAGGTGTCTACTTTTGAAATCGCGATAAAAGTAAAAAGTACGTTAGCCGATCCCAGAATAATTTGATAAAACAAGGCATCGCTCGTAACAATTCCGGCCGATTTTAAAATGGTTGGGCCATAAAATATGACACCATTAATACCGCTAAACTGAGATAAGGCAGTAAGCACCATAGCCAATATCAATAATTTGCGCAAAGGCAAACGTAATAATTCTTTTATGCCACCTGCTTTTTGCCCCGTCATTTCTTTGATAGAGTCTAATTCTGTTTGTGCAATTTCCTCTCCGTTTATTTTAGTTAATATTTCTAAGGCTTCTTCATTTTTTCCGTATTGAATTAACCAGCGTGGGCTTTCGGGAACGATTAGCAGCAGGAAACAAAATGCTGCGGCAGGAATTACGCCAACAATAAACATTCCGCGCCAAACATTTTCTACAAACATCCAGTACAACAAACCGCTGCCGGATCCTAAATGCGAGGAAGCATGTTTTTGAAGGAAAAAATTACTGATATAAGCCGCCAAAACTCCAACAGTTATTGCCAGTTGATAAAAAACCACCAATTGTCCGCGTTTATGCGAAGGCGCCACTTCCGAGATGTAAAGCGGTGACACATTTGAAGCTACTCCCACGCCCATGCCTGCAAGAACGCGGAACAAAATCAATACGGGATAGGCTTCTGAAAATGCAAATCCGACTGCACTTATTAAAAATAAAATCGCAGAAACAAACAATACTTTTTTTCTTCCAATTTTATCACTTAAATAACCTGAAAAAGCGACTCCGATAATACAGCCTAATAAAGCACAGGAAACAAATAATCCTTCCTGAGCAGATGATAATTCGTATTGTAATTTCAAGGGTTCGATAATACCACTTACCACAGCCATGTCAAATCCGAATAAAAAGCCTCCTAATGCTGCAATAAGTGTTATAAGAGAGATAAAATAATTGGTTCCTTGGGTCTTCATAATATTTTTGGTTCTTAGATAGTAGTTATAGTTAATCTTATTTCTTTGGTTTAAATACCAAAGGGCTTAAATGGTGGTTCATTTTGTTTACTGCCCCATAGTTTTAGCACCAGCTGTCTTTTACATACGAAACCACTACAAATGCTTTTTTGTCGCTTAGGTGTTTGATTTTGTACTTAGGAACATTGGCCGGAATCACAAATGTTTCGGCATATTTGAACTTTTGAATGTGTTCGCCCGCACTTACTTCTGCAATTTCGCCTTCTACTAACATACAAATATGACATTGCCCAAGGGTTTCAATCTCAATTTCTCCGTTAAATTCATAGCGATCAACAGCATAAAAATGCTCTTCGTGGGTTGGTAAACTCATTTTTTGGCCATTCGGAAATTCTTTAACAGCCTTTGGTTTTGAAATAAATTCATTGGTAATTCGTTCGCCTTTACGGTCAAAATAGACGTTTTTGAATCCGTGTTCGATATTGATAGGACGTGGTTTTCCATCTAATCCCGGACGAACCCAATCGTACATTTTAAAGGTGAAAATATAAGGTGTACTACTGATTTCCAGTACCATATTATTCTTTCCGGAAGCATGTATGGTTCCATTCGGAATAAGAAACAAATCGTGCTTTTGGGCTTTGAATTTTTGCACATATTTTACAATGTCTATTTCTTCTGCCTTTTCCTGTGATTCGATTAATGCATTTCTAAATTCATCAGGATTAATATCGTCCTGAAAACCTAAATATACTTCGGCATCTTCTTCACAATCCAGAATATAATAAGTTTCATCCTGTGTAAAAGGTTCTCCAAAATTCTCCTTAATGTATTCCGGACGCGGATGACATTGTACCGAAAGATTACCTCCGTCGAAAGTGTCCAGATAATCGAAACGGATTGGAAAATAATTTCCGAAACGTTCTGCGGCTTTCCCCAAAACTTTTTTGTTATCCTGAAATAACAGAAAGTCAAAAGAAACTTCCAGTAAATAATTGTTTCCTTCAAAGACAATTCCGTTTTCAGGACTTATTAATTCAAAAGACCACGCATAATTCACTTCCTCCTGATTTAAATCTTCAATATGATTTTTCATCCACTTACCGCCCCAAACTCCGGCTTCAAACCACGGACGGGCACGCAACGGCCTTTCCAACATTAGATTCAATGCATTTCTAAAATCGTTTCCTTTCATCCAGGTAATTTCATCAATACGCTGCTCATCAATAATCACATCCATTTTTGGCAGTAAACGCTCTTTATGAATATTTAAAACCGGCCATTCTATAAAATACATTCTTTTATAAATCTGAGAATATACTAAAGTGTCATTACTGCCAATATTTTTTGCAGAACCGGCTCTCATTCGATATTGAATTTCATTTTTCGGAACATCAACATAAAGAAGCAGTCCTTCCCAGTTGGATAATGAAGCTCCTGTTCCGTACACAATACAAATATCAGCACTTGTGTCTGGCTTTAATTTATTTAGTTTTTCAGTCTCGAAAAAATCAGCAAGTTCTCCCAGGTATTTTTTACCAAAAACAGGATCATCACCATTTAGGTTTGGCTCAATCATTTTATTGATTTCTTCACTTGATTTTAAGCAGGAATCAATATCATACCAAAGCACATTTTTCTTTTTTTCAATCAAAACTGAGTTTAAATGATCTTTAAAGTTTTCCCACAGAACACCGCCAAATCCATCTATAACAACAATCTTTTGTGTTACAATTTGATTCGCTAAAGTCTCAAACCCTACAAAAACTTCTGAGTTGGCAGGAAAAGAAGGAAAAACATTGTATTCTCCATTTTCTTTTATAACGGCTTGTACAGGCAATAAAGGTTGTGTGGTTTTTCTTTTAGACTGAATAGATTTTTCCATTTGTATTTTATTTTTCTTATCTGCAATAATTGTCGCTCCTCTTAGAATACTTAGCTCAGCATCATCACAGAAAATAATATTTACTTTTATTTTTAACTCTTTTAAAGCTTCTTCTAAAGCGGGCATAAATAAGGCTTTTGCTTTCGAAATATTACCGCCTATTACCAGCTCTTCACATCGAAATTTTTCAAACCAAGGAAAAAGAAATGCTCCCATGTTTCGACCAAAATTGGTAAAAACGGTCTTTGAAGCTTCTGTATTCAAATTTGCAATTGCTTTTACCGTTTGAATATTTTCTCCAGTAAGACGTTTATATTCTGCCAAAAGCCAACGGACTGAGAAATAATCATCGGCTTTTTGTTCTAAAAAAGACTGATTGTAAAAAGCACCGCCTTCTGGAATATCCGAATGTTTTTTAATTAGTTCACCGTCTAACATTATTGCGGAACCAAATCCGGTTCCTAAAGTCACAAAAACAGTTCTTTTACTGTTTAACCGGTGACGGAAATAAGCGCCTTCTGCAAAACAATCGGCATCGTTGGAAAAAACAAAGAGAGTTGTTTTCAGATTCGTAAAATTTTGGAGTGCCTGCTGCAAATGAATCCCAAAAGTGGTTTCAAATTTTCCGCCAACTCCCAAAACTTCACTCACGCCTTTTTCATAATTAAAAGGTCCCGGAAAAGCAATTCCTACAACATCAACTAACGCTTCTTCATTTAATATTTCCTTAATACCATTTCCTATAGACGAAATAATAGCGGTTGCATTTTCATTTGAATTGATCTCTTTTCTAATGAATCGCTGAGGTTGATTATCAAGAGTGTTGTTTGCTAAAACGCTTACGGTAACATGACTTCCGCCTACATCAATTCCTATTTTCATCTTGCTTAAATCGTACGTTTTATTTCGATTGTATAGGTAAACCAGTCGTTTCTGTAATAACAAATATTATATTCGATTGGCCTTCTCGCGGTATCAAGCACTACCCTTTTTCTTTCTAAAACAGGTTGGTTCTTTTCAATCTTTAAGGTACCTGCAATGCGCTTACTGGCTGCAATTGCCTTAAGTTCTTCCTGTGAATATACCGGAACCACATTGTATTTGTTCCCTAGAATCTCATATAAAGGTGCCTCGAAATTTTCATCAGCAGAAAGTCCGATTCTGGGATGAAAATAGGATTCAAAATAGACCATCGGGCTATCATCAATACTTCGGGTACGTTGTAAAAGCAATACTTCGTCTCCCTCATTGATTTGTAAATGTTTGGCAATTTTAGCACTCGCCTGTACCAGTTCGACATTGAGATAAAGGTTTTTAAACTCTAGTCCCATATCTTCCATCTCGTGCGTAAAACTCATCCAGTTATTCAGATTGGTTGTGATTCGGTTTTGTGAAACCCTTGTTCCTGAACCTTTCTTTCTTACCAGTAATTTTTCATTTACCAAAACAGCAATTGCCTGACGAAGCGTATTACGGGATATTCCCCAGCGTTTGGCCAAATCAACTTCTTTTGGAAACAATTCTCCATCTTTAAAATCGGGATGTTTGATCAATTCACGTAATAAATCCTCTACTTGTTTATGTAAAGGTATTTTGCTGTCGTGATCCAGTAACGGTATTTTGTTCATATGTTCATACATATGACAAATGTAGTTTTTTTTATTTACCGACAAAATTATTTTTTAAAAAATATAAAACACTGATTACTAAACAGTTTTACTAAAAAATATTTAGTCCTAAATCGTTATAGCAAAATCATTGATTTTCAGCAAATGAAACAAAATGCTTCACTTTTTTTAGTAAAAAACATTAGTATGTTCCTATTTGAAGCGAAAAATTTTTATCTTAGCTTTTTACAAATGTCGTACTGACATGCCGCTATAATTCCCAATACTATAATTTTAGAATACATCATGAAAACATCATTTAATGCCTTCATCCTACTTCCGATTTTTCTTTATTAAATCGATTTAGAAAAGACTCAAACCATCTTATTTTTCTATTTTGTTTCTTTTGAATTAGCTTAAAGAGACCATAAAACCAACCTAAACATGACTAGAATTTCATTTATCTTTCTTGCCTTTTGTATTGTTACATTGTCTTATGGCCAGAAAACCCCAAAAGCCATCAAAATCACTTATGACAGAAGTTATAACGGAAAACGTGTCGAAAACCCGGATCCGCTACTTTTATATGCTTCTAAAGAGGTAAGTCTGACTACAACTGACAAAATCCTCCAGCAAAAAGCGGAACTCCCATATGAACAGACTTTTATTGATTTCAATACCAAAACCATTTCGCAATGGGCGCAACTCAAAAACAAATCGATTCTTAGTAATGATAGCGAAGCATTGGGAAAACAAAAATTTGAGTTTAGTTCTGAAACTAAAAAAATACTCAACTATACCTGCAAAAAAGCAACTACTTCGGTAAATTCTAACAAAATTGAAATTTGGTACACGAACGAATTAGGTCTAAAAGGCGGACCAGGAGTTTTAGGGCAAGATTTAGGTTTGGTTCTGGAAACTATTCGCAATGGAAACTCTGTTGTTACAGCTGCTAAAATCGAGATTTTAAAAACTGTTCCTACTATTCTAAAAATTCCTGCTGTACAGTCTGTAGACCAATTGACTTATAAAGATTTATTATGGAAAAGCCGTTTTATCAATATCCCTGTTTTTAATAAAGAACAGATTCATTTTGTGCCGGATGCAAAATCAAACGACAGTATATTGCGATTTGCAAGCGGTACCATTATTGTGCGTAAGGTGAAATTTCCGGAAATAAAAAAAGGAAGTGCCATTTTTGCTGATGTTACCCAACAATCTAATGGTGATGCATACGACAGAACCGGTTCTGTTTTTATGATTCCAATGAATAAAAAAAGCTCGTTTCTGGACGGATTAAAAAACGGCGCTAAAACATTGCCTGTTTATGAAAATGGAAATGGTAAAAAATACCAGGGCGTTGCTGCAACGGATGACTATACTCCCTTATTGGAGTTGATGCGCTTTTTTACTCCTTTTGGCGTAAAGCATTTTAACTATCTGCAATTAAAAGATAAGGTTTGGCAGGATAGTGTTTTCTATCGTCAGGACATTTCATTATTACAATCTCAACTAAGCAATCAGGAAGTTTACATCGGAATGTTTATTGGAAATTACGATGCAGGCGGACATAAGGCGAGTTTAAATATCAGCATACATAACGGTGAGGATAACAATACAAAAGCTGATTTTATTCTTCCATTATTCAATACCCTCAATGTAATGGAAATGGCTGGACAGGAATATGCCACAATGTTTGATAATGACAAAGGATTGGAAATGTCTTTTGAAGTACCTCAGGGATATAAAAATTTCAAATTGAGTTATACCACAACCGGTCACGGAGGGTGGGAAAATGGTGATGAATTTTTACAGAAAAAGAACTCTATTTTTATTGATGGAAAAGAAGTTTTTGCGTTTACGCCCTGGCGTACAGATTGTGGATCATACCGATTGAGTAATCCTGCTTCGGGGAATTTTGGTAATGGATTATCATCTTCTGACTTAAGTCGTTCTAACTGGTGCCCGGGAACGACAACGAACCCGAATTTAATTGATTTAGGAGCTCTTTCCCCAGGAAAACATACTATTCGCGTTTCTATCCCGATGGGAAAACCAGAAGGAACCAGTAGCAGTGCCTGGAATGTTTCAGGATTTTTGATTGGAGAAAGGTAATTGATAATTAAAGTTAGATAATATCGACTTACTGATTATACAGAAGTCTTTATATATTTAAACTTCAAAAAATTAAAATTAACTCATTGGTTTTAATTCTTTTAACACATAGAAACATAATCCAAAAGCTACCTGACTATGTTTATATGTGTTTATTTTTTTTACGCATTACACTCAAAGAGTTAATTCTAGTTTTTCATTATTAAAACCTTACTCTCAAACCACCTAACTCCAAAAAACATGAAAAAAATCACATTTTGCCTGCTGCTTTTCTCGATGAGCCTGACCACAATAATGGCTCAAACCTATACTCCAACCGAAGGAAATCTAAAAAACAGGAAAGAATTTCAAGATGATAAATTTGGTATGTTTATTCACTTTGGCCCATACAGCGTTCTGGGAAATGGCGAATGGGTTATGAACAACCAAAACATTAAAGTAACAGAATACGGAAGATTGATTAATGTATTTAATCCGCAGGATTTTGATGCTAAAAAATGGGTAAGTATTGCAAAAAGTGCAGGAATGAAATATATTACTTTTACCACGCGTCACCACGATGGTTTTAGCAATTTTGACACCAAATTATCAGACTGGAAAATTACCAATACCCATTTTAAAAGAGATTTATTAAAAGAACTGGCAGATGAATGTCATAAAGAAGGTATTAAACTGTTTTGCTACTATTCGCTTTTAGACTGGACAAGATCTGATTACCAATACGAAACTGGAAAAACAGGCAAAGGAACCGGCAGAACCCAAAAAAGTGATTGGGAGAGCTACATTCGTTTTATGAAAGGACAATTAACCGAATTGCTGACCAACTATGGAGAAATTGGAGGAATTTGGTTTGATGGACATTGGGATCAATTAGATAATGATACTGATAAAACATTGACATCAAAAGTAAATTGGCATTATGATGAAATTTACAAACTGATTCACTCTCTTCAACCCAACTGTCTGATTTCAAACAATCACCATTTAACTCCAATACAGGGTGAAGATTTTCAGGCATTTGAAAAAGATTTACCAGGCGGAAATTCTACAGGATTTGGAGGACAATCTGTTTCTCAATTGCCTTTGGAAACTTGCGAAACCATGAACAATTCCTGGGGATTTAATATCAATGACAGAAAATACAAATCAACTAAGGATTTAATTCATTATATGATCAATGCTGCAAGTCTGAATGCTAATTTTCTTTTAAATGTTGGCCCAATGGCAGACGGAACCATTCAGCCGGAATTTGTTGAAACTTTAAAAGAAATTGGAGTTTGGATGGATAAAAACGGAAATACAATTTATGGAACAAGAGGCAATGTTATGAAACCACAGGACTGGGGCGTATTTACGGCTAAAAACAAAAACTGGTTTGCCCATATTATCAATGCTCCTAAACAAGCTGACTATATTTTTATTCCTGAGATGAAACAAAAAATCAAGAAATGTTACTTGATGGACAGTAGAAAAGAACTCCAATTTAAACAACAGGCAGAAGGCACTTTTGTCTATCTAAATGGTATAACGATAGATGCAATTGATACTATAATTGAAATGCAAATACAGTAAATCTAAAAGCTCTCACAGGGCTTTATTTTCTAAAATTATTTAAAAAAATGTTTAAAAAAATTCTATTTTTCTCGCTCGTTGCATTCAGCACAACCGGAAAAACTACAGCGCAATCTTCCTTTTCAGCAAAGCGCTTTTTGCAGCACGATACTTATTTGGCTTCCGATAAACTTGAAGGCCGTCTTGCCGGGACAAAAGGTAATAATGAAGCAGCGGCTTACATCAAAAAGTATTTTAAAAAATATGGACTGAAAAAATTCAACGACAATTATTATCAGCCTTTTAAAATATTCATCAAACCCGATATTAATAAAATGAAGTCCGACAGCGTGTCGACTCAAAATGTAGTAGGTTATCTGGAAGGTTCTGATGAAAAGCTAAAAAATGAGTTTATCGTGATTGGTGCACATTACGATCATTGGGGCTGGGGCGGAAAAGGTTCAGGCAGCAAGAAAAAAGACACACTCGCTATTCATAATGGAGCCGATGATAATGCCTCGGGAGTTTCGGCTTTGTTATCTATTTTGGAGGAATTTCACCATCACAAAATTGCCCCAAAAAGAAGTATCATCTTTATTTCTTTTAGTGCTGAGGAAGAAGGATTATTGGGGTCGAAGTATTTTGTTAATCACTTACCAGTAAACAAGGATGCTGTAAAAGTGATGATTAATATGGATATGGTTGGCCGATTGAATGATAAAAAAGAATTGTATATGGGGGGTGCCGGCACTTTTCCTGATGGTGTTGAATTGATGAAAAAATTAGGCGAAGGCAGTGGACTGAATCCGGTTGTTTTTGCTGGAGATGTAGGCGGTTCAGACCATGTTACTTTTTATAAAAATGATATTTCGGCTATAGGATTACATACAGGCGGGCATCCGCAATATCACACACCTGAGGATGATACTACATTGATTAACGGCGAAGGCGGGGCTTTGGTCTCAAAATACATTTATAATGCGCTTGTTTCTATTGCAAATTACGAACAGCCATTAACTTTTATTAAACAGAATTAAAACGCTTTAAATTCTCTTTGACAGCCTATTTTTTTAACCGCAAAGAGCGCTAAGATTTACGCAAGGTTCGCAAAGTTTCACTATAACTTTGCGAACCTTGCGTTTTTTCTTTGTGTACTTTGCGGTTAAACTTTTTACTAATCCTTTGCTTTTACACCCGACCTCCTCTTTATGGTATGATAAGAAGAAATTAAAGGAGAACCATTTAAAAATAAAATCGGTGGACTACAGTCAAATTAACTGCTAGTCCGCCGATTTTTTTGATGTAATAACATCCGCTTTACAAAGATTTTTTCTCTTAAAAAAAGATTCATTTCTAAGTTAAAAACCCCAGAATCAAGAAACATCCTGAATCTGGGGTTTACCAATTACTAACCAAACATTAAAAATGAAATTATTTTACGTCCCAGAAAATTTTGGTACTTAAATTATCTTTGTCTTTAACAGTATTGTAATTTGTTGTATTATAAACACGCTCAGAATTTGGATATGTCCAACGAGTTGGAGGTGTTTTTCTGATTGTACTTGTTTCATCTTCCATGAAATTAAGTGCCGGAAGTTTTAATCTTCTTTGTTCAGCCCAAGTTTCATCAGCCTGCATGATGTTGTAGTGAATATACTTTTGAAAAGCAATTAACTTCAACTGATCTTCTGCTGTTGTTGCTCCAGCAAAATTAATTTTGGCAATGTATGCGTCAACTTCAGCTGCTGTAGGCTCTGTAGTTGGTTTCCAGGTTAAATCATCAGCCTTATCACCTAATCTTACGTAATACTCGACAGACTGTTTAATCGCTTTTTCGAAATATGTTTTCGCTGTAGTACCGTTTCCGTTTCTTGAATAATACTCTGCAAGAATTAAGTTTACTTCGGCAGCATTAATCAATGTTCCAGGCAGCCAGTCATTTCTACTGATTACAGATCTATTATAAATTGCTATTTCAGTATCAGCAATTAATTGATCCTGAGTCCCTGAATCCAACAATGGATCAAGTCCTACATAATCTGTTGCACTTGCCCCTTTTTCAAATAACCAAGGTTCACGTGGATCGCTGTTAGCATTCATATGATCAATCATTGGTTTTGGAGCAAGATTGTTGTTAGTAGACTCTAAAGCATCAAAGAAACCTGAAGTATCTAAATCAGTATCTTGAGTATAAACTCTAAAGGCAATATTCTCTGAATTTTCATCAACAATTTTCGCTTCTGCAATGATTTCAGCTATTTCTGAATTTGCTCTGGCTGTAAAAGCCGGAACAGCAGCAACTCTATTTAATAATTTTAAACGTAAAGAGTTACAGTAGTTTTTCCACATTACCAAGTTTCCTTTGTTAATCAAATCTTGATTTTTGAACTCAACTACTACCTTAGCAGATAACGTAATTGTATTCAATTCAGTAGAAAAAGCTTTCAAATCGTCTAACATTTTGATGTAAAGCTCCGTCTGATTGTCATACTTAGCTGCTGCAGCGTCATAATTACCACCAGTCGTACTAATTTTACCTGCTTCAGAAAAAGGAATATCTCCGAAGTTATCAATCATTTTTGAAGTATGATCGTACAAATAAATTGTAGAAGTAACGGTATAAATTCGATTTTCTGCCTGCTCAGCTGGAGATAAAGTGGCCATTACTTTTTCTAACTCTCTATATTGAGTAATGAATTTGTAATATCTATCCCACCTGTTCGTTACTGCCGCTCCAGGAACAAAACGTCCTGATGCATTATAAATACCGTGAGCCTGAGTATAACTTAAAGAAGTAGTTCTAATTACCGTAAAGTAATTCCAATACGATGGAATAACATCCTCAAAGTTAATCTTCATGAACCCTGCAAACTGCTTAGGAACATTTGTTGCCGTTACAGTAGATGGATCTTTGTACGCATTTTCAAAATCACTGTCTGAACAAGAGCTCAAAAAGATCGCTGCTGTCGTTAATGATATATATAATAATTTTCTCATGTTGTCTATTTTTTAATTATAATTTACGCAATTAGAAAGATGCTCTTAACATTACTCCATAACTTCTTGTAGAAGGACTTACACCAGCATTGTTTACGTTTTTGTCCCATCTGGATCCAGAAGTAGTTGCTTCAGCGTCCATATCTTTAATAGTTCTGTAGATGTAGAATAAGTTACGTCCAAAGAAAGAAAGACTTAATTTAGTAGCACCAATTTTACTTGCGTATGAAGCTGGAACATTAAACCCAAGAGATAACTCTCTTAACTTAACGTAATCATTCTTTTTAATGTATAATTCATAACGTGAACTGCTGTATTGTGGACCTCCCCAGTTATAAGTGCTAACATAATAACCCGCTTGAGAAACCACATTTGTATTTTGGGCACCGTCTGCAGTAACACCGTCCATTAACATACCATCACGGAATACTGGTTGACCAGCAGGACCTGCAGTTGCACTGTTTGGAACCTGAACTCCTTTACCATTGTCCACGTAATAGGTTAAACCACCACGCTCGTTTGTACTAGCATTCAATGATTCTTCCGTTAAACCTAAAGCTGTCATCCAGCTGATACCTGTTGGCATTAAATAGCCACCATAAGAATAATCAATGTTTACATCTAATGTGAAATTTTTATACGTAAATGAGTTCAACAAACCTCCTACACCTTTTGCCATAGCCGATCCGTATTTTTCCCATTTGTCACCATCAAGCATGTAGAAACCATCAGAGTCAACCATTTTCTTACCGCTTGCATCTGTTTTAACTGGATGCGCATAAATACCTCCCATTGGGTCGCCCACTACAGATTTTAACTGAGCAGCAGATCCATCATAATCCGCGTGAAGTAATTCACTCGCACCGTTAGCTAATTTTACAATTTTATTGATATTTTTAGCCCAGTTTAAAGTTACGTCCCAAGAAAAATCCTGAGTTCTGAAAGGAGAACCTGTTAAAGCAATTTCAAATCCTTTGTTATTTAATTCCCCTACGTTTGCTAATATTTTACTAGCTCCAGTAGTTGGTGCTAAAGTCATGTCAAGAATTTGATCTTTAATTTTTGCATTGTAGTAAGAAAAATCTAACCCTAATCTTCTATCAAAGAACTTAGTTTCAAAACCAAGCTCGTACTCGTTTTTCATTTCAGGTTTAATTCCTTCATTTCCATACACATCCTGAGAATTTGTAATCAAAACAGGATTTGCTGTACCTTGAGTCCCTAAAGTATTTTGAATAAATGCAACGTTAGCTCTGTAACGATCTGGATAGTTACCCACTATACCCCAAGAACCTCTCATTTTTGCATAACTGATAAATTCTGGCAGTGTAACTGCATCAGACAATACAAAACTTGAGTTAACAGAAGGATAAGTAAAAGCATTGTTATTTGGGTTCATTGTAGAAGTACGGTCTCTTCTGATTGTTCCTTCAATAAACAAATAGTTTCTAAAACTTCCGCTCAAAGTTCCAAAAATTGCATCTTTAACCGTTTCGTATCTTGTACTTTTACTAAGAGGTGTTCCTATAGATGAGTTCATATCATACCAACCTTCAACACTTAAACCTCCATTTGTATAACGTGATACTGTTCTTCCTGTTTCTTGCGTACCAGAATATCCCAAAACAGCATTTACACCAAAATCTTCATTAATTTTTTTATTGTATGTTAATAATACATCTCCATAAAGAATATTATAATCCTGAGCATCCATTAAAAAAGATCCTGAAACATCTCCCTCTCCACCAAATTTATAAATCAAAGGTATCTCTACCGGATTTTTATTTTCTGTATTTACCGAAGTTAAATCAGTCGAAATACGGCCGCGTAATGTTAACTCATTTGTAATTGAAAGCGTTTCAGTAACACTTGCAATCAAACGGTTTGTAATTTCAGTTTGTCTTTTAGCATTTGTATTCCAGAAATAATCAGCAATATCACCTCTAAAACCATTACGGTAAATATTCTCATTTGGAGTTAAACTTTGAGTGTCTTTACCCGTAACATATTTATATCCTAAGCTCGTTTTGTATCTTTCTTTGTACCAATCTCCATTAGAAAACGGACTAATCATACCTGTGAAATTATTAACCAAACGATCCATACCGTAAGCACGATTCGTTATGTTTTGATTCAAATAACTTACAATTACATCTGTTTTTAATTTACCTGTTTTGAAAGATGCGTTTAAGTTAAAATTGTTTTTCTTGTTGTTGTTCCCCATACTTAATCCTTCTGATTCAATATGTGTGTAAGAAAAACGAGTGTTGCTGTTTTCAGTACTATTTGTAAGTGCAATGTTTGTAGTCGCATCCCAAGCATTTTGGAACATATTTTTATATCCATCTTTTTGAGGTGAATAAGGACGCACTACTCCATCCCAAGTCATAACTGGTTGTCCGTCGAACCAAGGACCATAGTTATAACTACTATTAGAAACTCCTCTAGTGTCAGGTGTACCATCTCCATTTGTATCATACTGTGCAAAACCATTTGGAGCTAAAAACCCTGCAGAGAAATTTGCATTTGACCATCCTGGACCTCTTTCATATTGAAATCTAGGTAAGTATGCAATTTCATTGCCAGAGTAACTAGTACTAAAATCTACACCTAACCCTTTTTTTCCTTTACCTGATTTAGAAGTGATCAATACAACTCCATTTACAGCTTCAGAACCGTATAAAGCAGCTGCAGATGCTCCTTTAAGAATCGAAATATTCTCGATGTCTTCAGGGTTAATATCTGCTAAACCATTGTTTTTTACACGTTGCTCATTCCAGTAATCACTATTGTTTACCTCACCATCACGAATAGGCACACCATCTAAAATGATAAGCGGCTGATTTCTACCTGTGATAGAGTTGATACCACGAATCTGGATATTGATTGCTCCAGCTCCTCCTGGTGTAGATGTAATACGGACACCCGGTGCTTTACCATACAAAGAGTTAGCAATTGTTGGAGATGCTGTTTTTGTGATTGCATCAGCTTTTATTATACTAGTTGCATAACCGATAGATTTGTTCTTTTTCGTTTGCCCCAAAGCGGTTACTGTAACACCATCTAATTCGTTAGTGGCGCTTGCCAGCTTAACTTCCATTCCGTCTTTAGCTTTTAATTCGGTAGTTTTAAATCCTACAGCGCTCAAGATGATCGTGGCACCATCTTTTACTGATATTGTAAATGCTCCATTCTCATCAGTATTTGTTTCTTGTTTGGTTCCTTTTTCCTTAACAGTAACAAAAGGAACAGGAAGATTGGCATTATCTGTAATTACCCCGGAGATTGTTTTATTTTGAGCATTTACTCCTTGATAGCACATTACCATTAGAAAAACTAACAGTGATTTGTATAACAGTTTTCTCATAATTAATATTAGTTTGGTTTGGTTTTAATTTTTTTAAATTAAAAGGTTCTTGTTAAAAAAAATATGGAATACTAAAACCTTTAATTCTACATTACCTTCTCCTTACCGGATGTAGTAATAGTCTAAGTTTCTTGTTTGTTCTCTCTCAATTTCTTTTACTCATAAGCATTTTTTTTATTTAATAATTGGTTTGGTTGATCCTCGTTATAGCATGCCCAACTATAACGTTTTAGCTAATTGTATTAAAAAAAAGGAATATCTTTTTTACACTGATTCCCTTATAATTAGATTTCCTTTTTTCTTCTCTTTAATAATTTTATAATTACTCCCGTCGGTCATTTGTTTCATTAATAATTTAACCGTTTTCTTTGCCATTTCTTCAATAGGTTGTGCTAAAACAGTAATAGAAGGTGAGTTCAGTCTAAAACTTTCATGATCATCAAAACTAATTACCGCTTTATCTGCAGGTATTTTTAATTCAAGCCTTCTAAAAGACTGTAAACCTGCAAGCAACAAATAATTAGCTCCAAATAATACCGCATCTATATCTGTTTTTTTAGTCAAAAATTCAGTGATCTTTTCAATTCTTTTTTCTTCAGAGATATGATATTCCATATCCAGAATTCGTGACTCATCATATAATCCTGCTTCCTTTAATACTTTAGTATATCCCTGCTTTCTCAAATTCATCTGAATAAGCTGTGAGTAATTGGTTATAAACGCAATTTTTCTGAATCCTTTTTCCAGTAAATAATGCGTTGCTTTCTCAGCCCCTTCAAAATTATCAAGTACCACATGACTCACATTCTGACCTTCAAAATATCGGTCGACTAAAACTACCGGACACTGAAGTTCTAATAATCTGTCTACAGTAGCTTTCATATTCTCTGTAGGTGTTATGATAAAACCGTCAACATTTGCCTGCAATAAACTATCAACTAATTCAACAGCACGCTCATCATTTCCTCCTGTACTGCAATAAAACACTCTATAATTAGAATCGATTGCCTCCCTCTCGATCACCTTTGCTAAATCGGAAAAAAAATGATTGGATATATCTTCTACAATAAGTCCTATAGATCTCGTTTTTCCGGTTCTCAAACTACTGGCGATCATATTGAGTTTGAATTTCATTTCTTCACTAACCTTAATAACTTTCTTAATCACTTCCTTACTTATCCCCATCTTCTCGCCTTTATTATTCAATACAAACGAAACTGTGGTAACGGATACATCTGCGGCTTTGGCGATATCCTTGATAGTAATGTTTTTCTTCATGAAATGTTAAGTTTATCTTAAACCTTAGTTAATTTATTTGAACAAATATATATTTAATAAAACGATTTACAAAAACGTTTTAGTGATTTTTTTATAGTAATTTATATTTTTTAACATTAAAAAAAATGAAATGAAAATTTAACCACTAATTGGCTGAAAATAAAATAATAAAAGATGCAAAATAGGTGCTTTTATTCTGACAAAATAAGGAAAACAAGCCCAAAATCAATAAAAATAAATACTGCAAAAAACAAACACTGAAACTTCAATAAATTACGATATTTTTAACATAAATATATGTTAACTACTATTCATTCACTTTTTTTATTTGTCTTCAAAATCAGAATTTCCGATAATGAATTATCTTCACTTAATAATTTCCTTTTTCAATAAAATTGTTACAAAATTTCCTGCTGTACTTTACTCATTTTTATCATTTTATAAAGTTGTAAGCATTTTTTTGCATTTGTTTTTTATCTACTCTCCAATTTTTCTGAAATCCAGTTTTGTTTTGCCAATCTGAGACTTACTTAAATCAAAATCAGCACCCTTTTTTATCAAAATAAATCCGGAAAAACTCGCTTTTAGTTAAAACTGACCTTCAATTATCTGCCCCTTTTTAACAGCAATTTCATAGATTCCATTTTGAAATTTTACCTCTTTTGAATTCCATTTTGGAACTTGTTCTTCAAAATTATCCTTGATTCTCAGAGTCCCCGCTTTCTTTGTCGTAATACTGAACCATGATATTTTTCCGTTTTTTCGCGTAGCAGAAACTTTATACCCTCCTTCTGCTCTCAAATCTGTAAAGGAAAGATTGCCCCATTCTTTTGGCGCAGCAGGAAAAATTCTAATTAAACCGGAGTTTACTTTCCCAGGCGTAGCACTCCAGCTTTGTAATAACATTTCCTGAATTGCCTGCATGGCTATAAAATTTCCTTCAAGTGTAAAAGGTTTTCCTCCGCCCCAACCGTATTTAGTATCGGGAGTCTGATCCTGATTGACATGAAAACCATTTCTCAGGATATAGGCTTTTTCAAAAACATCCAGATGATGGTACGCGCTTTCCGCATTTCCGGTACGAGCCTGCATGCACGACATCCATGCCCAGGAATAACCACACCATTCATTATGTTTTTCAGCATTCCATTCCGGACGTTTTAGTGTCGTATTAATTCTTCTTTGTTCTTCTGCATTGCCTTCGGTTGTGATCAGATTGAAAGGATAAATTCCGATGATATTAGATAGATGTCGATGGCTTTCTCTCAATAATAATTTGGAATCAAGCATTAATTCTCCATCTGGTGCCACATGAAAATCTCCTAATTTTTGAGCTAATTCGTTCCATGATTTTGCTTCATCCGTTAAATCTAAAGCCTCTGCCATTTCGGCTACGGCCAAAAAGTGCATTTTCATACTCATTAAATCATAATTGGTATTAGGCTCTAACCATTTATTATCGAATATCTCAGGAGAAGAAGATCTTAATAATTTCAAGTTACCGTCTTTGTCCGGTTTCAAAAGTCCTCGTAAACATTCTGCCGCTTCTTTACACCAAGGATAGGCGCGATCTTTTAGAAAAGTATCATCAGCAGTATACAACCAATGCAGATAAAATAAATGTGCATTCCAGGAAGTCATAGTTGGTGACAAACTAAAAGCAGCCCAGCCTCCCAAAGGTTGCCCGTCCAAAGTCATTACTCCCGGTACTGCCAATCCGGGTGTTTCATAAAAATCTTTAGCAAAAGCACGCCATTTGTCACGTTTGTTCCAAAGGAAATTGATATAACTGCTTCCTTCGTCAAAATTTCCAGCTTCCTGATACGCGATATAAGTCATTTGGGTATTCAAATCACTGTGATAATCGCCTTTCCATGGCGGAAGACTTCCTGTTGCTGAGGTCCAGACTCCCTGCAAAGGCATTGGAGGTGTATTGGCCCTGGAACCCGATCCGTACAAATAGCGGGCAAAGGTGTAGTAATCCTGCATTCTTTTTTCAGGCAAATTGATTTGTGATTGTGCCCAAAAATTACTCCACCATAACTTGTGTTCTGATAAACTTTTAGTAATTCCGAGATTCAAAATCTCATTACAGCGGGATTTTGCCAGTTCCAGTAAATCACTGCCTTCACGACTTGTGGTTACCGCTATTGCAGTTACGATTTCGTTGTTTATTTTTCGTGTTTCTGTGTAAACGCAATAAGACAATCCTTCTGAAGCTTCCTGAATGTACCATTTTGCATTTCCTGTCGCTTCATTTTTTGCAGCGGGATAACCTAATGATTTTATTGTATGACTATCGGGTCCGGCAGATGCTCCGCGATATTTATCTGAAACCTGCATCGAACTCATTACCTCTAGCGAACTGTATTGGGAAACCGGAATGCGCATTATTGCAACAGGCTTTACAGCGCTAAAAAAAACAGTAGCCTGCTGTCCGTTTTCAAAATGTACAATTCCTTCTGCCGTACTTTTATTAAGTTCAAATGATTGTATTGCTGTTCCATTTGTTAAAGTAAACTCTACTGCACCAGCCGGTAATTTTGTAGGTGTCGAACCATAATAAGCATCTTCCCACATATTTCCGCCTTTGGCCCAAGTTTGAGTTTTCCACCATTCTTTTGGTCCATTAGTGCGTTCGTCCCACAAATCGCCCCGATCAAGCGAAAGTCTGATGAGGTTTTTTTCTCCCCATAAAAGTCCACCTGTTAAACCATTACCAAGAGGTATAGCTTCGTCCCAGGAATTAACAGGTGCCTGCAACACTAAATTATTTTCAGCTTTTGGAAAACTTTCCGGTTTTTTTTTCTTCTGCGAAAAAGCCATCATACTGCAACAAAACACCAACAGGATGATTTTGAATTTAAAGTTTGCATTTGAAAAATCTTTTTTTGAAATCATTTTATTCTGGTGTTGGTTATTTATTTACTTCGAATCGTTTTCAGTTTTATAAATCTTAACGTACAACTACTCCGTAACGGTAATAATTTCTCGCAGTCTGATATCTCTTGAAGATGCGCCAATCATAATTCTGAAATCGCCTGGCTCTACCACCCATTTCATATCTTCATTTAACATTTGTAAAACTTCTTTATTAATTTCAAATGAAACTTCTTTTGATTCTCCCGCTTTAAGTGAAATTCTTTCAAAACCTTTCATTTGTTTAATTGGTTGTGCAATAGATGACAAAAGATCTCTTACATACAACTGAACAACCTCATCACCATCAACAGCACTTGTATTTTTAATCGTGCAATACACTTTGGTTGTTTCTGATTTTCCGATTTTCTTTTTGTCAAATCGTAAATTGCTATATTCAAAAGTCGAATAACTTAATCCAAAACCAAACGGGAATAAAGGAGCTCCGTTTAAATTGGTATAATCATCAGAACGACCTGTTGGTTTGTGATTGTAGACCAATGGCAATTGTCCTTCAAAAACCGGGAAAGTAATTGGTAAACGTCCTGCCGGATTTTTATCTCCAAATAAAATATTTGCAATAGCATGACCGCCATCTTCTCCCGGATACCAAACATCCAGAATCGAAGGCACATTATTAATCCATTTATCCATTGTAATGGCGCTTCCTCCTACCAGAACCACAACAACTGGTTTTCCTGTTGCTGCAACCGCATTGATTAATTCTTCCTGATGTCCTAATAAACCTAAATAAGCTCTGTCATTAAATTCTCCTTCTTCAATTCCTGCAGCAATTACAGCAACATCTGATTTCTTAGCCGCCGCAACAGCTTCTTCAATTTTCTTCTGCCAATCATTATTAACTCCAACGTTCCAAACTAATTTGAATTTAGCATAACCCTGCGATTCAAAAAACTCGATTTTAATATCATATTCTTTGTCTTTTTCAAAATTGAAATCAACCAATTTGGCCGAGTACGTTTGGCTTTTCCAATTGTCAATAATTAGTTTCCCGTTCAGATACAAACGATAACCATCATTGCCCTCAAAACCAATTTTATAAATTCCTGATACTGGTGATTTGATTTTTCCTGTCCATTTTGCCGAATAAAAATCATAGTTAATTTTTTCCTGATCCGGAGAGTATAATGTCCAGTCAAAACTAATTGCATTATCTAATCTTGTCAAAGCAGGAGTTCCGCTTAATTGTACATTATTGAAATATTCGCCCGATAATCCGTTTACAGTTTTCCCCTTTTCAATGCTGAATAAATTAGCAGACGGAACAACGGTATATTCTTTATTTCTTCTCGCACAGCCTTCAGCCAGATTAATCACAGCCGACGTACCTAACTTTGCTTTTATACCGTCAAGCATATTTACTTTTCCGTTTCCTGGGCCGCTGTAACCGCCTAAACGAGCTTCGGTAATATCGTTTCCTATTAAAGTAATTGATTGTATAGATTTTTTAAGAGGCAGAATATTGTTGTCATTTTTCAATAAAACCATTCCCTTTTCTGCCGCTTCTCTTGCTAATAATTTATGAGCCGGATTTCCGTTCCATTTATTCGTTTCTTTTTCGTCAGCATATGGATTTTCGAACAATCCCAGTTCAAATTTCAATCTCAGAACTCTCGTTACGGCTTTATCAATATTTTTCATATCAATTCTTCCATCTAAGAAAGGAGGCTGAAACAATTTGTAATGATCATAAGCCGTTTGAAAAATAACATCTAACCCATTATTGATCGCATTTGCACTTGATTCTGGATAGTCTTTTGCCGTATAATGCAGTACATTTCCTCCACCAACAGCATTTGCATCTGAAATAATGAATCCCTTAAAATTCATTTCGCCTTTCAGCTTTTTATTCAACAGCCAATTATTTGCTGTACACGGACTTCCGTTTATAGTATTGTATGAAGTCATCACACTTCGGCTTCCGCCTTCATTAAAGCAGGCGCGAAATGGAGGAAACTGATATTCTTCTAAATAACGTTCATTGTAATCAATTGGATAACTGTCACGACCGCCGTCTCCGCTGTTTGCAAGGAAATGTTTTGGAGTTGTGATTACTCCTCTTTCTTCAAAAGACGACACATAAGCGACTCCCATTTTTGAAGAAAGAAAAGGATCTTCACCATACGTTTCCTCTACTCGCCCCCAGCGAACATCTGAAGCAAGATTTACAACAGGTGATAAAATCTGACGGATTCCACGGCTTTTTGATTCTAATGCAATCGCTGTTGAAACTCTTTTCATTAACCCCGGATCAAACGTTGCCGCCAATGAAATAGACTGCGGAAATGCTGTTGCTCCGTCTCTGACTAATCCGTGCAATGCTTCATCAAAAGCAATTATAGGAATTCCTAAACGTGTTTTTTCGACAAAATATTTCTGTATTTTATTAATTAGTTTTACTGTTTCTTTTGCATTACTTGCTGCGCTGTAATCTAAAATTTGATTACTTGCATCAGTACTTCCTTTCGCACTTACCTGAAAACCAAATATTCCGTTTTTATAATTTTCTGCTCCATCAGACAAATCACCGGGAATCATGAACATCTGCCAAAATTTTTCCTCAACCGTCATTCGGGATAATAGATCCTGAACGCGCTCGTCAACGGGAAGTTTTGGATTTTTATACTTTGGAGTGTTTTGTGAAAATATACTTTGCGCTCCAAGAAATAAAACGATTAAAAGTGCTTTTTTGTTCATGATAATACTACTATTGTGCTGAATGGATTGAGTAACTTTTTATAAAAAATGCCATCCTCAAAAGTTGAAGATGACATTTTCTATACTTTTATTAATTCGTCAGGAAACCACCCTGACCTCTGTATAATTTAATTGGCGCATCTAATGTTACTTTAATACAAGTCACATATTTATCTGCTGTATTCTCTGGCAAATCGATATAAACCAATCCCGGAACAGCGCTCCAGGAAATTTTCCCTACTACTTTGTGCGTTAATTTTACATTTGAACCCAAAACCGTAATATCCTGAATTTTATTATCAAGACCTTTTAACATCAATTGTCCTGAAGTTTTTCCGTGTACAAATAAGTAAAGCGTTTTTGAATCTTTAGAAAGTGTGGTTGGTCCATAAAAATGTCCTAACGGAATTCCCGGAACTGTTCCAAAAATACCTTCACCATTTCTTCTGTTCCAATCTCCCAGTTCTTTCAATGTTGAAACCACTGTGTCTGGATATGTTCCGTCAGGTTTTGGCCCTATGTCAAGCAATAAATTTCCTCCGTTTGAAACTGCATCTACAAAAATAGTAATGATCTCGTAAGGCGTTTTCCAATTGTTATCGCTCACACGGTATCCCCAGTTTTCATTCATAGTCATGCATAATTCCCACCATTTGAATGCCGGACGCACCACTGGAAAGTTTTGTTCTGGTGTATCATAATCACCATAACCCTGTAAACGTCCGTTAATGATGGTGTTAGGATTTCTGTCTAACATCATTTTACGCGTTTTCTCAGCCTGCCATTCATCTGCACTATGCTCCCAATCGCCATCAAACCACCATAAATCCGGATTGTACCAATCTGAAATTTCTTTGATTTGTCCTTGGAAAAATTTCTGAAAACGTTCCCAGCGAGCTGGTTCTTTTTTAATATCATAACGCGCTTTATCTTTCAAGAAGCCCGGATAATCGTTATGTGTCCAATCGATTAATGAAAAATAAGCACCGCATTTTACATCTCTTTTGCGCAATTCCTCAAAGAATGGTTTAATCATATCTTTTTTGGCAGGAGTAGTTTTTACTGAACTCAACTTACCTAATTTGGTATCGTACATTGCCACACCATCGTGGTGTTTTGTTGTAATTACTGCATATTTAGCTCCTGAATCTTTGATCATATCTGCCCAGGCAGCAGGATCATATTTACTCAAAGTGTAGCTTTTTTGCTGTTTCATATAATCTTCTACAGAAATTTTTCCATTGTGAAAACTCCAGGATTCAGAAACATCAGCAACGGAATAAATTCCCGCATGAATAAAAATCCCCAGCTTAGCATCTTCAAACCATTTCATTTTTTCGGCAATATCTTTTGCAGCAATTTTGTTCTGCGCACTGCCCGCAATAGATGTTCCTACGAACAAAGCGGTTAAGATTATCTTTTTAATCATTTTTAATTTATTTTGTTTGTTTATTATTTAATTCTAATTGTTGTTGAAGCGCCCTGTAATCCTGCACTTTCTGCTTTTACAGTAAATTGACCTTTCTGCTCTTTTTTAGCTTTAACTATCACTAAAACTTTTCCGTTAAAAGCGGGTCTTTCTGTACTTTGAAAAGGCACAAAACTGGTTGCATCACCATTATCTGTAGCCACAATTTCTCCTGCTCCTTCAATTGAAAATTTCATTAATGGATTTGTACGCGGAACTACTAAACCATTATTATCTGTAATATCAACCGTTACAAAAACCAGATCAACATCGTCTGCAAGAACTTCTGCTCTATCTGCTGTCATTTTCAATTTTGTTTCGGTTCCTGTAGTTTTAACGATATCTGTTGCCCATATTTTACCATTCTTATAGCAAACTACTTTCAGTTCCCCTGGTGTATAAACTACATCATCCCACGTTAAACGAAAGTCTTTTCCAGCTTCCATTTTCTTTCTTCCCAGACTTTTTCCGTTTAAGAACAATTCACCTTCGTTTCCAGAAGTGTAAACATGTACAGGAACTACTTTCCCTATGCGTTCACTCCAGTTCCAATGCGGCAAAATATGTGCTGTAGGAACATCTGGTCTCCAATGTGATTTGTAGCTGTAATAACGGTCTTTTGGAAATCCGGCCAAATCGATAATTCCAAAATAACTGCTTCTTGACGGTGGATTACTTTTTTGCAATTCTGCCAATTTTGCTTCTAATTCTTTTTGTTTAGAAGGATCCGTTCTAAAATTCAACAAATTTGTTTCATCTGAGTTGTATGGTGTTGGTTCACCCAAATAATCAAAACCTGTCCAAACGTATTCCCCTAATAAATGCGGGTATTTTGCATTGGTACGAAATTGTGTGTCTGGCGAACAGCCCCAGTCTGGAAATGCATCATCATAAGACGAAATCTGCCAGGAAGTTTTGTTGTACTTATCATCAAAGAAATATTCTCCGCGTGAACTTACAGTAGAGGATGTTTCACTGCCCAGCGTTGGTTTATTTGCATATCTTGGATCAACATCCCATTTTGGCTGCTGGTCAAAAAAGTAATTTACTCCCATAATATCTAATGCCATAACAGCTCCAGAACCTCTTCCTCCATCAGGATCATTATATCCGTTAGAAACCGGGCGTGTCGGATCTTCTCTGCGCATAATATCAGCCAGTTCTTTGGTCAATTTTACATTTTGCTGATCTGGAACTTCGTTTCCAATTGACCAGATAAATACCGAAGGATTGTTTCTGTCTCTGCGAACCAAAGCCATTAAATCTTTTTCATGCCATTCGTCAAAAATCAAATTATAATCCAGTTTCTTTTTACCAATTTTCCACGCATCAAAAGCTTCATCCCAAACTAAGAATCCCATTTTGTCTGCCAATTCCAACAATTCCGGAGCAGGCGGATTATGAGAAGTTCTTAACGAATTACAGCCCATTTCTTTCAGCATTACCAATTGTCTTTTTAATGCCGATGTATTGATTGCAGCACCCAGCGCCCCTAAATCATGGTGATTACAGGTTCCGAATATTTCTACTCTTTTTCCATTTAAAAGGAATCCGTTTCTTGGCGTAAATTCAATCGTTCTGATTCCGAAAGGAGTATTATAAGTATCCACCACCTTTCCGTCAACGCTTATTTTGGTTTGTGCTACATAACGATTTGGTGTTTTTAAATCCCATAATTTAGGGTTGTTCAAAACCGAATGTGTTTCAGCCTCTTCACTTCCGTTTGCTTTAATGTCAAGTGTTGAAGTAATTAATGAACCTACTTTTGCTTTAAGATTGTCATTTATATCTATTTCATATAAATCCGTTGTAACAACTGCTTTTACTGATTTACTTGAAGCGTTATCTACTTTTACCATTACTTTGATATCAGCTGCTTCTTTGGTAATATTTGGAGTTGTAACGTATGTTCCCCAATGTGCCACATGAACCGGGCTCGTTTTTACCAGCCAAACATGGCGATAGATTCCTGCTCCCGGATACCAGCGAGAATCCCAGTTTTCAGTATCTAAACGAACGGCTAAAATATTTTCCTTACCAAATTTTAAAAACGGAGTCAGATTCATACGGAAGGAATTATAGCCAAACGGCCATGTTCCCACATAGTTTCCATTTAAATAAATTTTAGCATTAGCCATAGCACCGTCAAAATCAACAAAAATTTGTTTTCCTGAATCTGAAGCCGGTACGGTAAAATGTTTGCGATACCATCCAATTCCTTTCCAAGGCAATTTTCCCGTTTCGCCTCGTAGTTCAATTCTAAATGGTCCTTTGATAGCCCAATCGTGTGGCAGATTTAATTTTTCCCAAGCAGTTTCGTTTACTGAAACGGCTTCTAAATTCTTAGGTTCTTCTTTCACTAATCCGTTAGCTTGAGATCCGTATCTTGAAAAAAGCCAATTGTCGTCAAATGACTGTGTATCTACAGAACCCATTCTCTTTATTACGGTATTCTGGGAAAATCCGGACAAACTGATCATCGAACATAGTAGCATTGCAAGGCAACTCTTAAGCGGAAATATATTTTTGGTTATAATCATTCTGGTTGGTTATTTTGGTTTTGTTCATAAAATGAACGCGTTATAGTCCATTCTTATTTATTCAATATTCAAATTTTTTATATCTGTTTTTATTTGCCGCTTCGTCATTTTGAAGGCAGTGATTTTTGGTTTCCAGGTTGTATTAAACGTATTATGCCTAATTACAACATTCTTGCAGGCAGTAAGGGTAAAGAAATTTTCATTTGATCCCGATGCAAGCAAATTGGACTGATTAATTGTATTATTCAAAAAAGACAATCCGTCTGTAGAACGTGCTGACAAAATATGTTTATCAAAAACTTTGAATGTATTATTCTCAATTCTGATGTTGCGATGCACATAATAACCCGAAACCAACTCGTGATTTTCTGGCGCAATGTTGATTATCGTTTCAGAATTATACGCACATTCTTCAAAAGTGTTGTTTCGGATTGTTACATCTGAAACTGCACCCGACTCAAACCAGCTCGATGCATCGTTTGCAATCAAAATAGCATGCATTCCTGTACGGTAAAATGTATTATTTTCTATTATTATTTTTCTGCGTGTCGTCAATAACAACCCTCTTGTATTTGTACGCTCAAATCTTGAATTTCGAATAGTAACTTCGGGTGTCCAGGTTATATTTTCGATCACGTCTCCTACTTTAACTTTATCTGATATTTCGTCATCTAAAAACAGCTCCATTTCTTTTTGTCCAATCAATTTTGCTGATTTTAATTTGCTGTAATTAATTGGTTGCAACGTTTGCGGATTTACAAAACTGATACTGTCTCCTGCAAAAAAAGCTTCAAATCCGTAGGTTTGATGGTGCATGAATTGTACTTTTATTTTATTGCGTTCTGAAATTTCAGTTACTTTTAAATGAGTTCCATGTACATTTACAGGATCGTCATGAGAACCTGATGTTTTACACTGATCAACCAAAATTTTTCCTTTACAACCAGAAAAATGAAAACAATCTGCAAACGAAGCAATCGCACGTCCTGAATCTTCACGAGGTGCGACTACCACCTTTGTAAATGTTATATTTTCGGCAAATTGAGAAACGATTCCCAATCCGTGCATGTAATGCATTTTTACATTAGACAGAACAATATCTTTACTTAAGGTGATAAAACCTCCGCAATTGTCTCTGTATGTGTCACGAATAGAAAGCACATCTCCTGCTTTATAATTTTCTTTTGTAAAATTGCCTTCAAACAAAACGGTTCTATTCTCTTCCTGAGTCGCTTTTGAATTCAAAAATGGCTCAAATGAGGAATAGCGCATTAGATTTTTCTCTTTATCCAATAAAATTGTGTGATGAGAATTACTTCTCCAGCCTTCCCCGTAAAATCCAATTTTTCCGTTTTCGATACCATATCCGGAATCTGGATGAACTTTAATTTTGACCGCCGACGGTGAAACTGACATAATTGTTACTTCAGACATTGTTGGGCGTTCATAATCAAACTGAACGTTTTTAATCTCAACATTTTGACAGTTAAACAAAGCAAACGAAATCATTTTTCCATGCAAAACGACCAAAGTGTTTTTGCCATCCAAAGTGACATTTTTCAAATGATCGAAGAAAAATCCAATATTTTTTGTTTTCGATAAAGTATCGCTTTCTGTCGCATTCGAAATATAAATTTCCTTTTTGACTGCCTCTTCCGGCCATAAATCAATTCTTCCACCAGGTAACTGAATCACAACATTCTGTCTTCCCTGGCACTTTCTTAATGCTGTTGCAATTCCTTTACTTGCATTCAGATAACTATTCGATTTTACCCCAAACTGAGTGACTTTTATAGTATCAGCAACCTGACCCAAAACACCGAATGTCGTCAGGAAAACTAAAAAAAGTAATACTGTTTTTTTGAATAAAATCATTTTAAGTTTAGCAATTAAAACTTTAATTATAAATTATAAAGAACGATCCAGGTGCGTATATCCTCCATCTACATAAATCAATTGACCTGTTGTATGACTTGATTTGTCAGATAATAAGAATACAGCCATATTAGCAATTTCTTCAGCAGTCGTCATTCTATTTCCGAATGGAATTTTAGCCGTGATTTCTTTTAATTTTTGCTCTGGATTTTCCAATGTATTAATCCACGTTTCATACAATGGTGTGTAACATTCTGCAACAATCACTGCATTTACCCGTATTCCGTATTTTAATAATTCAACAGCCCATTCGCGGGTCAGAGCATTACGTCCACCGTTTGAAGCAGCATAAGCAGAAGTATTTCCCTGTCCAGTATCGGCCGTTTTTGAACCTATGTTTACAATTGATCCTTTTGTTTTTTTCAACTCAGGTAAAGCATATTGTGCCATCAAGTAATAGTGTACCAGATTTTTATGAATCGATGCCATAAATTTTTCATAATCTCCATTTTCGAGACCTACTCCGTCATTTACGCCGGCATTATTAACCAATCCATCAATACAGCCACACAATTCAATCACCTTATCTACTGCATTTTTACACGCTTCCGGATCCGTCAGTTCGGCTACCACAGCAAGTGCTTTTCCTCCTTCAGCTTCAATTTCTTTAATCGCAATTTGATTGTCGGTATCATGTCTTCCTATTATTACAGGAATTGCACCTTCGGCAGCCAGGACTTTACAAATCCCAAGCCCGATACCTTTTGCTCCGCCGGTTACAATGATTATTTTGTTATTAAGATTAAGATTCATTTTTGGTTGGTTTAAGTTAGATAGTTGTATTGCTTTTGAATTTTACATTCAAATTGAGAGGCGTTTATTCCTCCAATTGATAAAAATCGATTGTATTCCTGCTCCAGAATTTATCCTGATCTGCTTTAGAAAATTTAGAAAAATAATCCTCTACAATTTCGCAGGATTCTGCATAAGATGCTGCCAGTAAACTTACCGGCCAGTCACTGCCAAACATTAGACGATCAATTCCGAATACTTCGGTAACAATGTCCAGACAGTACGTAAAATCTTCAGCAGTCCAATTATTCCAGTCAGCTTCGGTTACTAAACCAGAAACTTTGCACATCACGTTCGGAAACTGTGCTATCGTTCTGATTCCCGTTTCCCATTCCTCAAATTTCTTATTTTTAAAATCCGGTTTTGCCAAATGATCAATTACAAATTTTTGCTTTGGAAATTTTGCTACCAATTTTGCAGCATTTTCCAGATGCTTTGGAAAAATCAAAATATCATACGTATAATTATATTCTTCTAATTTTGAAATTCCGTTTTGAAATTTTTCCTGTAACATAAAATCAATATCAGCTTCTGCCTGAATAATATGTCTGAACCCTTTTAGTTTTTCATATTTGGTATAATACTGCAAATGCTCCCCGATCGTTTCTGCACTTAAATCTATCCAGCCTACTACTCCTTTTATAAAAGGATTATTTTTTGCCAGATCCAGTAAAAAAAGAGTTTCATCTTCACTTTGATCTGCCTGTACGGCCACACAGCCTCCAAACTGATTTTCTACTAATAAAGGTTCCAGATCAGCTGGTAAAAAATCCCTTCTGATCACTTTCATCTGATCATCGATCCAGGCATCTTTTACAGGATTGTACTTCCAAAAATGTTGGTGGCTATCTATTTTCATGCAAATCAAATATTTTATCCATCATCATCCATTTTTCGCCTTCTTTTGCCCAGGGTAATGCTTTTTGATATTTCCACATAAGTTCTTCCCATTTCTGAACCACAGGATTATTAGCATCCATTGCTCCTTTTCTTTCAAAAGTAAAAGTTTCATTGGCCTCAATTATCATAAACATTCTGTTCCCTACACAATAAATATCTAAATTTTCAATTCCTGAATCTGTTATACTTTGGGTAATCTCTGGCCAGATTTTCTCATGATACTTTTTATATTCGGTCATTAATGCCGGATCTTCGACTAAATCTAATGCGAGACAATATTTCTGAGTTACCATATTTATTATGTTTTAAAATTTAAGTTTAAAACCTAAATTATTGATTATCATTTAAAAATTCGATTTGCGTTTTGGCTCTTCATTAGTATGCAATTCTGCATCTGTTATCGTTCTAAACGATACTCTATTTTAGCCCTTAAAATACTAAATCGTTTTAATATTTTTGAAATGTATAATAACGCAATCTCAAAAAAATAAAATTATTGCATTATAATCTTTTAAATTACCTCAAAATTATCATTAATTAAGCATTTATTATCTTTACAATTAATTTCACAAAAAGCAACCAAATAAGTAGCCTTTTTAGTGATAAATTACAGATTGATAAATTTTATACTATTTCGAAAAATAAAAAAGAAAAAGAAGCGTGAGGTTTTTCAGTAAAATAAAACAGCTATTACTTACAATCTGTTGGGTGTAATTATTTTTAACACATGAAAACATAGGTTTAACACTCTCAAAAAAGGCGTTTCACGTATTTATAACAACCTTATTAGTTTATACAGTACTAAACCAAAGTATTTTTTCGGTATTCTTTTGGAGTTGTTCCAATTAATTTCTTAAACAGTTTATTGAAGTTTGAGGCTGTTTTATAACCGCATTCATAGGCAATTTCAGAAATACCCAAATCGGTTTCAATTAAATATTTACAAGCATTTGAAACTCTGATCTCATTTAAATATTCTACAAAAGGTTTTTTGGTTTTGGCTTTAAACATTCTGCAAAAAGATGTTGGCGTAAGATTGGCAATTTTAGCGATTTCATCCAGCGAAATCTCTTCTTTGTAATTGGACTTCACATATTTAAAAACCTCTGCAAGCCTGTCGCTTTTATTATCTTCATTGACGGATACATAAGAGTTATCGTTAATATATCGAAGGTCTTTACTTTTAGACAAAAGAAATATAATTTCAAGTAGTCCCATTACCACTTCAAAACCTTTCTTATGAAGCAATTTGCCCATTTTTTTAGCAATCAGAGTATTGGTTTCTCCCGAAATAGAAACTCCTTTCATAGCCTGAGAAAAAAACTTTTTTACCTCCTGGGCTTCCGGTAACTCATAAAAAGAATTACCAAAAAGATCTTTGCTAAAATAAATTACAATGGCTTTTGCTTTCAGACTATTTATTCCTTTATAAAAAATTTCATCATTAAGCCATACATGCGGGATATCATCTCCAAGAAAAACCATATCACCGGGTTCAAAAGATTCTACAGAATTGCCTATAATTCTCTTGCCATGACTTTCTAAAATATACACCAGTTCAAATTCAGGATGCGAATGAAAAGGCGACTGAAAAAACGACTCCTCACGAGAAAATACAGACAGTGATGTATTGGTATAGGAAGCTATGGTAGTCTTAACAATTTTCATTTTCAGAATAGCAATGATAATTAATAATTAAATAATGATAAAATTGAATTAATTACTAAATTAATTTAGATATAATTTTATTTTTTCACAAAAAACAAAAATAACAAAAAATACATATCATATTACTAAATCGATTTACTTAGCAAAAAATAGATGCGCTAAATCTAAAAAATGGCGGTAATTTTGGTTTCTAAATTGTTAACAGTACGTTTAAAAATTCCTGTTTAAGCCTTATAAATAGGCCAAACACAAAATTTAATGAGCTTAAAAGCAACGTGTTTTTATAAAACAGTAAGGTTAAATGAATTAGCAAGTGATTTCTTTAAAAAAAAATTCACCTCTGTTATAAACAAGAAAAAAGCTCCAAATAGGCAATCGCTTCATGTACAGAAAAAAGATATAAATCAGATTTTTTTTAATCTGAAAACATAAAACAAAACATCTAAAATTAAAAAAATGAACAAAGGACTCTTAATTTTCCTGCTCGCTTTAGGTACAAATTGTATCTCACAGACAAAAGCTACAGGAAATGTAGTTGAATATTTCGGAAAGGAAAAAATTGTAACCACGGCCGAGGGAAGTGTTTTATATCATTTCAGCGAAGGCTACACACTTCCTGCCGATAAAAAAAGCGGAACCCTTTTTAATGGGCAAGATCCTGTTGCCTGGCAATATGCCGTGGGAAAATTTACAAACCCAAGTAAACAAAAAGGAGACTGGCTTCCTCTAAAAGTAGATACTGCGGGAGTATTTAGCGGGAAAGAAATGAAATCGGCTTTTCTTTTTACGGAATACAATTCGCCAAAAGAACAAATCGTAATTCTGGAAACTACCGGCGGAACCCGCACTTATATAAACGGTTTTCCTCATGAAGGTGATCATTATGATTTTGGCTATACTTTAATCCCGTTCAGACTCAAAAAAGGTTCGAATGAATTTGTTTATACCAAAGGACGTTTTGGTCGTGTAAAATCAAAAATTATTGTGCCTTCAAAAAGCATTCAGTTTACCAAACGTGATTTGACACTTCCCGATGTTATCAATGGCGAAAAGGACGAGAAATGGGCTTCTGTTCGCATCATAAATGCTACTGAAAAAGAACTAAAAAACCTTGTGATCACGGCAAAATTATCAAGCGGAGAAACGGCTATTTATGCAACAGATAATATTATACCATTGTTTGTTCGCAAAGTAAAATTTAAAGTTCCGGCTGCAAAAGACAATTTTACAGGTGAATTAAAAATAGAACTAACCCTTACAGATAAAAACGGGAAAGTACTGGATAAAACCGAATTTCCTATTCAGCAACGCTCAGCAACAGTACACCATGAACGCACTTTTTTAAGTAAGGTCGATAATAGTGTACAATATTACAGTATTGCTCCTGCATTGGGAGAGGGACAAAAAGCATTGATTTTATCGGTTCATGGTGCTTCGGTCGAAGCGCGAAATCAGGCAAGAGCTTACAAACAAAAAGACTGGGCACATATTGTAGCCGCCACCAATCGTCGTCCGTTTGGTTTTAACTGGGAAGACTGGGGAAGAATCGATGCGCTGGAAGTTCTGGAAGAAGCTAAAAAGGTTTTTAAAACGATTCCGGCTCAAACCTATCTGACAGGACATTCTATGGGCGGACACGGAACCTGGTTTCTTGGAACTACTTATCCGGGTAAATTTGCAGCAATTGCTCCGTGTGCCTCTTATCCTGACATTTCGATGTACGGATTTGATAAAGGTGATGAAATGCACGATCAATACAAAGCTTATGAATCCATTAAACGTTCTGCTAATTCCGGTCGTGTAAAAAGCCTTGTACAAAACCTAAAACAAGCAGGTGTTTATATTCTTCATGGCGATGCCGATTCTACTGTTCCGATTTCACAAGTACGGGAAATGCGCCAGATTTTAGGAACTTTCCATCCTAATTTCTGTTATTATGAGTATCCGGGCGGCGAACACTGGTATGGTGATCATTCAGTAGATTGGTTTCCTATTTTTGAATTCTTTAAGCGCCAAACGATTCCGGCAAACAAAGAGGTTAAAGAAATTGATTTTAATACCGCTACTCCACAAGTTTCATCTACAGATTATTGGGTAAAATTGCAACAGCAAATTCGTCCGTTTGATTTTTCAAATATTACCGCTAAAATTGACAAACAGCAAATTAACATTAAAACTAAAAATGTTTCGATAATGGAAGTTGATCTGGCTTCATTGGATTTAAAAGATGAAATCACTATCAATATTGATGATCAGATCCTAAAAGCACCATCTGATAAAAAAGTAATTCTGGCTCTGCAAAGTGAAAAATGGGCATTCGTAAACGAAATCGATACGTCTAAAAAATATGCAGAACGTCAAGGCGGATTCAAGTTTGCATTCAATAACAATGTTGTTTTTGTTTATGCAACCGACGGTTCTGCCACCGATCGCGAATGGTATTTAAACAGAGCACGTTTTGATGCTGAGACTTTCTATTACAGAGGAAACGGAAGCATTGATGTGATTGCTGATAAAGAATTTTCTTTGGAAAAATATAAAGATCGAAATGTAATTATCTACGGAAATGCATCGAATAATAGTGCCTGGAAATTGGTTTTGAAGAATTCACCAATACAGATTGACAATCAACAAGTAAAAATTGGCAGCAAACTATTAAAAGAAGATGATTTGGCCGCCTATTTTGTTGTTCCAAGAAACGACAGCAAAACTGCAATGGTTGGTGTTGTTGCCGGAACTTCTGAAAAAGGAATGAAAGCCACGTGGGCAAACAATTATATTTCGGGAATTACTGGTTTTCCTGATGTAATGATTTTTAAAGCTGATTTACTTTTAAACGGTTTACCTGATATGAAAGTAAGTGGTTTCTTTGATAACGACTGGACAACTAAAACTTTAGAATTCTTCGACACTACAGATCAAAATATAACGGCAAAAGCAGCAAATTAAAAATTTAAGATTCGAAATCGAGGTCCAAAAAATATTTTACTAATACGATTTAGTAATTCAAATAAAACGCTTATTTTTAGCAAAAAAAGACATCGAATCAAATGAATATCATTGATTTAACAAAAGCATAAACAATCATTTTAAAAAAACAGTGTTTGCTTACAAAAAGAATCCATTTTCTATTTTTTTAAGTATTCAGATTAAATAAAAAAACATGACAAATCGCAGAAATTTTCTAAAAACAACTGCAATAGCATCAGCTGCTGTAGTATTAAACCCTTTTGCGGGAAATGCGAAAGAGACTAAAGAGGAATGTAATGATTTTGCTGATGGAAAAGTGAGAAAACCAATTGTACTTTCTACCTGGCGTTTTGGTTTACAGGCTAATGAAGCAGCATGGGAAGTATTAAAAAAAGGTGGACGTGCCTTAGACGCGGTAGAAGCCGGAGTTAAAGTTCCTGAAGCTGACCCAAAAGAAAGAAGTGTGGGATACGGAGGAAGACCTGATCGTGACGGACGTGTAACACTTGATGCCTGTATTATGGATGAGCTATCTAATATTGGTTCTGTAGGATGTCTGGAACATATTAAACACCCTATTTCTGTTGCTCGTGCCGTAATGGAAAAAACACCTCACGTTATGCTGGTTGGCGATGGGGCACTTCAGTTTGCCTTATCACAAGGGTTTCAAAAAGAAAACTTATTAGTTCCGGATTCCGAAAAAGAATGGAAAGAGTGGTTAAAAACTTCCGAATACAAACCAATTGCCAATATCGAAAATCATGATACGATCGGAATGATTGCTCTTGATGCTGCCGGAAATCTTTCAGGCGCCTGTACCACAAGCGGAATGGCTTTCAAAATGCACGGTCGCTTGGGCGATTCCCCTATTATCGGGGCAGGATTGTATGTAGATAACGAAATTGGAGCTGCAACTGCAACAGGACATGGCGAGGAAGTAATTAGAATTGCGGGCTGTCATCTTGTAGTTGAATTAATGCGTCAGGGAAGATCTCCGCAAAAAGCCTGTGAAGAAGCAGTTCTAAGAGTTGTTAAACTGATGAAAAACAGAAATAAGGATTTAAAAGATATTCAGGTTGGATTTATTGCTTTGAATAAAAAAGGAGATTATGGCTCTTATTGCGTTCAAAGCGGTTTTAACTATGCTGTTTATGATCAAACCGGAAATAGATTAATTGATCCGGAATTTTATTTAAAATAGCGAATAACCAAAAAACCGAAATAAGAAAACCAAAATGAAAAACAAATTCAAGTTACTATTTACAGCCTTAATCTGTGCCAGTGGATTTTCGCTTCAGGCTCAGGGTGATTTCAGTATGAAAGCAGACCAATCTGAAGAGGCCGGCTATATCTGGACAAAAGATTCACAGGTAAAAGCCAATCTTGACAAATGGCAGGGTTATAAATTTGGAGTATTAATCCATATGGGACTTTATTCTCAATTGGGTACTGTAGAATCCTGGGGACTGGCTCCGGAAGACTGGGTAACCAGAGATGGTTATGATGATTACTATAAATATGCCACCGATTACAGAAATACAAAATACAAACTAAACCCTACGAATTTGAATTCTGAAAAGTGGGCGAAAATGTTCAAAGGTGCGGGAGCTAAATATATGATTTTTACCTCCAAACACCATGATGGTTTCTGTATGTATGATTCAAAATTTACCGATTTTAAAATCACCAATCCGGAATTGCCTTATGCTAAAAATCCAAAAGCCGATGTATTAAAAGATGTATTGGATGCTTCAAGAAAAGAAGGTTTAGCTGTTGGAGTTTATTACTCCAAACCAGACTGGACAACTGAAAATTTCTGGTGGTCGTATTATCCCCCAAAAGACAGAAATCCTACTTATGATATTAAAAAATTTCCGGATCGCTGGAAAAGTTATGTGCAATACACACAAAATCAGCTGAACGAACTGACTACAAATTACGGAAAAGTAGATATTCTCTGGCTGGACGGATGCTGGGTTCGACCGCTATCCACTATCAACAAAAAAGTAGAAGAGTTTTGCAAGTATCCTTATGATATGGATATTGACATGAAATTGATTTCTGAAACTGCCCGTAAAAAACAACCAGGAATGTTGGTTGTAGATCGTTGGGTTCCGAGTGAATACGAAAATTATTTAACTCCAGAACAAAAAACACCCGAAAAACCTTTGACTGTACCATGGGAAAGCTGTATTACCTTAGGCGGAGCATGGGGATGGGTGCCAAATGATCATTACAAATCATCTAAAGAAGTGATACAATTAATGACCAATATTGTAGTAAAAGGCGGAAACTTATTACTGGGTGTTGGTCCGGATGCTAAAGGAGAATTTGATCCTAAGATTGAAAATACATTGGCTAACGTTGGAAAATGGCTGGCAGTAAACGGTGAAGCTATCTACGATACCAAACCTGTTGCACCCTATCTGGACGGAAAAGTGGGTTATACTCAAAAAGGAAATGCAATTTACGGAATTTACATGCCTGCAAAAGACGAGAAAGAATTGCCCGCAGAAATCACAATTAAGACGGGAATGAAAGGTAGTTTAAAAGCTGCTTTATTGTTTTCTAAGCAAAAATTGAAAAGTAAAAAAACTGAAGACGGAATTACTGTTACTATTCCAAATGAGTTGAGAACATCTTTAGCAACTCAGGAAGCGGTGGTTATTAAAGTCACTCCATAATTCAAAATTATTTAGAAATAATCAGTCAGCAGTTTTCAATCTCCTGACTGATTTTTTCTTAAAACTATTCACAAATAAAAGATGAAAAAACTATTATTAACAATCTTGGGATGTTTTGCCTTTTTGTCCATGACGGCTCAAAAATTAAACGCTCCAGCACCATATGGAGCTTTGCCAACCGAATCTCAATTGCGCTGGCAGGAACTGGAACAATATGTTTTAGTACACTTTACTCCTACCACTTTTCAGAATAAAGAATGGGGATATGGAGATGCTGATCCTAAAATTTTCAATCCGGTAAAATTTGATGCAAATCAAATTGTGAATGCTGCCAAAGACGGGGGTTTTAAAGGCGTTATTTTTGTTGCCAAACATCACGACGGGTTTTGTTTGTGGCCAACCAAAACAACAACATACAATATTAGCGCAAGTCCTTTTCGCAACGGAAAAGGTGATATGGTAAAAGAATTTGAACTGGCGGCACATAAAGCAGGAATGAAATTCGGACTTTATTGCTCTCCATGGGACAGAAATAATGAAGAATACGGAAGACCGGAATATGTAGAAACATACCGAAATCAATTAAGAGAATTATATTCAAATTATGGTGATTTATTTATTACCTGGTTTGATGGTGCCAATGGTGGAGATGGTTATTATGGTGGTAAAAAAGAAAAACGAAATATTGATCGCTCTACCTATTATGGTTGGGACACGACTTGGGGAATTTCTAAAAAGCTGCAGCCGGGAGCTGTTATTTTTGCAGATAATGGCGATGTACGCTGGGTAGGAAATGAACAGGGTTTTGCAGCAGAAACTTCCTGGGCTACTTTTACACCAGAACCAACTGCCGGAAAATTAGTTGCTGCTCCGGGTGAAACCAATTCGGAGAAAGCACCGGAAGGAACACGCAACGGGAAATTCTGGAAACCTGCCGAATGTGATGTACCACTTAGAAATGGCTGGTTTTATCATTCTAACGAAGATAATCACGTAAAATCAGTTTCTGAATTATTTGAAATTTACTGTAAATCTGTTGGAAGGGGCGCCGGAATGGATATCGGGCTAGCACCAAATACAGATGGTTTATTACATCCAAATGATGTTAAGGCTTTAAAAGATTTTGGTGATTTTCTAAAGCAATTATTTGCAGATAATCTTGCTCAATCAGCTGTGATTACCGCATCGGAAATCAGAGGTGATAATCAAATCTTTTTTGGAACCAAAAATCTGACTGATAATGACCGTTACTCGTATTGGGCAACCAATGATGAGGTAAAAAAAGCCTGGCTGCTTTTAGAATGGAAAAAAGAACAAACGTTTAATATCATTCGTTTAAGAGAAAATATCAAACTTGGTCAGCGTATTGAAAAAATCGAAATTGATGCTTTTATCAATGGAATCTGGAAAAAAGTAGGCGAAGCTACAAGCATTGGTGCCAACCGCTTGGTACGTTTACCCAATTATGTTACTACAACAAAAATGAGAGTTCTTATTAAAGAATCTCCCGTTTGTATTGCTTTAAGCGATATTGGCGTTTTTAGAGAGCCGGAACAATTACCTCTTCCAAAAATTAAAAGAGACAAAGACGGAAACGTTTCGATTACTACTGAAACAACCGTAAATCAAATTCGCTATACAATTGACGGAACAGAACCTACAATTCAATCTCCAGTTTATCAGGGTATATTTTCATTTTTATCATCAGGTGATATTAAAGCCAAATCTTTTGGAACAGACATGAAAGCTGGCGAAACCGTAATTCAATCTTTTAATATTTGCAAAAAAGACTGGAAAGTAGTTACTGCGACTTTTGAAAATGAGGAAAAGGAAAAAGCATCAAACACTATCGATGAAAATCCGGAAACTTTTTGGAGTACCGCCGAAAATACCTCATTAACGCCTTTACCACAATATGTTGTTATTGATATGGGACAAGAAATAGAAATCGCTGCTTTATCCTATTTGCCGCGCCAGAATGGAGCAGGCGGAATGGTGAAAAATTACCAATGGGAAGTAAGTACAGATGGTACAACATGGAAAACTGCTGCCGAAGGTGAGTTTGCCAATATAAAAAGTAATCCGACAGAGCAAAATATCATTTTAAGAACACCGACAAAAGCCCGATATATTAAATTTATAGGAAAAACTACTATCGAGGGAAATTATCTTTCTGTGGCTGAACTGGGAGTAAAAACAACGAAATAAAGTCGTTTCGTAAATCAGAATTATAATAAAAAAACAGGCCGTTCAAAATGAACGGCCTGTTTTTTTTATTGTACTCTTTTTGATGCTTTTATTCCTGAATCACTTTTAATGTTGTTCCGTTTACAAACTCATCATGTGAAATAAAATAACTGTTAAGGCTTTTTCCGTTTAACTGAATTTCTTTGATTTTTCCCTGATTATTGATTTCTCTTTCAATTACAATATTTTCTTTCTTGTAATATTTTGGATCCAATTTAATCGTTATTTTATCAAACATTGGCGTTGTAATAGTATACAATGGATCTCCTGGTGATATTGGATAAAATCCCATCATTGAATACACCAGCCAGGCAGACATGGTTCCTGTATCATCATTTCCTGGTAATCCTTTTGGTTCATTTTTGAAATATTCTGTCACTAATTTCTTTACCATTTCCTGACTCTTCCATTCCTCTCCTTTTACGTAATTAAATAAATAAGGATAGGCAATATCGGGCTCATTTGCCATATCAAATTGTTTGATATCAAAAACTTTTTGCAATTGATCAGAGAAAGGTTTGTCACCTCCCATTAATTTTATCAATCCTTTGATATCATGTGGTACCATAAAAGCATATTGCCATGCATTTCCTTCTATAAAACCTACATTTGCCTGAAAATTGGCTCCCGCTACGGGATCAAAAGGTTCATACCAATTGTCTGTCGCTGTTCTTGGCCTTAGTAATTTTAAATCTTTATCGTATAATTTTCGGTACGATAAAGAACGTTTAGTAAAACGTTTATAGTCTTCTTTCTCGCCTAAGGCTTTCGCCAAAAGTGAAATCGCATAATCTGAAGTATTATATTCCAGCGTTGTAGAAACAGGTCCGGCATAATTAGTGGACAAATATCCTTTATCAAGATATTCTTTAAGTCCGGGACGCAAAGGATTTTCTTCAATTTGATCAGCACCTTTTAGCATTGCATGGTAAGCCTTGTAAATATCAAAATCCTGAATTCCTTTTAAACAGGCATCTACAATAACGATACTTGCCGGATCTCCCACCATAGTAAATGTTTCTGTCGAATTTAATTCCCATTTTGGCAGCCAGCCGTTTTCATCATACATTTCCAACATGCTTTTTATCATATCCGATTGTTGTTTCGGGTAGACTAAAGACATTAGCGGATGCATGTTTCGGTACGTATCCCAAAGCGAAAATACGGTGTAACGTGTGCCCATGGTTTTACCAATTGAGCTTCTTTTTATTTCGGGATATTCTCCATTTACATCATTTAAAACATTTGGGTGTATTAAAGTATGATACAAAGCTGTGTAAAAAATAGTCTTATCTTCTTTTGTACCACCTTCTACCAAAATTTTAGAAAGTTCTTCGTTCCAGTCTTTATAGGTTTCTTTATAAATTGCATCAAATGATTTGCTTCCGGCTTCTTTTTCGAGGTTTTCACGGGCATTTTGTATGCTTACGTAGGAAACCCCAATTTTAACCTCAACGACTTCTTCTTTATCAAACTGATACGAAAAATAAGTTCCAATACTATCTCCAACAACAGTTTTTACGGTATTGTCCATCATTCTGGTTTTTCCGTTATATCCCATCCATTGTGCCTCTACACCCTCATATTTAGGTGTTTTTTTCCAGACTCCAAATTTAGTTGCGGGTTTGGAAAACTTTGCCACAAAATATACCGGATATGCGTCTTCGGGACTATTGTAACAAAAAGAACCAACGCTTCTCATTCCTTCAATTTCAGTCGAAGAAACTACTTTTACCATCGCGCCTTCTTCGTTGGTTAATCCTAAACCAAGATTCAGCAAAATATTCGATTTCCCTTTCGGAAAAGTAAATTTGCTTACTCCTACTCTTTTTGTAGCAGTAAATTCTCCCTTTACTTTGTATTTATCAATACCTACGCTGTAGTAGCCTGCTTTGGCAACTTCTTTAGAATAAGTAGAACCGTACTTCAAATGATTGGTTTCAACATTTCCGGTCGTGGGCATTAACAAAATAACCCCTAATTCCGGACAGCCTACGCCACTTAAATTTACCTGACTAAATCCGGTCAGAAATTTATTTTCATTTACGTATGGGTTCGACAGCCACTGACTGTCTTTTTCTAATGGTTTATTTTGAGGCCCGGCAACGTTAAACGGACTAATACTCGCCATTCCTCTTGGTGCAATTGGTCCCGGAAAAGTCGCTCCAAAATTTGAAGTTCCGATAAATGGGTTTACAAAATCTGCCGGTTCCTGCCCAAAAACGGTTATACTAAAAAACAGCAGGCAAAAAGCACATGCTGTTTCTATCGTTAGTTTTGCATTACAAATCATAAAATTTTATCTGTTAATCGCTTCAATCTTAAGAGTCCAGGCTTCTTTACATGGCAAGTTATTCCTTATACTCTCGGGAATTGTCACTTTAAATCCTTCTGCAAATTTAATCCATTGTAATTGTTTTTTGCTACCCAAAAGCGTGATTTTTGTTCCTTTTGCGGGATTAATAGATTTTACGATAATCTCTGAAGGAATCTTATTTTCTCCGTCTTTTGCCAAATAAAACAAGAATACATTTCCGGCTTTATTTTGTGTCATACAAATATTGTCTTCTTTATACGGTGCAATTGGTTTTGTATCATAAATTGCGGTACTGTTTACTTGCATCCAGTCTCCGTAAGCGGTCAATAAATCATATGCGCCCTGCTGCCATTCGCCTTCCGGACTTGGTGCAATATTCAATAATAAATTTCCGCCCTTTGCGACTACATCGATCAGCATATGAATTCCTTGTCTTCCGGTCAGGTATTTTGCATCGGGAGTATACGACCATCCACCACCAGAAGTAATACATGATTCCCATGGATAAGGCAATGTTTTTTCGGGAACTCTGTTTTCCGGAGTCAGGTAATTTTGATTTTTACCATGAACTGCGCGGTCTACAACTATCAAGCCCGGTTGCTTCTGACGTGCTTTTATCACCAGTTCATCCATTTTAGGATCCTGATCGACAACTCTGTGCTTTATAAATCCGTTTTTAGATTCGTTTTCTGCAAATTTATCAGCATAGTTTTCTTTAATATTCTGTAAATCTCTCTTTTTAACCCAACCTCCATCTAACCATAAAATATCTACTTTGCCATAATTGGTCAAAATTTCTAAAATCTGATTGTGGGTGAAATCAACATATTTCTGCCATTTTTCAGGATATAAAGACGGATCATAATTTACATTCCTGTCAAAAGGAGGAAAATAAGGATCCCAATAATTTTCGTTGTGCCAGTCCGGTTTAGAAAAGTAAGCTCCCGTTGACATATTCTCGTTTCTAAAAGCGGTAAAAACTTCTTTTAAAATATCGGCTTTTGGATTGGTATGGAAAGGACAATCTTTATCAGTTACTTTATAATCTGTATATTTTGAATCAAACATGGTAAATCCGTCATGGTGTTTTGTGGTAAAAACCATGTATTTCATTCCGGCTGCTTTTGCTGCCTTTGCCCATTTTGAAGGATCAAATTTTGTTGGATTAAATGTTTTCTTCAATCCTTCATACTCTTTTACATATTGGGTATAATTACCGGGATTACTTCCTTTTTTTCGTTCACACCAGCCATAATCTTCCGGACATATAGACCAGGATTCTACAATTCCCCATTGGCTGTAAGTTCCCCAATGCATTAGCAATCCAAACTTCTTGCCTTGCCATTGCTCCAGATTTTTTAATACTAAAGGATCCGTTTCCGGCACGTAGCGTTCATCTTCGTAAATAGCCTGCGAAAACAGTTGAACAGAAAACAATAATGCGATTATCAATATTCCTTTTTTCATATTGTACGTCGTTTTTTAATTGACTAAAATTTCATCCACAAATAGCCATGAACTTTCACCTCTTGGACTCTTTCTTAGATTTGCTCCAATTACTTTTACATATCGGACATTTTGTTTCTGAAAACTAATTTTGAAATCTTTCAATTCTGAAATTGGATTTGCAGCATATGGGCGTGATACTTTACCCACTTCTTTATAATTAATTCCGTCACTGGAAATCAGTACTTTTATTTGTATCGGAAAAAAAACTCCTGCGCCCTGACTTTCCAATGTTCCTACTATAACCTGTTGTATGCTTTCCGGTTTTTCAAAATCAATCACCAGTTCCATATCATTTACCAGCCATGCCTGCCATTGTCCGTCATGGAAATTTTTAGATCCCCGAATGGTATTTACCATCGTAAAAGGTCCATCACCTTTGTAGTTGTTATTAAAAGGTGTCAAATAATTTACTTTATGTGCCATCGCTTTATGAAACAAAATGGTATCTGTAAAAGTCTTTCCTACGGGTTTGTTGTCCTGAAACAAAGACGCTTTTAGAACTGTAGTTTCTTTAAACTGAATTGGATTTGTATATTTTTCTGCGTTATGATCGATATTTTTGTCTCCCAAAACATAACGAATATCCGGATTCGGAAATTCATTTTTCAACGTCACATTGATTTGTTTTTTAGCCAAATCTGCTGTAGAAGAAGCCGTAACCAGATAAGCGCTTTTTGCATAATTGATTCCCAGATAATCGTAACGTTTAAATTGTTTAGCAAGTCTTGTACTGAAATCATTCCAATTACGATTTTCTTTAGAACTCCATAAAACCTCTGATAAAGCGGCTAATCTTGGAAAAATCATGTACTCAGAATCTTTTGGTCCTGCCAGATGTTCTGCCCATAAATTGGCCTGTCCGCCTAAAACATGATTGGCTTCGGCAACCGTCATTGTTGGTACAACAGGATCAAATTCGTAAACTTTATTTAATGGATTATAAGCATCAAAAGCTAAAGGCTCTTCGTTTTGTGGTCCCTGATAAAAATTAAAATAGCAAGGTGACTCTGGTGTCATAATCACATCATGTCCTTGTGCAGCTGCCTCAGTCCCTCCTTTGGTTCCTCTCCAGCTCATTACTGTTGCTTCAGGAGCTAAACCTCCTTCTAATATTTCGTCCCAGCCAATTAATCTTTTGCCTTTAGAATTGATGTATTTTTCCATTCTTTTTACAAAATAACTTTGCAGTTCATGCACATTTTTAAGGCCTTCATCTTTCATTCTTTTTTGACAATGCGGGCATTTTTCCCAATTGGTTTTGGTTGCTTCATCCCCTCCGATATGAATATATTTTGAAGGAAAAACGGTCATTACCTCATCTAATACATTTTGCAAAAACTCAAAGGTTGTTTCTTTTCCTGCACAATAAATATCGGTAATAGGCCATAATCCGCCTGACGGTACTCCAATACGCTGATCAAAACAAGCCAGTTCAGGATAAGCTGCAATGGCACTGCTTACGTGTGCCGGCATTTCTATTTCGGGAATAACTTCAATATTTTTCGATGCTGCATATTTGACAATTTCTTTTAATTCTTCTTGTGTTAAGAAACCACCGTATGTTCCTTTTTGATCCGGATTTGTAACCAGTCTCGCGTTCCAGGATAAATTTTCCTGATCGACTCTCCATGCCCCAACTTCTGTTAATTTTGGGTATTTCTTAATTTCAATTCTCCAGCCTTGATCATCTACTAAATGTAAATGCAAAACATTCATTTTGTGCATTGCCAGACGATCAATTGTAGAAAGAATATAATTTTTATCAAAGAAATGGCGTGATAAATCAAGCATCAAACCTCGCCATTGAAAACGTGGTTCATCAATAATCGTCACATTAGGAATTTGCCATTTTGCAGATGTAATTGCATATTTACTTTCTATAGCAGTAGGAAGCAATTGTCTGATAGTTTCTAAACCGTAGATAAATCCGGCATTTCCGTTGGCGGTAATAGTAATACCATTTGTATTTACGTCTAATTTATAGGCTTCTTTATGAAATAAAGGGTCGGCTTCAAACTTGATATAATTGCTCTTTGGGGCTTTTGCAGCAAGTACGGGACGCCAGCCAGCTGCAACTCCAAATTTGTCTATTAAAGCATTTGAAATGTCTTTCTGAAAATCGGTGCCGGCAACAAAAGTGGTATTTTTAGAAAACTCAAAAGACCCCGGATTTAAAATCATCTGATTTGGTTTCGGAATGATTTGGATATCATTATCTAAGTTTTTTTTCTGACTATAACCCGAACTTAAAACAGCTAAGAAGATTAAGACGAATAAGGGTTTTAATACTCTCATAATTATTGATTCAAAGAGGGTGTTTAAATTGGTATTGATTTTTTTTGTCTTTTAATAGATATTTTCTATTGTCTATGCATGCCAACTGTCTCTATCTTATAATTTGCTCTGAATGATATTTCTGACACAGAGAGAAATACAATTTTAAAGTTAAAACAAAAGCGGTTATTTCTGTTTTTTTTATGCCAAAACGGAATAACCTGCTTAGTACTTAATTAAAGAAAAACCGCAACAAAAACCCAATAACTAACCAATATTATTAATTTTCCTTATTATGCGGTTTGTTCTTTAATATAACTAAAATCTTATTTTAAACTGGCTTTTGTTTCTTTGATGGTTTTAAAATTACTGGCAGACAAAGCGTTTCCATCGAAAAAAGAAACTCCGATTGCTCCGTTTTCTTTAGCTAATAAAATAGCTTCTTTTAGTTCTGCGTCATTCTTTAATCCGGGAACATAAATTCCGGTGTTGATTTTTGTTTGTTTATCTTTTAAATCGGCAACACCTTGCTTGGTAGCATATCCAACCCAGTCAATTTCTTCATCGTAAAAGCTGTGGTAAATCATTGGATATACCTGATCGATATTCCATTTATCCCAACGCTGGCGCACCATATGATCTGCCATTTCAGGGTAAGGAAATACCGCCGCTGTTAATTTTTTATTGTGTTTGTGTGCGATATCATAAGCATCGTTCACTACTGTCTGAATGGCATTTAACCTGAAGTTTTTCCACTCCATATCAATTGAAGTGTTATGGCTTTCTTTTGGATTTTTGTGGTGTATTTTTTCAAATGCTTTAACGCATTCATCACAATAACAGAAATCAAATTGTGGTAATTCTACATCCTGAACCAAATTGTATTTTGGAAGTAAACTAATTGGCAGGAAAATATCCGGGAAACGAATGTAATCTAGGTGCACGCTTTCGATTCCTTCTACTTTTGCCAGTCCTTCAACCAAAGCTAAAACGTGTTCTCTGGATTCTTTTCGGGTTGGGCATAACCATTGGTAGTAATCTACATAAGGGCGGTTGTCAAAACATGATTTTCCTTCTTTACTTACCTGATACCAATCCGGATGCTGAAGTGCAATAGAATCTCCCGGTCTGTTCATTGCCATAATCCAGGCGTGTACTTTTAAGCCTTCTTTTTTTGCCAAAGGCACTAATCTTGCCAAAAGTTTAGGGTCTGTAGAAGTATTAATTAGAACCTCATCGATTCCACCGTCTTTGTATTTTTTAAATTCTTTTGTGTAATCTGCATCTGATTTTTTAGCATCTGCAGTTGTCCAGACACCAAATTTAAAGGTGGTTTGTTCTTCTTTTTTGGCACATGAAAAGATACTGAAAGCCAATAAAAAAAGTAATAGTTTTGGTAGTTTCATAGTTGGTTTATTTTGAGATTATTTTACCGTCCTGCCTTATAATAAAGGTTTGGTTTGAAAAAGGACTTTTTACTGTGATATTATATCCCGAAGCATGGTTTTCTACTACTGGTTTTAGAATTTTGTTGTCGACTACGATTGGTTCTTTCGTAAGATCTGCAATTGATTTTGCCCAGACTTTATGCTTTTGATTGTATTCTTTTTGAGCTCTGTATAAATTATAAAGCTCCCATTTGACTTTTTCGTCCTGTGGAATTGTAAAGTTGTCTTTTCCTTCTTTTGAAGAGAAGTAAACATAGCCCCATTTTTCGGGTTCATGCATATTGATCACACCCATTGGCGACCAGACCCAGTTGTACTCTGGCAGAAACTTTCCTTGGGCATCTTTTTTGCGTTCGTACTGGCCATCAACAATAGAGTGCTGCCAGTTGACTCTTGAAAAATTGACTCTCCAGAATTTATCTACAGGAACATTTTTGTCAAAATAAGATGTTTTGTAAGAGGCCCACGGAATTGCCATTTCCAGCACCCAACCCTGATCTGTATCGTTTGGATTGTTTAAGGTTCCGTTTATTTTTACAGCCGATTTTAACCCCGGAATGTTCCAGTCGTTTAAAACAACAATATCATCTTCGCGATAAGGTTTGGTTAAAAATAGATCCCAAGCTGTGTTTAAGGCGTTTATTTCCAGTTCGTAATAATTAAAAGTGTCACTGTCAGGATCTATAAAAACCTCAAAATCATTGTTGTAAAAAATGATAGTATCGCGTTGTTTTAAATTGGCCCAAACATGCGGTTCTTCCATTTTTGCCAAAATGTAAAAATTAGTTTCATCCCAAAGCATTTTTACTTTGGTGGCATATTTGGGTTTTATACCATTTTCGATATCTTCAAAAAGGTCTGTCCACTCTGTTTTATTCCAGGAAATATCGGCTTCATCTCCGTCAATTGTAATTGGAGTGGCTGTTTTGGTCGCCACATAGGTTTTGGGCACAATCGTTTTTTTGGATTGTGCATATCCAGTTATTGAAAAGAATCCTAAAGCGACTGCTAAACATTTAAATTTCAGACTCATCTTTTTGCTATAAACTGTTATCTTTTGTAAACTGAACTACTTCACTTAATTTACCAAAAGCAATTGCCACAACGGTATCTGCCGCGCCATAATAAACCGCTAATTTATCTTCTTCTGTATCGTGCAAAGCAGCACATGGAAATACTACATTTGGCACATCGCCAACCTGCTCATAAAGTTCTGCAGGCCCCAATAAATAAGGTTGTGTTCTGTATTTTACTTTGTCTGGTGAATCAACGTCTAAAAGTGCTGCTCCCATTGCATATCTAAAGCCGTTGCAGGTATTGATAACGCCATGATAGATCATCAGCCAGCCTTCGTTGGTAAGAATAGGAATCGGTCCTGCTCCAATTTTCGTACACTGCCAGGCACTGTCTTCAAAAGGTGTTGGTTTCATTACCAAACGGTGTTCTCCCCAATACTTCATATCGGGACTATAACTAATCCAGATATCTCCAAAAGGCGTATGCCCATTATCACTTGGACGGCTTAACATGGCATATTTTCCATTTATTTTCTGCGGAAACAAAACTCCGTTTCTGTTGAATGGTAAATAGGCATTTTCGCATTGAAAAAATTCTTTAAAATCAAAAGTATATCCAATACCAATTGTTGGTCCGTTGTAACCATTACACCAGGTAATCCAGTAGCGGTCTTCGATGAAAACAACACGCGGATCATATTTGTAAGCAGACTCGATCATATCTGTATTACCGGCTTTCATTTTGATTGGTTCATGATTGATATCCCAATCAATTCCATTTTTACTAAAACCGGCAAAAATATTCATTTGAACGGCTTTATTATCACATCTGAAAACTCCTGCAAATCCATCTCCAAAAGGAACTACAGCACTATTAAAAACACTGTTTGAGGATGGAATGGCATATCTTTCTATAATGGGATTTTGAGAATATCTCCACATTACATCATTACTGTTTTCGGGTCTGTCTTGCCAAGGAATACTGCTCATTTTTTTATTTTTTAATTTATTGTTTTTCTTTTCTTTTAGTGAAACACATAGAAAACATAGTTTTTACAATTTTAAAAAAGGGGCATTAGTTTCTACAAAATAATTCGTTATGTGTGGAGTACTTTTCTTTTGTATCACTACTTCTTTAAACATAAAAACGTATGTTTCTAAGTGTTTAATTATTTAATCCTCTATTTTTCTAACTCTGTCCAGCCATGTAAATTTCAGGATTGTGGTTGTTGCCAAAAAGACGATTAATGCTGTTATTGCTTTTGGATAGTCTTTGATAATAAAGAATATCGGAAGCAAAATCATACTCGATTGCCATATAATCCCGATCAGACAATTCAACATATCTCTGCCAAAATCTTTATTTTTTTCGAAAGTGTGATCTTCTGCTTTTAGTACTTTGTAAACCGGATTCCAGAATCCCCAAGGTCTTACATTAGAATAAAAAGATTTTAAAACTTCCATATCTGTTGGCTTACTCAGGAAGGTTCCTAAAACACAGCCCAAAATTGAAAAACCAAAGATTAAAGGGAATAAATAGATGGCCTGAACATGTGACAGGTTGTATAAAAATGAGCCTTCTGTTAAATTCCCCTGATTCTGACCCAGAATAAATTGTAATGAAGCGATTATTAATCCGGCAAACATTCCCCAGAAATAGCCCCAGCCATTAAAACGCCACCAAATCCATTTCAGGAAATTTGCGGCAACGTAACCGCCATATAAGGCACTGGTTATCCATAAGGTTAATGAATTGATGGAGTCTGCAAAGAATCCCATGAAAACTCCTAAGCCTACAACTAAGAAAGACGAAATCTGACTTACTTTGATATAGTGCGCATTGGTTGCTACAGGTTTGAAATACTTTTTGTAAATATCATTTACGATATAAGCTGGTCCTGCATTTACAAAAGCAGAGAATCCGGACATAAAAGCAGCTAATAAACCAGCTAATAAAAGTCCTTTTATTCCAACAGGAATATATAAATTAACCACTTTTGGCATTAGCAATTCTAAATCGGCTCCGGTTAGACCTGTATTTGCATTAAGCTCCGGTGCCAGATTTACCAGTGCAATTACCACAATTCCGGTGATTAATAAATATCTTGGAATGAATAAAATCAAGTTGGTAAAGCCGCTCATGTAAGCTGCTTCTTTTACAGATTTGGTCGAAAGAATTCTTTGTAAATCATAACTTGGCGTTGGTCCTGCAACACTTGCAAAAAACCCTTTGAATAAAGTCATCCCGATAAAGGCACCAAACATTTTGTAACCTTCAGAATCGATTAAATTATTGAAGGTTTGAAATTTATCGCTCCACTGGGTTTCAAACTGCCAGCCGAAAAATACATTTTTCCATTCTTCGGTAATTACCGAGTTGATCTGGATATCTGTATAATTTACAAACGCATATCCTGCAATTAATGTTCCCGCAGTAATCATGATTAAATACTGCACTACTTCTGTAGCAACAACAGAAAACATTCCGCCTTTTACAGTATAAATTGTCGTTAAAAATATAATAAGTAAAGCATAAGAACGCTCTGAGGTTAATACAACTAAGTCTCCATATTGAAGCGTTAAATCCCATGGAAGAATAATAGTGACAAATTTCCCTATTCCTTCAAAAAAATAGGCAATAAACCCAATTGTAGAAATGATTGCAAAAATGGCCACAATAATGTGGGATGCTTTTCCGGCTCTGTCGCTTCCAAAACGGGTCAAAATCCATTCTGAACCTGTCATTACTTTTGATTTTCTAATCCAGACGGCGAGAAACATCATTACAAAAATCTGGTTCCATATCGGCCAAAGCCACATAAACATGAAACTTTTTACTCCGTATAAAAAAAGTACTCCAATCATCCAGGAAGTCCCGGAAACATCAAACATTCCAGATCCGTTACTTAATCCTAAAAAATACCATTTGATTGTTTTTCCGCCGAGAAAATAATCATCTAAACCTTTTGATGCTTTTCTTGAAATCCAGATTCCTATTCCTACTGATAGCACAATGTAGGCTATGATGATTGCTATGTCAATGATATTCATTAATCTTTATTATTATTTATTGGTTGGGTTAATTGTATTTCGTGCAGATATTATCAGAGTCGATGGTTAGTCGCTCCTAACGGAAAGTTTGCGTTTGTGAAGAAATTAATCTTATATTGATTTTAATATTCTAAGGAAAAATCTGTTGATAACGCGGTATTGATTTTTAGTAAGCATAATATTTAATATTTAAAAAAAGACATTTACTACTATTTGTGATAAATGAGTTGTTTGACAAAAAAAACTTGTTGACTATTATTTTTGTCTATCTTTATTTTACATCTTGCGGTCATAATTGCAATCAACCAGGTAAAACTCTGTATAAAACAATAATAATTTAACTTTAAATTTATATAAAATTGATTTTTACCTAAAGTAATTTAGACAAACGACATCTAAACTAAGACAAACACCAAAAAAAGCTTCAAAACGTACTATTATTATGCATTTCAGCTCAAGCAGATTATATTCAATACCCTTGCGTTACCATATTTTTTTCTGGCTTACGTACTTTTTATTCAACACTTTCCGCTGGGGAATCTACTTCAATGATTATGGTTATTCCTTCAAAACTAATTTGCTTGGTTTTCCTATTCACATGACACTTTGTTATCTGAATATTTTGCTGTTTATGCCTTATCTGGTTTATCGAAAAAAATACCTTTTGTACGTAATTGCTGTTTTGGTTTCGATTTTTATAATGGTGATGGTAAAATTTAATCTCACTTATTTACTGATAAATCATAATGTCTGGCCAGAAGGCCCACAAACAACTGATAAACTGACTCTTAATTATGCTATCGATATGATGATCGGTGAGCTCTATGTGATCACTTTTGTGACTGCAATTAAGCTTACACTGGACTTTATGAAAGAGCAAAGAAGAGTAACTGATCTGGAGAAATCCCAATTGGAAACGGAGTTATTATTCCTTAAGTCCCAAATTTCGCCTCATTTTCTTTTTAATACGCTGAACAATATTTATTCATTATCGGTAGAGAAATCAAACAAAACACCTAAGATTGTTCTCAAACTTTCCGAATTAATGCGCTATATGCTGTATGATACTAAAAACAAAAGACAAAGTCTGGAGAATGAAATACTTTGTATTCAAAATTATCTTGATTTGGAGCGTATTAGAAATGATGACCGACTGGAAATAAACATGTCTATTTCGGGAGATATTCATGATAAAGAAATAGCCCCCATAATATTATTGACTTTTATTGAGAATGCCTTTAAACATGGGGTGAATAAAAACACCGGAAAAGTGGCAATTAATATTGGCTTTAATGTAAAAGGAGATTTTTTGCATTTTACTATTTCAAATCCGCAGCCTGAATTTACAACTCTGGAAGATAATTTTAATGTCTCCAGCGGAATAGGCATCGAGAATGTAAAGAAAAGATTAGAATTAGGTTACAATAAAAATGACTATACTCTTTCTTTTAAAAAGAAAAAGAATATTTTTGTCGTGAAGCTTGTAATCAAGGTTGCCTAAAAGGATTTTTATTGATTAAAACTTTGCAAATCAGATTATTTTGCTCAAAAAATAATAAAAAGAAATGAAGATAAATTGTTTAATAATAGATGATGAGCCATTAGCAATTAATGTTATCAAAAATTATTTAGACCCTGTTGAGGACTTTGAGGTTTTAAATACTTTTAGTAACCCAATTGAGGGCCTGAATTTTTTAAAAAACAATAAAGTCGATGTCATTTTCTTAGACATTAATATGCCTGTTCTTGATGGTATAAATTTTATAAAAAGTCTTGAAAATCCGCCATTGGTCATTATTACAAGTGCTTACAGCCAATTTGCAATTGAAACTTATGAATTGGATGTTTTGGACTTTTTGGTAAAACCTATTGAATTCCCGAGATTAATGAAAGCGCTCAATAAAGTGAGTAAAAGGCTTGAAACATCAAACAATAGTACACCTGAAAACACAGGAGATAATCCTTTTATTTTTATCAAAATCGATAAAAAGAGGATGAAGAAAATCTTTTTAAATGAAATTTTGGTGATCGAAAGTTTAAAAGATTATCTAAAAATCAGCACGCTAACAAACAAATATATTATCTACGGTACTTTATCTGACTTTACGGATCAGTTACCAGAAAGAAATTTTTTAAGAATTCACCGATCTTACACTATTGCAATTGATAAGATTGATGCTGTAGAAGGCAATACGATTGAAATTGAGGGTCTGAGATATGTGATAGGAAGATCGTATATGGATCACGTTAAACAAAGAATTCTAAATTCTTCGACGTAATTAAATCTATAAAATTCGATTTGGTATCCTTCTAAATCTGATGCTATTTCTCTTTTAATAAAAATTCTTGCAAAATTACAGCATGATTGATCTTTGGATTTTTTGCGGCATATAACAAAGTTAAAGGTTTCTCTTTTGCTATGTTTTGCAAACGTTCCACTTCTTCTGTTTTTGTTTTTAATTCCTCCAGATACAATTTTGTAAATTCTGCAAATCGTTCTTCTTTATGGGCAAACCATTTACGCAATTCGGGAGAAGGTGTGATTTCCTTATCCCATTCATCAAATTTTAAATCTTCTTTTTTGAGTCCGCGAGGCCATAAACGGTCGACTAATATGCGGTATGTTTCGTCATCTGTTTTACTGTCGTAAACTCTTTTTACAATTATATCTTTCATTACGTTAGATTCATTTGCAAACTGAAATAAACTTTAAAAATCCAGTCCTGATTCATAAAGATACAAATAGATTTTTTGCAAAAGAAGTCAAGCTTCTTTAAACAAAAAACAGCGATTAAAAAATCGCTGTTTAAAATGTCAAAGTTTATGTAGAAAATTTATCTAATCCTGCAAAACTATATGGTATAAAGCATACTTGCTGCGCCCAATAAGGCTGCAACTTCATTATCTGTTGAAATAGAAACGGTAACATCAACACCCGCTTCTTTCATTTTTTTGTTAAAACCAGGAAGTATAAACTCACTGGCATTGGCAATTTTTCCGCCGATTACAAAGCTGTCTGCATTAAATTTTTCTAGCCATGGGGTTACTACCAGTGCCAAATCCTCTCCTAATTGCTCAAATGCTTTTATCGCAATTACATCTCCGGTTATCGCAAGATTATAGACTTCTAATCCGTTACTAAGACTTTTTCCCGTTAACGTTTTATAACTACCTAAAAGCCCTCTTGCCGAAATATAATCTTCTGCCATGCCGTCTTTATAAGGCAAATTATAAATTTCTCCGTCTTCCGGTACACTTTCTCCTGTCGCTATTGAAACTCCTTTGTCAATAAAACAGGCTCCAAGTCCGGTACCTAGTGTTATGGCCATTACTTTTTTAGAAAGGTTTTCGGCATTTTTGAATACTTCTCCTTTTCCGAAACAAACAGCATCGTTTTCAAAAAGAACCGGAAAATCACTTGAAAGATCAAGTATTCCATGGAACAAATTACGCACATTCAGTCCGTAAAAATGTTCGTATTTTGACTGGTCTTTTATCCAGCAAAGTCCGTTAGTGTAATCAAACGGGCCAGGCATACATACCGCAAGTCCTTTTACTGCTTCAACTTTTGAATTTTCAATCGAAGTGCGAATCACTTTTCCCCAGATAGACATGACCTCATCTACAGGCAAGTTAGAATCAAAAGATTCTTTTTGCAAGGACTGGTCAATCACTTTCATGCTTGCAATATCAATAATTGCAGCGGTAATATGTGTTCCTCCGATATCAATTCCAACGGCGTATTTTTTGTTCATCTCTTCTGGTTTATCTATTTTTTTTTAAAATCGTGTTGCAGTCTTTCAATTTTCATTACCAACATTAAAATTTCTTCATTTAACTTTGAAACTATAACTACAACCGATCGGTTAACTCATTCTATTTCTAACGTCAGCGAACTTTAAAGATTCTTATCTTTTAAAATCTGTGGATACTTGATACTGGTGTGAACAATCATTTCTCCAAAAAGTGTATTGGCCCAGGCAAACCATTTTCTGGTAAATTTTGTCACATCGTCTTTATGAAAAGATTCATGCATAAAACCTGTATCTGCGTTTGTTTTAATCAAATTGCTAATACAATGTCTGATCTCTTTTTCATCTACACTGGTTATGGCTCTTAAAACAATACTCATTGGCCAGATCGTATCTGTTCCTGTATGTGGTCCTCCCACGCCTTCTCCTGCTTTTCCTTTGTAGAAAAACGGGTTGTTTTCTGAAAGCACTACTTTTCTTGTATTTAAATAAAGTGGACTATCCGGTTCAATAGCTCCTAAATAAGGTAATGACAATAATGAAGGTACATTGGCATCATCCATCATATGAAAACTTCCGTATCCGTTTACCTCAAAAGCAATGATTTTTCCAAATTTAGGGTGCTCAATAATCGCATTCTCTTCTAATCCTTTCTGAACTTGTCCTTGCATTTCTTTTGCTTTGGCAACTAAATCTTTATCTAATAGAGCCGGCAAAGAGAAAATTTCCTGAAGATATCCTAATACTTCAATGGCAAACATGTTACTTGGAATTAAATATCCAAATAAAGTGCTGTCGTCACTTGGTCTAAAAGTCGAAACAATTAATCCGCAAGGTTTTACAGGATAACCATAACCGCCCAAAGGCACACCATCTGTAGCCCAGGCCGTAACTCTTTGAAAATTGTATGGTCCTTTATCAGTCCAGCGTTGCTGTTCTTTAAACGTTTGCAAAACCAATAACATAGCTTCTTTCCATTTGCTGTCAAACAAACTTATATCTCCTGTTTCTTTCCAATAACCATGTGCCAGTCTAATCGGGTAACATAAACTGTCAATTTCCCATTTACGCTCATGGATTCCAGGCTGCATTTTGGTCATGTCATTCTTCCATTCACTTACCTGATTAAAATCTTTATAAAAAGCATTTGCATAAGGATCCAGTAAAATACATTTTGTCTGACGATTGATAACTCCTTTTACCAATTCGGCCAGTTTTTTATCCTCTTTTACAAACGGAATATAAGGCCAGATTTGAGCTGTACTATCACGAAGCCACATTGCATCGATATCTCCAGTAATTACATACGTATCTGGTTTTCCGTCGATAATTTCAAAATCGACAGTAGTGTCTAAAGTGTTTGGAAAACAGTTTTCAAACAACCAAGCCAACTCCGGATTTGCAATTTGTTTTTTGATTCTTACAATAGCTGCCTCAATCGCTTTACTTGTAAATTTTCTTTCAGCGACAGGAGGTCTTTTGGTAATAAAATCTTTTAATGCAAAATTGAAAGTATCAGATTGCATTCCAAAAGCATCCGTTTGAATCGCCAATAATCCTGCGGAAAAAATTCCGGCATTTTTTATAAATTTTCTACGTGATTGCATAGTATTATTTTGAAGTTGAATAAGAATATGGAAAAGAAGCTGAAGTGGTACCTCGTTGTAAATTAGGTTCGGCTGTCATATCAAAATTTAATTCGCCACCTTTTAAAACATCTGAATGATTGATATAATTTTTGGTATAACCTGTATTATCCCATTTTAAATCCTGAACATATTTATTTGTTTCTGAATTTTTAGGTGCGTTTATAATCAAACTTTTACCGTTCTCTAATTGTAAAGTTAATTTTTTAAATAATGGTGCTCCCAAAACATATTCGTCTGTTGCCGGACAAACCGGATAAAATCCCATTGCAGAGAAAATATACCAGGCAGAAGTCTGTCCATTATCCTCATCTCCGCAATATCCGTCTGCAGTTGGCTTATATAAACGATTCATTACCTCTCTTGACCAGTATTGTGTTTTCCATGGTTCACCTGCATAATTATACAGATAAATCATGTGCTGAATTGGCTGATTTCCGTGCGCATATTGCCCCATATTCATGATCTGCATTTCGCGAATTTCATGAATAACAGATCCGTAATAACTGTCGTCAAAAACTGGTGGAGTTGTAAAAACAGCATCCAATTTGGCAGTGAATTTCTTTTGTCCGCCCATTAAATCAATTAATCCCTGAACATCGTGAAAAACACTCCAACTGTAATGCATGCTGTTTCCTTCTGTAAAAGCATCTCCCCATTTAAGCGGATTAAAGTTTGCAGGAAAACTTCCGTCTTTGTTTCTTCCGCTCATCCATCCCACCGCCGGATTGTACAAGTTTTTATAATTCATCATTCGTTTTTCAAACAGACTGATTTCTTTTTTAGGACGATTTAACGCTTTTGCCAGTTTCCAGATGGCAAAATCATCATAAGCATATTCCAACGTTCTGGCTGCATTTTCATTGATTTTCACATCATATGGAACATAGCCTAATGTATTATAATACGAAACTCCTTTGCGTCCAACAGCATCCATAGGACCTTCATTATTAGCTCCATGAACTAATGCTTCATACAAAGTATTAATATCATATCCTCGAAGTCCTTTCATATAAGCATCAGAAACTACAGAGGCAGAATTATTACCAACCATTACATTTCTAAAACCCGGACTTGACCATTCCGGTAAAAATCCGCCTTCCTTATAATCATTGATTAAGCCTTCCTGCATTTCTTTATTAATCGAAGGATAAACCAAATTTAATAAAGGATATAAAGCGCGGAAAGTATCCCAAAAACCAGTTCCTGCGTACATATAACCTGGTAAAATATTTCCGTTGTATGGACTGTAGTGTACCGTTTCGCCTTTAGCATTTATTTCATATTGTTTTTGCGGAAAGCATGTTGCACGATATAAACATGAATAGAATGTTTTTAATTGATCTGCGTCGTTGCTTTCGGCAGTTATTTTTCCTAAAACTTTGTTCCATTCGTTTTTAGAAGCTGCAACTGTTTCATTAAAAGATGCCGTACCTAATTCAGTTTTTAAATTTAATTCGGCTTGTTCCGGACTGATAAATGAAGAAGCTGTTTTTACATTTACAATTTCTCCTTTTTTAGTTTTAAAACTCACCACTGCACCAGCATGATCGTCCTGTAATTCTAATTTGTTTTTTTCTAAACCTTTGTCATTCCATGTACTGCTTGTTGTGAATGGTTTATCAAAAACCAGTACAAAATAATTTTTGAAATTACTTGGAACTCCACCACTATTGCGGGTTGTATATCCTATAATTTTATTTTCTGAAGGTATAATTTTGATGTAAGAACCTTTATCAAATGCATCAACTACAATTGAAGATTGCTCATTTTCAGGAAAAGTAATCTGAAAATGTGCGGCTCTTTCTGTTGCTGTAATTTCTGTTGTAACATCATAATCCGCCAGATAAACGCTGTAATAATATGGTTTTGAAACCTCTGCTTTATGACTGAACCAGCTTCCTCTTTCTCCTTCGGCAACAACTATTTTACCTGTTACAGGCATGATTGAAAACTGTCCGTAATCGTTCATCCAAGGCGATGGCTGATGCGTTTGCTTAAATCCTCTAATCTTGTCAGCTGTATATGTATACGCCCATCCGTCACCCATTTTACCGGTTTGCGGGGTCCAGAAATTCATTCCCCAGGGTCTGCAAATTGCCGGATAGGTATTACCATTTGAAAGACTATGAGACGACTGCGTTCCCATTAGCGGATTTACATACTCTGCCGGATCTAAGGTTTTAACTTGTGCTGTGATTGCACAACACTGTATTAATCCTAAAAAAATTAAGCTCTTTAATTTCATATGTTTATTTTTTTGCTTTACGCTTTAAGCTATAGGCTTTAAGCTAAAAAACTGTGACTGAATACTGAAACTGTAAACTGCAACCAAACTCTTCTTTAATCTAAAATCTATATTCTGAAATCTATATTCTAAAATCTTAAATCTAAAGAGGTCTGTCTTCTTTTTTCACTCCCCAGGTTGCAGATGGTTTACTTCCCATATACAATTTCAGCTCCCCTCCTTTTACAATCATATCGTGCGTGATATAAGATTTTGTATAGGGTTTTCCGTTGTATTCTGCTTTTTGGATATACATATTTACAGCGCTGTTATTAATAGCATTCACTGTAAACGAAATTCCTTTTTTGTGATGAATTGTTGCTGTATTTACTAGCGGACTTCCTAAAACATATACTCCGTTTGCAGGATTAACTGAATAGAATCCCATTGAGGATAAAATATACCAGGCCGACATTTGTCCTAAGTCTTCATTACCACACAATCCGTCTGGTTTTGTTGAGTAGAATTTATCGTCGATTTCTCTAATTAATTTGGCTGTTTTCCAAGGTTCTCCGGCAAAAGCGTATAAATACGGAATATGGTGATTTGGCTCATTTCCTTGTGCATATTGCCCAATTAATCCACTGATATCTGGAGAAATCTCTTCACCTTCTACTTTATCAGTGATTTGAAAAAGTGAATCTAACTTTGCCAAAAATTTACTTTCGCTGCCAAATAAGTCAATTAATCCGTAAGGATCCTGAGGTACCAGCCAGGTATATTGCCACGCATTTCCTTCTACATAATCGTCTTTACGATGTGCTGATGAAAGCGGATTAAATGGCGTTCTCCAGTTTCCATCTGCTAATTTTCCACGCATAAATGTAGTTTCTTTATCAAAATAAAGTTTGTACAAATTGGCTCTTTTTGAAAAATACTCGTAATCCTCTGTTTTGTTTAAAGCCTTTGCCATTTGAGCAATAGCATAATCATCTATAGCATATTCTAATGCATTACCAACAGATTCCAGCATTTTATCAGCTGGTATGTATTGTAGTTTTTGTACGTAATCCATTCCGTCACGTGTTTGCATTGCTGTTTTTTTCATTGCTTCATAAGCTAAAGCGACATCATAATCGCGATATCCTTTTAGGTATGCGTCTGCAATTACAGCTATGGAATGATTTCCATTCATTGTATTGGTTTCATTACCCATTAAATGCCAAACCGGTAATCTGCCTTGTTGCTCATAAATTGCCAAAAATGATTTTACAATGTCATTGATTTTATCCGGCTGTGTAATAGTGTACAAAGGATGAAGTCCACGGTAGGTATCCCAAAGCGAAAAAGTAGTGTAGTTGGTAAAATTTGCCTTCTCGTATACTTTTTTATCAGTTCCTCTGTAATCGCCATTTACATCATTGAATATAGATGGAGCAAACATGGTGTGATACAATGAAGTATAAAAAACTTTCATTGTTTTATCGTTTCCTGTAATCTGAATTTTATTTAATTCGGCGTTCCATTTTGAAGTTGCTGTTTTAACTGTCTGATCAAAATCCCAATTTGGAATTTCAGCTTTTATATTAGCAGCAGCATTTTCAGAACTTACCGGAGAAATTCCAACTTTTACCAAAACTTGTTTGTTTTTTAAAGTAGCGAAATCCAAAACTGCTTTCATTTTTAAACCTTCACCTTCATTTCCTGAAACTGCTGTTTTATCATCATACAAAGCTAATTTTGAAATTGGCTCAGAGAATTCCATTGTAAAATAAATGCGCTGATCTGTCGCCCAACCAGCTGAAAAACGATATCCCGCCAGTGTGGTTTCATTTATCTTTTTGATATATGTTTTTACCGGTTTATCCCAGCCAATTCCGTCTGCAAGGTCTAATAAAACGTGTGCATCACTGGTAGAATTAAAAGTATATTTATGAAAACCAACTCTTTCGCTGGCTGTTAATTCGGCTTTGATTTTATATTTATCAAGCAAAACACTATAGTAACCTGGCTTGCTTACTTCATTTTCATGTGAAAAATAAGACCCGTAACCGTTTACCATATCTTCTTTTGTTCCTTTAAAAAGAGGCACTTTTCCCGAAACCGGAAGCAGTAAAATATCATTTAAATCTCCAATTCCGGTACCGCTTAAATGTGTGTGCGTAAAACCTAAAATGGTATTACTTGCATAATTGTAACCACTGCACCAGTCCCAGCCTTCAAAAATATTAACAGGTCCTAACTGAACGGCTCCGAAAGGAACATTTGCACCCACAAATACGTGACCATGACCCGCTGAGCCAATAAACGGATTTACATATTGTGTGTAATCTAAATTATTCTGTTTTACATTTTTTTTCTGTGCACCAACTGGATTTACAAAAAAAAGATTTAAAGCGAGAATACCGCTAAAAATTAATTTGGTGTGTCTTGTAAACATATATTCTTTTTTTATTTGACTTTCTGATGCACCTAGAATTAAACTGGCTGCCATCTATATTTTAATCTTTAATAAAGATGCACTATCGTATATCTTTATGTATAATCTAGAACACAAAAAATAACCACAAAGAGTGCAATGACTCTCGCTAGGTTCGCAAGATAAACAGACGCACTACAGTGCGTCTCTACAGAAAAACCTTTGACCCTTTGCAACTTAGTACCTTAGTACCTCTTCAAAACATCATATAGAGAAAAAACCTTTAATTCCGGTTTTGCCACTTTGCCTTCAAACGTAATTGTTTTTTCTTCTCCTGCATTTAAATCAATATAATTATCGCTCCATTTTCCTGTGTAACCCTTTATTGAGACATAAATATACTTGGCTGCTTTTGAAGCTTTTAAAGTAACTTTGTTTCCAGATACTTTCCATGTTATTTTTGGATCCTCTAATTTTAAATCGATTGGACGGGTCAAATCAATTTCGGGGGTTTTATCATCTCTATAGGCTTCTTTCATGGCGTACCACGCAGCTTTCGGCTGACGATCATAATAATCAGTAACACTCCAGCTTGCTACCGGCCAGCAATCGTTAAGCTGCCAGACTAAAGTCCCCATATTATAAGGTGCTTTTGAGCGATGAATTCCGATAATATTTTTTAGCGAATAGTATTGCAGACACTGTGTAAGGTAGGTATAATCCTCGACACTCATTTTCTTTATTTTGGATGCCTCGATGAAATAACGGCTCAAATAAGAATCTAATTTCATGAAACCTTTTCCGGCTTTTTGATGTGCTTCTAAAATATCTGAATATAAATAACGGTCTTCCGGTTTTGTAAATGCTTCTATCGAAGAATAATTAGGCATAGCCTGCATTCCGTACTCGCTTACAAAACGACCCGTTTTTTTCTGTACTGCTTCAATATCTTCCAGCCCCCACCAGGTTCCCCAATAATGACTGTCACCTTGGGTAATACTCGCTTTTTTAGACCAGTGAAATAAAGGTGATGAACTAATATACGGGCGTTTGGTATCGACTTCTTTTACCCATTTTGGAATACTGTCCTGAAATAAACGAACATAATCCTTCCATAAACGAGTGGAATCCTGCTTTGACATTTTCATGCTTTTTTGCCATCCCCAATCTTTAAAAGCTTCGTCTATTTCATTATTTCCACACCATAAAACAATACTTTTATGATGACGAAGGCGTTTCACCTGATATTGAACTTCTGCTTTTACATTGTCAAAAAAGGCTTTATCTCCGGGTATCATGGTTCCGGCAAACATAAAATCCTGCCATACATAAATCCCATTTTTATCGCATAAGTCATAAAAATAATCATCTTCATAAATTCCGCCTCCCCAAACGCGAAGCATATTCATGTTGGCATCTTTTGCCATAGAAATTACTTTTTCATATTCTTTTTTAGTCACTCTCGAAAGAAAAGCATCCGAAGGAATATAATTGGCTCCTTTCATATAAACCGGCTTTCCATCAATCTTGAAATAAAATGATTTACCAAGACTGTCTGGCTGTTGTACCAATTCTATTTTACGATTCATTATGTACGGTTTCTCCGGGCTTTTTTCGTCGTAAGCTTCCAGACGTGGTGTTTTCCAGATACCGCAGGTAGTAAATTTTGGTCCCCAATCCCATCCGAAATGGTATTGTGCTTTTCGGGCATACGCGCGTGGATTATCCGGAATAACAAATGGCAAATCTTTTTTGGCAAGTGAATCCACAACATTTTGTGCCGATTTAAAAACGATAACCAAATCATTGTTTCCAGGTTTCAGTAACTTTTTTACCTCTACCTTCCATTGACGAAACATATTATCTGCTTTTAAAACCTGTTTATTGTTCAAATAAACGGTAGCATAAGTATCTAATCCATCAAAAACTAATTCAGCATTTTTTCTTTTTAAAATTGCAGATGAAACCTGAAAAGTGGTTTTATACTCCCAGTCTTTCTTTTCGATCCATTGCAGTTTTTTTTCATTATCTCTATAAAATGGATCTTCAATTGTTTTATTGTTAAGCAAGTCTGTATGGATCTCGCCGGGAACTGTTGCCGGGAACCATGCTGTTGTTTGTGTTTCGCGGTATTGCCAGCCTGTTTTTATGTCAATATTTTGAGCTTTGGCTACAAATGAAAAGCATGCGAGACAAATACCTACGCACCAATAAAAGCTTTTTGTATGTTTCATTTTACCGAGTAATATATTATTTTATAATTTTTAATGTTATTGTTGGCAGTTGGAGAAGGTCATAATTGATTTTCGCAATTATTTCCTTCTCTTTTAGGTTTTTGTATCAGAATAAGAGCAACTAACAAAATATCCAGAAATCATTTCCTTTTTTTATGACTGCCAAGTTTTAGTTTATTATTTGATTTTTTAAAATGAAAAACTTCTATTTCTCTTTTCAAAAATCAACAACTACTTTTTATTTTTTTGAATCCATATTAAATGTAATCCCATCTTTTTCAGCATAAGCAAATTTTCTTTTGCGAAAAAAAAGGTACTAAAAATCAATGAAATACTAAATAAAGCAGCGTATCATTTTCTATTAAAGCGGAAAAGAAATTAAAAATTAGCCGGGAGGTACAGGTATTCCTACCCGGCTTAATTCAAACTAACTAACCAAAATTTTTAAACTATTTGTCCCACCAGATTCTGGTTGTCATTAAATCCAACCCTTGGCGTGATATTGCTTCTTTATAATTAGCCGCATTGGTTATCAATTCTGACTGATCATAAATTAATCTTCTAGGAATTGTTCCTTTTGTTTCTCCCGTAGGATCATTAACAGGAACTAAAACCGGATATCCTGTTCTTCTGTATTCTGAAAAAGCTTCAAAGCCGTTGAACAATAATACGATCCATTTTTGAGTAATAATCTGCTCGATTTTTTCAGCTTCTGTTCCTGCAGATTTAAAAGGATGAGCTGTCATGTAATCATTATATTCAGCAAGAGAAACAGCCTGTACTTTGTCTCCAAAAATTGTCAGTACCTGCATTGCTGCTTTTACTCCGTCTTCATAATGCTTTTGTGCAGATCCACCAACATTCCAGCCTTTTACAGCTGCTTCAGCCAGGATAAATTCTACTTCGGCATAAGACATAATTAATGTAGGAGCATCTAAACGTAATACTGTTGATGTATTAGGATCTGAGAAAAGTTTTTTATCTCCTCCCGGAAATTCTTTAGCATCATTTGCAAGTCCTTGTTGGCTAGCCGGAGAATTGTTGCCAGTAGCTTCAAGTTTTGCATAAATTCTTAAACGAGGATCGTTATTGTTTTTTAAATTATCGATAAACGTTTTACTGAATTTTGTATTAGCATCTCCACCATTCAGGTCATTTCTTACCCAAGATGAAGTAATAGGATTCGTTTTAACTCCTTGTGGTCCTGCATCATGTTTTAGTACAAGACTATCATCATTTGAAGTAAAAACACCTTTTGCAACTGCTTTTTCAACATATTCTTTTGCCTTTGCAGGGTTTACTTTAGACAAACGCATTGCAACTCTCAACATCATTGAGTTTGCCAGTTTTTTCCATTTAGCCACATTACTTTGGTAGAATAAATCTGCATTGCCTACAAATGCTTTATTAGCATCCAGAGCATTTCCTGCTTCGTCTAATTCTTTTAAAAGATCATTATAGATTGCTTCCTGTGTATCATATTTTGGAGCAAAAACACCTCCATTATATCCTTTACCAGCTTCAAAATAAGGTACCTCTCCGTAAGTATCTGTTAACTTTTGAAACAAGAAAACTTTCATGATTCTTAAAGCCTGGATCGCATTAGTATTTTCTGGTGTATTTTCTATAACAGATAATAACTGAAAAATTTGATTTAATCCTTTACCATACGTTTCTCCAAAAAGGGCACCAGAGTATTCCGATGAATAGGTATATTTTGAACCTGAACCTCCTAGGGATGAAAATTGCTGTACAATTTGCGCAGCGTAAATATTATTTCCTCTTGTATTAGAAAAATCTTGTCCGTCAACATAAATCTCAGCAAGTGTAAACATTGATTTTACAGCAGGATCTGTCAAAGCATTTGGATTCGTATTCATTTCTTCGAATCCTTTATCGCATGAAGCTAGTGTCATTGCACTAACAATTGCGATACAAAATATTTTTATATATCTGTTTTTCATCTTTTTATAGTATTAGAATTTGACATTCAGCGTTAAGCCGTAGTTTCTTGTCAAAGGCATAGAAGCTCTTTCAAGACCTTGTGCGTTACTATTAGAATAGTTTGATTCCGGATCAATGTTTGGCACTTTATCATAAATTGTCCATAAATTATGAGCAGAAAATGCTAAACTAACGGATTGAAATGGTGTTTTTGCAAGATTTGCTTTTGGAAAATTATAGCTTAATGAAACTGCTCTTAGTTTTACGAAATCGGCATCATAAACAAAATTTGATGTTACATCGCTATAACTTCTCCAGTAATCATATGCAGAAACTGTTGTGTTTACCGGGTTACCGTTAACATCTGTACCGCTTACAGCAATTCCTCCCTCACGACCTGGAAGTGTTTGTTCTGATAATCCGTAACGTGTTCCTAACTGGTTGGTTGCTGAATAGATTTCTCCTCCGAATTTAGCATCAACAAAAACAGAAAGTGTGAAATTTTTATAAGAGAAATCATTTGAGAATCCCATAGACAATGGCGCTACACCTTGTCCTGCAATGATTAAATCACCTCTCATGAATTTTCCGTTAGTATCCAGTACAATATTCCCTTTTGCATCTCTTAAATAATCATAAGCTTTGATTACTCCAAATGGTTGTCCTTTTTCTAAAACTACAGACGCTCTTGAGTCTCTGTTTCCTTCCAATGTTTTTGTTGTAATTTTATCAGAAAGATTAAGTACTTCACTATCATTGTAAGCAAAATTATATCCTACATTCCAAGAAAAAGTTGGTGTTTTAATTGCTTTTACATTGATTGCAAACTCAACCCCTTTGTTCAGAATTTCACCAACGTTGATTTTTGTTGTTTTGTACCCGAAGACTGAGAAATATCAGCATCAGTAATGTCATTAGTCGTTTTTTTGCTGTAAAAAGTCAAATCTGTACTTACTCTGTTATTGAAGAATGTATTTTCGAAACCAAATTCGATTGTACTTACATTATAAGGTTTTAAATTTCTGTTTGGAACTGTATCACCATTAACACCTAAAATTGGTTGTCCTTGAGAATCTGTTTGTCCGTCTGGTGCAGAATAAGTTAATGCTAAAGCATAAGCATCTGGTAAAGCTCCTCCTACATTACCCCAACCTGCTCTAAACTTACCATATGACATCCACTCTGGTAAGTCGATGATTTCAGAATAAATAAAACTTGAACTTACAGATGGATAAAATGTACTGTTACTAGAAGGATCTAAAGTTGAAAACCAATCTTCACGTCCTGTTAAACTAAGGTATAAGAAATCTTTATACCCAATATCTGCTGAGTAGAAAAGAGAGTTTACTTCACTTTCAGAAAATAATTTCTCTGTTTTATCCGGTTGTGTATTTCCGTAAAAATATTTGAATGGAACAATAAAGTTGTTTCCTCTCATTTTAATTCCGCTGTATCTGTTGTGTTGACGGTTAGCTCCAATGAAAGCATCTAATGAAAGATTTTCTACGATATTACCTTTGTATCCTAAATAAGCAGAAGCATTGTATTCTGAACGATTTTCAACTCTGTTCTCAAAAGACCCTCCAGGATTGTAGTTGATTCCTGTAGGCTCGATTTCAGTATATTCATAATTAATATCATCAATACCAAGAACACCTTTAGCATAAATTTTATCTGTAATGTTATAATTTACTTTTGCAGAACCAATAAAACGCTTTCTAAGGTCATTATTTAATGGCTCTTGTGTAGCAAAATATGGGTTTGTGTGGTAAGTGTTTGCTCCAAAATAATCTGCTTCACCTCCATTTTCATCATAAGCATTGTTTAACCATCTGATATCTGTTCCAGGTGTAAGGAAAGTAGTTGGAAAAGATGGGTTTCTTGGAGAGTCATTCAAGTAAGGTCTGTTATTACTTTTCTCAATAATATATTGTGCATTACTCTCTATACTTATTTTTTTGTTTGGTGCAGAATTTAAACTTAAAGCAACGTTATTTCTTCCGAAGTTAGTTCCCGGTAAAATAGATTCATCTTTAGTGTTTCCAAAAGACAATCTGAAATTGGTTGTTTCATTTCCGCCAGAAACTGCTAGTGTATTACTAAAAGAATATCCAGTTCTGTAAAAATTCTCTACATTGTCTTTTCCGTAAGCCTGATATGGTCTGGTTTTACCGTCAAGGCCAAGAGAAGGAGTTCCGTCGTATTTATCTCCCCATGCAAAATAATAAGAATCTCTAAGTTCCTGTAAATTGTTAAATCTTGTAGCAACTCCATTTACAGGCGCTCCTGCTCCGTATTGATCTTGCCAGTTTAGAAGACTTGCTGGTGTATTGAAAGTTGAGTTTGTACTAAAATCTACTCCAAGTCCTGTTCCGCTTTTACCTTTTTTAGTTGTGATTAAGATAACACCATTTGATCCTCTGTACCCATAAAGAGCAGAAGCGGCACTACCTTTTAATACTGACATAGATGCAATATCGTCTGGATTGAAAGACGACATACCATCTCCTTTATCAGCTCCACCCCACATACCGGCATTTCCTTGCTGGCTGTTATCAATAGGAATACCATCAACAACATATAAAGGCTGGTTAAGTCCTGAAGCTGAAGTTGCTCCACGAATTACCACACGGCTTGAACCAGATGGCCCTGTAACCGGCGCAGAAACGTTAACCCCGGCAATTTTCCCCTGAAGGGCATTTCCTAAGTTAATTTCTTTATTTTTTGTCAGTTCGTCACCTTTTAGTTCTCCAACTGCGTAACCTAAACTTTTCTTTTGTTTTTTAACTCCAAATGAAGTTACTACGACATCTTTTAATTCCTGAGTATTTTCTGCTAATACAACTGAAATTTTGTTTTGGTTTTGCTGCAATACTACTGCTTGTGGTGCAAAACCTATAGATGATACATTTAATGTAACCGGCCCTTCCGGAACATTCATTTTAAATCTACCTTCAGCATCAGTAACTGCGCTAAACGGTTTTCCCTGAACTTCGATGGATGCGGCAATAACTCCCTTGTTTTGTGCATCAGTCACTATACCTGTTATTAATCGATTTTGCGCTACAGCCCCTAAACTGCACAACAATATCATTCCTAACACTGCAAATATACGTCTCATAAGCATTTTTGGTTATTTGTTTTGATTTTTGTTTGTCTTAACGTGTGATTGTTTTAACGTGATTGTTTTTAAATAATTAATAATAAATTCGAACTCAATTCTAAAATGGCATTTAAAGATTTCCACCTTTAAACACTATGCTTTTATAAAAAACTTGACTTCTCTAAATTCAAGAAATCGATATCGTAATCCTTTTAAATAGTGAACTATTATTTTTACTTTATTCATCTAAAACTTACTAAAACGATTTAGTAAAATGATTAAAAAAAAACGAAACGTTTTTTCTTTTTTTTTATTTATATCAGGCAACAAAAATTAAACTGATTCTCTAACTATCAAGTTTCCTTTTTTGAGGCTTTTTTCTATTTTAAATGTTTCCATACTTGTCATTTGACTCATTAACAACTGTATAGACTTAATCGCAATATCTTCAATAGGCTGTGCGATAACAGTAATTGTTGGTGTGTGCAATTTAAAACTGTCGTGATCATCAAAACTAATAACCGAAATATCATCCGGAATACTAATTCCTATTTTCCTAAAAACCTGAAGTCCTGCAAGCCCCATGTAATTGGCCAGGAATAAGACCGCATCAATTTTAGGATTTTTTTGAAAAAAACTTAATAATGATGCAATTCTGGTTTCTTCATTACTGTGATAATCCACATGTAACACCAGTTCTTCATTATAAACTCCTTCCTCTTTTAAAGCATCTCTATAACCGTCTTCCCTTAACTTCATCTGAATCATTTCAGAAGTATTATTAACAACAGCTATATTTTTGCATCCTTTATTCATCAGGAACTTAGTTGCTGAGTTGGCAGCTTCATAATTATCCATTACTACGTGACTCACTCGTTGTCCCGGAAAATATCTGTCTATCAATACCACAGGTTTTTTCAATTTTAAAAGAAGTTCAATTTTATCTTCTAATTTTTGAGTTGGGGTGATAATAAAACCATCAACATTTGCCTGCAAAAGACTACTTATTAATTCTTCCGAGCGCTCATCGTCATCACCTGTACTACAATAAAAAACTCTGTAATCTATATTTTTTGCTTCATCTTCGATAACACGTGCCAAATCAGAAAAGAACTGATTTGAAATATCTTCCACTATAAGCCCAATCGATCTCGTTTTTCCAGTTCTTAAACTGGTAGCAATCATACTTGGCCTGTAATTAAGATTTTCGGCTACATCCTGCACCTTTTTAATAACAGCTGCACTGATGCCCATCTTCTCCCCTTTTCCATTAATCACAAAGGATACCGTAGATATAGAAACTTTAGCTTCCGTAGCAATATCTTTAATTGTGATTTTTTTCATTGAGTGAGTTAATTTTTTATTAAAGTGTTATTAATAATATTACAAATATATGCATAATAATTACTAAAACGTTTTTGTAATTGATTTTTTATATAAATCATTTTTTTTAAGGCGTTTTAAGAATTAATTATCAATAAATTGGTGCATTTTACGATTTATTATCAATTCTAAACCTCACCATCTTGCAAATATTGCACTAAAATAAGCTATTTTTACGAAATATAGACTTCTAAAATTGAAGCATTTCCATTTAATATAAACTTATTAACTGAAGCCGGCATTAACACAGTATCTCCTTTTTTATAACTATATTTTTCACCTTCTGTTTCAATTTCAAAATCACCTTCGGTACACATATAAACAGTAAAAGTTTTTCCATTTTTATTCACCTGAACTTCTCCTTGCAGCGGAATAAAATTCGTAGTAAAATAAGAACAGTCTACAATAGTATTAGACTCATTGTCAACTTTATTATACTTTTTATACGTATCTGTTTTTTTGTAATTGATCGCATCGAGAGCCAAATCAACATGCAATTCTCTTTTATTACCTTGTGCATCTGTGCGGTCAAAATCATACAAACGATAAGTTATATCTGATGTCTGTTGAATTTCAGCCACAACAAGTCCCGCTCCGATAGCATGAACCGTTCCTGTTTCCAGAAAAAAAACATCTCCTTGCTTCGCTTTTACATCATCTAAAATTGAAACAAGTGTTTTATTATTTAAGTTTTCTACATATTCTTCTTTACTTGAATCCTCTTTAAAACCAACGATAATTCTCGCATCCGTATCTGCCTGCATTACATACCACATTTCTGTTTTACCAAAAGAATTGTGTCGCTCTTTTGCCAATTTATCATTAGGATGTACCTGTATTGAAAGATCTTCTCGCGCATCCAGATATTTAAACAATAAAGGAAACTGCTTATCAAATCTTTCATAAACGGCAGTACCTAAAACTTCATTAGGTGATTCGTTAATTATTTCAGAAAGTGATTTTCCTTTTAACTCTCCATTTGCAATTACACTTACATCTCCTTCAACAGTTGACAATTCCCAGCTTTCACCTGTAATTTTTGAAGTTATAGGTTTATGCAATAAAGTATGTAGTTTTTCACCTCCCCAAATTCTTTCTTTAAGAATTGGTTCAAACTGCATTGGATACATTTTTGTGTTCATCTTTATATTTTTTTAAATTTTTATATTTTTCTTGATATGAATTACACGAATCTATTTTAATTATCTTTCAAATCCGTTTAGTTTATGCTCTCTCAATACAATAGTTATTTTACAGAAATTGCTGTTCCTCCGCTAGATGCTAAGTTTTGCTTTAATTTTGTTTTACTGTTTACTATTACTTTTCGAATGTTATATGACTGTGGATTTGTTTTATAATCAGCTGTTTTTCCATCTTCATAAATAATAGCTGTATACGATTTTCCCGCAGGGAGAAAACTAAAATCAATTAAAGCAGTACGTGGATTTTCATCTGTTATGGCTCCCACAAACCATTCTTCTTTTCCTTTTGTTTTTCGGGCAATTGTAATATAATCTCCAGGCTCAGCTTCAAGAATAAAAGTTTCGTCCCAATCTAAAGCAACATCTTTTATAAACTGGAATGCATCATTAAAACGGATATAATTTTCAGGTAAATCAGCTGCCATCTGCAATGGGCTATACATTGTTACATACAAGGCCAACTGTTTAGCAAGCGTTGTACTTAGTTTATTTTTCTTTGAACCATAAACGGATAAGTCTCCCTGAAAAATTCCAGGTGTATAATCCATTGGGCCACCCATCAAACGTGTAAATGGCAAAATAGTAGTATGATCCGGATGAATTCCTTCCATAGATTCAAACTCTGTACCTCTTGCCGATTCTTGTGCGAACCAGTTTGGATATGTTCTGTGCAAACCGGTTGGACGAACTGCCTCGTGTGAATCTACCATAATTTTATGCTTTGCTGCTTCAGTTACCACATAAGTATAATGATTTACCATTTGCTGGCCATCATGATGTTCTCCTCTGGGAATAATAGGACCAACGTATCCCGTTTTTACTGCATTGTAATTATTAGCATTCATAAAATTTAAAGCATCACTTAATTGTCGTTCATATTCTGAAACAGACGATGTCGTTTCATGATGCATAATTATTTTTACATTTTTCTGCTGAGCATATTCATTTAATTCTTTTACATTAAAATCCGGATATGCCTTGGTAAAACTGTAAATACGTTCTTTTTTAAAAGCAGTATTATCTTCCCAGCCTTCATTCCATCCTTCAACTAAAACAGCATCAAAACCGTTTGATGATGCAAAATCGATATATTCTTTTACATGTTTTGTATTTGCTCCATGTGTATTATTTGGTTTTAACTTTGAAAAATCTGTTTTACCAATCACAACATCCTGATTATCTGAATATGCCCACGTTGATCCTCCACCAGTAAAATACTCCCACCATACCCCAATATATTTTACAGGTTTAATCCATGAAACATCTTCATAACTACAAGGCTCATTAAGATTTAATATCATTTTCGAAGCCAATATATTTCTGGCATCATCACTAACAACTACTGTTCTCCAGGGTGTAAAACTTCCTGTTTGAATATATCCTTTATTTCCAACTGCATCAGGTACAAGATGTGAACTCAATGAAAAATTTTTATCATTTACATTAAGACACATTGCCGGATAATTTTTTAAAGCAGCTTCATGAATATTTATATAAAGTCCAGTGCTGGTTTTCATCATCAATGGTGTTTGTGTGGCCAGATTCTTAATTGTACTCTGCGCTGCTAATGGTACATGCACAGCATCATAAACCAAAGCCTGCATTTCTGATATTTTTGAAGTCGTGTAACTGTATTCATTTGTATCATAGTCTCCCGGAATCCAAAAAAACTTATGATCTCCTATCAAATTAAACTCACTAATTTCTTCCTGAATTATAAAATGACGTAAATTTTCCTGCACAGGAAATTCATATCTAAAAGCTAACCCATCATTAAACAAACGAAAATAAATAATCAGCTTACGTTTGCTTTTATCCTGCTGCAAACTAACTTTCATTTCGTTATAATTATTCCTAATCTCTTTTTGTTCACCCAAAATAGGACTCCAAACACTATTCTCCGAATCAAATTGTTTATCAATGATTTGAAAATCCTTATTAAGCATAATATCCGATTTCAAAATGAAACCCATTTTACTTTCCTGAAATACTTGTTTATTTTTAAAATTTAAAGAATATATTGGAGTCCCAATTTTATCTAAATGAAATGTCAATTTAAAATTCCCATCTGGAGATTTTATTTCCTGCGCATTTATAGACAGGTTTAGAGCTAAAATAAACAAGCAGCTTAATAATAAATTTTTCATAAGTAAATAAAATAAATATTCCTAAATCGATTTAGTAAAAATAATAAAAATTACAAAACACCGAAATTATATTTTTAAAAATATCGTTTTTCAACAAAAAAGAGCTGATCTGTTTTTAAAAATCAAAAACATTCGAATTACAATAAACTAGGAATCTTATCTGAAAAAATCAAAATAACTCACAATTACAACCTTTGCAAATCTAATAATCAGCTAGTTTACAATAAAAATCGTAATTTAGTTTTATGCAAATAATTACCTAATCCAACTTCAAAACCAAAAAATATGCGCTCACTTTTATTCCTATTGACAATATTCTTAATGGTTTCCTGCAAAAATGAAACTCAAAACAACGTGCTCTCTGATTACTTCACCTATAAAAGTGATGATAAAATAGAAGCAGCCGGAGTAAAAATGATTCCAATCAAAACCCCTGTCGGAAACTTCAAAGTCTGGACAAAAAGATTTGGAAACAATCCAAAAATTAAAATATTACTACTACATGGAGGCCCTGCTATGACACATGAATACATGGAGTGTTTTGAAACTTTTTTTCAACGTGAAGGCTTTGAATTTTATGAATACGACCAATTAGGATCTTATTACAGTGATCAGCCAAAAGACAGTACCTTATGGACTATAGATCGATTTGTTGATGAAGTAGAACAAGTTCGAAAAGCAATTAATGCCAATAAAGAAAATTTTTATGTTCTGGGAAATTCCTGGGGAGGCATTCTTGCAATGGAGTATGCTCTGAAATATCAACAAAACATGAAAGGATTACTTGTATCTAATATGATGGCCAGCGCTCCTGAATACGGAAAATATGCTGATGAAGTTCTGGCAAAACAAATGAAACCAGAAATTCTTGCCAAAATAAGAGCTTTAGAAGCCAAAAAAGATTTCGGGAATCCAAGATATATGGAATTACTGCTTCCAAACTTTTACAAAGAACATTTATGCCGGTTAAAAGAATGGCCGGACGGTTTAAATCGTGCCAGCAAACATGTAAATGGAGAAATTTATACCTTAATGCAAGGCCCTAGTGAATTTGGCATCAGCGGAAGATTATCCAAATGGGACATTAAAAACCGATTACATGAAATTACCATTCCAACACTAATGATTGGCGCTAAATACGACACAATGGATCCAAAAACCATGGAAGAACAAAGCAAATTAGTCAAAAATGGTCACTATTTATATTGTCCAAACGGAAGCCATTTAGCCATGTGGGATGATCAAAAAGTCTTTATGAATGGCGTAATTCAGTTTATTAATGACGTCGACAGTAAAAAAATCTAATTCACACAAATCACAACCAACTAGCAAATAGCATTATAGCTAAAAAAAAAAAAAAAAGTATTTTCCTCCACGATGAGGTCGGATTACCCGTTTAATCTTTTGTTTGTTTTTTTTATAGAAAATAAACAAAGTAATGCGACCCATAACCAGCGGTTTCAACCACTGAGACTTAGTACGCACACATTTAAAGATTAATCACTAAAAAACAATTGCAAATCAAAAAAACTACCCATTTTGGATAAGGAGTTTCAAAAGAAAGGCGACGACCCCCGATAGCTATCGGGGCTCCCACATAATTGCAGTACCTTTAAAATATGTTGTAAAACAAAAAATCCTCACCAAGTAAATGATGAGAATTCTTAAAAAAAGGCGACAACCCCCGATAGCTATCGGGGCTCCCACATAATTGCAGTACAATTAAAATATGGTATAAAACAAGAAATCCTCATCAAATAAATGATGAGGATTCTTAAAAGAAAGGCGACGACATACTCTCCCACATAACTGCAGTACCATCTGCGCAGGCGGGCTTAACTACTCTGTTCGGGATGGGAAGAGGTGAGCCCCGCCGCAATAACCACCTTAAGGTCATTGTTGGCGGTTGTTGGTTTATGGTTGTTGGTGTTTCCACGGGCTACCAACCATCAACTGTCAACTGCAGCTTCGCTGCAAATATCTTAACATACTGAGATAAAGAAACATAAAAGTATTTAGAAAGTTTCCTCCCGAGAGCTTTCGCTCTCGGGAAAAGGGTGTACATAAGCTTACGGATTATTAGTACTACTCGACTATGACATTACTGCCTTTACATCTATAGCCTATCAACGTGGTCATCTTCCACGATCCTTAAAAGAAATCTCATCTTGTGGTGGGTTTCGCGCTTATATGCTTTCAGCGCTTATCCCTTCCAAACGTAGCTACTCTGCGGTGCCCCTGGCGGGACAACAGATACACTAGAGGTTTGTCCAATTCGGTCCTCTCGTACTAGAATCAGATCCACTCAAATTTCTAACGCCCACAGTAGATAGAGACCGAACTGTCTCACGACGTTCTGAACCCAGCTCGCGTGCCACTTTAATGGGCGAACAGCCCAACCCTTGGGACCTTCTCCAGCCCCAGGATGTGACGAGCCGACATCGAGGTGCCAAACCCCCCCGTCGATATGAGCTCTTGGGGGAGATCAGCCTGTTATCCCCGGCGTACCTTTTATCCTTTGAGCGATGGCCCTTCCATGCGGAACCACCGGATCACTATGCTCTACTTTCGTACCTGATCGACCTGTATGTCTCTCAGTCAAGCTCCCTTATGCCATTGCACTCTACGCACGGTTACCAAGCGTACTGAGGGAACCTTTAGAAGCCTCCGTTACTCTTTTGGAGGCGACCACCCCAGTCAAACTACCCACCAAGCAATGTCCCCCACAACGCGGGGTTAGGCCTCAGATAAACAAAGGGTTGTATTTCAACAATGACTCCACAACGCCTGGCGACGCCACTTCACAGTCTCCAACCTATCCTACACATCATTTATCCAAGGTCAATACTAAGCTATAGTAAAGGTGCACAGGGTCTTTTCGTCCCACTGCGGGTAAACGGCATCTTCACCGTTACTACAATTTCACCGAGCTCATGGCTGAGACAGTGTCCAGATCGTTACACCATTCGTGCAGGTCGGAACTTACCCGACAAGGAATTTCGCTACCTTAGGACCGTTATAGTTACGGCCGCCGTTTACTGGGGCTTCAATTCAATGCTTCTCCGAAGATAACATCTCCTCTTAACCTTCCAGCACCGGGCAGGTGTCAGGCCCTATACTTCATCTTACGATTTTGCAGAGCCCTGTGTTTTTGATAAACAGTCGCCTGGACCTCTTCACTGCGGCCAGCTTGCGCTGGCGACCTTTCTCCCGAAGTTACAGGTCTATTTTGCCTAATTCCTTAGCCATGAATCTCTCGAGCACCTTAGGATTCTCTCCTCAACTACCTGTGTCGGTTTACGGTACTGGTACTAATTACCTGAAGTTTAGAGGTTTTTCTTGGAAGCCCTTAGGCGCACTATCTCTTTGTCCGAAGACTCCGAGTACTATCGTATTTCCCCAAAAGATGTGGATTTGCCTGCATCTCTTATAGGTAGGTACTTCAACGAACTATTCCGTCAGTTCGCGGCGCTTTCATCACTCCGTCACCCCATCACAGTAATTAGTAGTACGGGAATATTAACCCGTTAGCCATCGACTGTCCCTTTCGGGTTCGCCTTAGGACCAGACTAACCCACAGCTGATTAGCATAGCTGTGGAAACCTTAGTTTTTCGGTGTGCGGGTTTCTCGCCCGCATTATCGTTACTTATGCCTACATTTTCTTTTCTAACCAGTCCAGCATACCTTACGATACACCTTCAACCCTGTTAGAATGCTCCCCTACCACTTACAGTCAGACTGTAAATCCATAGCTTCGGTAATATGTTTATGCCCGATTATTATCCATGCTCGTCCGCTCGACTAGTGAGCTGTTACGCACTCTTTAAATGAATGGCTGCTTCCAAGCCAACATCCTAGCTGTCTGGGCAGACAAACCTCGTTCTTTCAACTTAACATATATTTGGGGACCTTAGCTGATGGTCTGGGTTCTTTCCCTCTCGGACTTGGACCTTAGCACCCAAGCCCTCACTGCTGTGAAACATTATATAGCATTCGGAGTTTGTCAGGAATTGGTAGGCGGTGAAGCCCCCGCATCCAATCAGTAGCTCTACCTCTATATAACTATCATCAGCGCTGCACCTAAATGCATTTCGGGGAGTACGAGCTATTTCCGAGTTTGATTGGCCTTTCACCCCTACCCACAGGTCATCCGAAGACTTTTCAACGTCAACCGGTTCGGTCCTCCACTGTGTGTTACCACAGCTTCAACCTGCCCATGGGTAGATCACACGGTTTCGCGTCTAACACTACTGACTAAAGCGCCCTATTCAGACTCGCTTTCGCTACGGATCCGTGACTTAATCACTTATCCTTGCCAGCAACGTTAACTCGTAGGCTCATTATGCAAAAGGCACGCCGTCACCCCACGAAAGGGCTCCGACCGCTTGTAAGCGTATGGTTTCAGGATCTATTTCACTCCGTTATTCACGGTTCTTTTCACCTTTCCCTCACGGTACTGGTTCACTATCGGTCTCTCAGGAGTATTTAGCCTTAGCGGATGGTCCCGCCAAATTCAGACAGGGTTTCACGTGCCCCGCCCTACTCAGGATACCACTATCCTTTACACTCATTACCTATACGGGACTATCACCCTCTATGGTTCTACTTTCCAGTAGATTCTAATTCTTTGTGCAAGAAATGTCGTGGTCCTACAACCCCAGCACTGCCGTAACAGCACTGGTTTGGGCTAATCCGCGTTCGCTCGCCACTACTTACGGAATCACTTTTGTTTTCTTCTCCTCCGCCTACTTAGATGTTTCAGTTCAGCGGGTTTGCCCACCTATCGGTGTACTATGTCTTCAACATAGTGGGTTGCCCCATTCGGATATCTGCGGATCAATCGATGTGTGCTCGTCCCCGCAGCTTTTCGCAGCTTATCACGTCCTTCTTCGCCTCTGAGAGCCTAGGCATCCCCCATACGCCCTTATTTTGCTTATTGTACCAATCATAAATTTAATTATGACCGTTTTTTTTTGTCTTTTATTATTTGTATTACTACTAATAACAAAAAACGCTTTCTACTTTTTATTATTTTCTTATCTCAATATGTCAATGAACTTTATTTAGTCGAAGGTCAAAAGTCAAAAGTCGTCAAGTGAATCACTTTGGACTTTATGACTTTAATCTTTATGACTAAAATCGTGGAGAATAACGGAGTCGAACCGTTGACCTCCTGCGTGCAAGGCAGGCGCTCTAGCCAGCTGAGCTAATCCCCCATTTTCTTAGTGATGAGTTATTAGTTATGAGTTATGAATTATTGCTCATAAGGTCTCAACCTCTAAAATTTCCTTTGTTTTAAGTTAAATAGTAGTCCCGGGCAGACTCGAACTGCCGACCCCTACATTATCAGTGTAGTACTCTAACCAGCTGAGCTACGAGACTCTGTTTTACTTAATTTTCATTATTTTTAAATTAACAGCAAGAGTAATTGAATTTTAATATTCAGATCCATTCGATTCACATCTTTTTTCCTCAACGTGTGCAAGCACTAACATTCGAGGCTCTAGAAAGGAGGTGTTCCAGCCGCACCTTCCGGTACGGCTACCTTGTTACGACTTAGCCCTAGTTACCAGTTTTACCCTAGGCAGCTCCTTGCGGTCACCGACTTCAGGCACCCCCAGCTTCCATGGCTTGACGGGCGGTGTGTACAAGGCCCGGGAACGTATTCACCGGATCATGGCTGATATCCGATTACTAGCGATTCCAGCTTCACGGAGTCGAGTTGCAGACTCCGATCCGAACTGTGACCGGTTTTATAGATTCGCTCCTGGTCGCCCAGTGGCTGCTCTCTGTACCGGCCATTGTAGCACGTGTGTAGCCCAAGGCGTAAGGGCCGTGATGATTTGACGTCATCCCCACCTTCCTCACAGTTTGCACTGGCAGTCTTGTTAGAGTTCCCGACATGACTCGCTGGCAACTAACAACAGGGGTTGCGCTCGTTATAGGACTTAACCTGACACCTCACGGCACGAGCTGACGACAACCATGCAGCACCTTGTAAATTGTCTTGCGAAAGATCTGTTTCCAAACCGGTCAATCTACATTTAAGCCTTGGTAAGGTTCCTCGCGTATCATCGAATTAAACCACATGCTCCACCGCTTGTGCGGGCCCCCGTCAATTCCTTTGAGTTTCATTCTTGCGAACGTACTCCCCAGGTGGGATACTTATCACTTTCGCTTAGCCACTGAAATTGCTCCCAACAGCTAGTATCCATCGTTTACGGCGTGGACTACCAGGGTATCTAATCCTGTTCGCTACCCACGCTTTCGTCCATCAGCGTCAATCCATTAGTAGTAACCTGCCTTCGCAATTGGTATTCCATGTAATCTCTAAGCATTTCACCGCTACACTACATATTCTAGTTACTTCCTAATAATTCAAGTTTAGCAGTATCAATGGCCGTTCCACCGTTGAGCGATGGGCTTTCACCACTGACTTACTAAACCGCCTACGGACCCTTTAAACCCAATGATTCCGGATAACGCTTGGATCCTCCGTATTACCGCGGCTGCTGGCACGGAGTTAGCCGATCCTTATTCTTACGATACCGTCAAGCTCCTACACGTAGGAGTGTTTCTTCTCGTACAAAAGCAGTTTACAATCCATAGGACCGTCATCCTGCACGCGGCATGGCTGGATCAGGCTTGCGCCCATTGTCCAATATTCCTCACTGCTGCCTCCCGTAGGAGTCTGGTCCGTGTCTCAGTACCAGTGTGGGGGATCTCCCTCTCAGGACCCCTACCCATCGTTGCCTTGGTAAGCCGTTACCTTACCAACTAGCTAATGGGACGCATGCTCATCTTTTACCGTTGTGACTTTAATAGTGACTTCATGCGAAGTTGCTATGCTATGAGGTATTAATCCAAATTTCTCTGGGCTATCCCTCTGTAAAAGGTAGATTGCATACGCGTTACGCACCCGTGCGCCGGTCTCTATATCCGAAGACATATACCCCTCGACTTGCATGTGTTAAGCCTGCCGCTAGCGTTCATCCTGAGCCAGGATCAAACTCTTCATCGTATATTTTTTATATTATATTGCGATGTATTATCTAGTGGTTCTTTTCGAATCTCTCAATTCTATTACTCTTATTCTTTTGTTCCGATTTTCATCGGAACGGCTGTCAATTCAATATGTCTACGAACGTGTATTTCTTTTTGTTTCGCTTGTCTCTCAAAGCGGGTGCAAAAGTAGAAAACTTATTTCTAACTGGCAAATGTTTTTTGAAGTTTTTTTTGAAAATTTCTTTTCATTTCATACTTCCCAATTTACCAATCCGTCAATGAACTTTCCCTGTTTTGCGGGGTGCAAATGTAACATCCGTTTTTAAATCTCACAAGCTTTTTCTAATCTTTTTTTTCGAAAATTTCTTTCCGTTTGATTTAGCAGCTTGTCAGTATTTCAGGGAACGTTTGTCGTTGTTGCGGGTGCAAAAGTACACAACAATTCCAGTTACACAAGCCTTTTTGCAAACTATTTTTAATCTTTTTTATAAACCACTGGTATATTGTCTTTTACAACATAAAGTTTTTTTGATTCTTTTGCAGTTATAGATATTTTAAGCCATTTCACCTCGCTTTATCTGGTTCTGCCGTGAAGACACTAAGACACGAAGGCTTATTTCATACATCTATTTTTAATCTCACAAAGGCACAAAGGCGCTAAGTTTTCTTTTTTTCTTCTCGAAACGTCTTTTCTTTCGTTGAATTTCTTCCGAAAACTGATCTCCTAGCCCTGATAGAAGAGGAAATCCTTTTTGCGGCGGGGTTTGCCGCAAAAAGATTGAAGCGGATAGCAGGATCAGCTCCTTATTAAAAACAAATCCCAAATTTTTTAAATTGCTTCGCCTGTTCGCTGTCGCTCTAGTCCAAATTCCAAACTTAAAAAGGCTTCGACTTCGCTCAGCCGGACATTACTATATATATTAGGTATAGGCGAATTAGATTTTCTTTGGAGATACTTATTATACGCAACGTAGATGCACTGCTGTGCGTCTCTACGGTGAATTGGGACGCAATTATAATGTTATACATATATATGTACAAAAAACAAACCCGACAGGTTTTGAAAACCTGTCGGGTTATGAGAATAAAATCTACTTTTATTATAGTATACTTATATATGTATACTTTCATTTAGGCTGTCGATTGCTTCTTTTGTGATTTGAATGCTTTTTAGTTTTGCCTGATGATCAAAGATTGGACTTGTTACCATTAGTTCGTCGATTCTTGCATAGTTGATAAACTTTTTTAAGTCGGTTATTAATTGCTCTTTGTTTCCTGTAAAGGTTCCGGCTGTCATTTGGTTGACATGGAAACGTTCTGCTTCATCCATAATATCGTCTAATGACGGAACTGGGGGCTGCAAACCTTTACGGTCGTTTCTAATTAAATTTAAAAACATTTGATACAAACTTGTAGACAATAATTCTGCTTCTTCGTTTGTATCTGCCGCAATAATATTCACACAAGCCATTGTTTTTGGTTTGTCTAAATATTCTGAAGCCTGGAAATTTTCGCGGTAAAACTCAAACGCCTGAATCATTAGTTTTGGCGCAAAGTGACCGGCAAAAGCATAAGGCAATCCGTAAGCTGCTGCCAAAGCTGCACTTTCCATACTTGATCCTAAAATCCATATTGGGACTTTTAAGCCTTCGGCTGGGAATGCACGAACTTTTCCTGCTTCATTTTCACTTGAAAAATACTCTTGAAGTTTGCTTACGTTTTGCGGAAAGCGCTGCGCCTGCTCAAAAAAGTCTTTCCGAATTGCTTCGGCGGTTGGCTGATCTGTTCCCGGCGCTCTTCCTAAACCTAAATCAATTCGGTTTGGGTAAAGCGTTTCCAGGGTTCCAAATTGTTCGGCCACTACTAAAGGAGAATGGTTCGGAAGCATGATTCCGCCAGAACCTACTCGAATATTTTTTGTCTGACTTGCCACATAACCAATTAAAACCACCGTTGCCGTACTTGCAACGTGCGCCATATTGTGATGTTCTGCAAGCCAAAATCGCTTGTATCCTAAAGTATCTGCTAATTGCGCTATATCTTTTGTTTTTTGAAATGTTTCTGCGGCATTACTATCCTGAGTGATGATAGCGAGCTCTAATAATGAGACTGAAATTGGGTTTTTCATATAAAAAAATGCTAATATGCAAAATTAACTCATTTATACGGATGCCTTTTGTTTTCTTATGTTAATTGAATTATAATATTCTTAAAATACTTAAAACGAGTAATTTTTAATAATTAATTATTGTTTTACGATAATTAATTATACATTTGCAATATCAATCTAACTTTTTAATATATGAAGACAACTCATATTATATCTAAAATATTATTTTACTTTACCCGATTTTTGTCTGTCGTTTATTTCTTTTTAGCGGCATATTCTGTTTTTAGTTTGGTGACGGGTTTATTTTTGACTTTTAAGGATAACGGAAAGTATTTTCAGGTTTGTTATCCTTTTACTTCTCATCCATTAATGCTTGGTGATTACAATCTCCCTTATATTCTTTTTGATTTTTTGGCTCCATTGAGCTTGTACGGACTTTTCTTTTTATTGAGTAGTAATGTTTTTAAAGTATTCTTTCAGCCTAAATTATTTACTTCAAACGGAATTTCTCATTTAAGGCGTTTCTATTTATCCAATTTATTAATTCCGAGTATTGTAATATTTGTAGCTTTCTTTTTTGTTCCGCTGGATAATGAAGTTTCACTTTTTATATTATTACACGGAATGCTCGGTGTTTTTGCTTATTTTTTAGCAGCCATTTTTAAACAAGGTTTAAACCTTCAGAACGAACAAGACTTATTTATATAACTATGCCAATAATTGTAAATGTTGATGTAATGCTTGCCAAACGCAAGATGCAGAGTAAAGAGTTGGCAGAAAAACTAGATATTACACCTGCCAATTTATCGATTCTAAAAACGGGAAAAGCAAAAGGAATTCGGTTTGATACGCTCGAAGCTATTTGTAAAATATTGGACTGCCAGCCCGGGGATATTTTAGAATACGTGGCAGAATAGCTTTCTTTTAAATCTTATTTCACTCTTATTAAATCGGTTTTTGAAGCCGACAGGTATTCTATTGCCTAATTTTTTCAAATCATAGTTTAATTCAATCATCAAAATCAATCAAAAAATGAACAGTTTATCAATCAAAAATCTCGGCAAAACGTATGAGAACGGTACAAAAGCGATTGACGATTTATCGCTTGAAATTACAAACGGAATGTTTGGTTTACTAGGTCCAAACGGCGCCGGAAAATCGACTTTAATGCGAACTATTGCCGCTTTGCAGGAACCAACTGCTGGAATTATTGAATTTAACGGAATTAATATTCTGGAAAATCCAATGTTTATCAGGCAAAATTTGGGGTATCTGCCACAGGAATTTGGTGTTTATCCTAAAATTTCTGCTTATCGCCTGCTCGATCATTTGGCGGTTTTAAAAGGAATCGTTGATAAAAAGGAACGTCACGATCAAATTTTGTATTTATTACAGCAGACTAATTTATTGCAACACAAAGACAAGGCGGTTCATTCTTTTTCCGGTGGTATGCGTCAAAGGTTTGGAATTGCGCAGGCTTTGTTGGGAAATCCGAAGATAATTATTGTGGATGAACCTACTGCGGGGCTTGATCCGGAGGAAAGAAACCGATTTAATAATTTGCTAAGCGAAATTGGCGAAAGCATTATTGTAGTTCTATCGACGCATATTGTAGAAGACGTTCGTGATTTATGCCCTAAAATGGCCATTATCTCTAACGGAAAATTGATCTTGGAAGGAAAACCAAATGAAGCAATCGATTCTTTAAAAGGAAAAATCTGGATGAAGGCGATTCAGAAAACAGAACTGAAGGATCATCAATCAAACTTTAATATCATTTCTTCAAATTTAAATTCAGGAAAAATCAATATTCATGTTTTCTCGGATGAACGACCAGATTCTGGTTTTGAATTGATATCGCCAGATTTGAGCGATGTTTATTTTAGTGTTTTAGCTCAAAATCAACTTAAAAATTAGTGTTATGCTTTCTAAATTAATTCAATTTGAATGGCATAACAATACCAAAAGCTGGACTTTTTATGCCACGTTTATCATTTATTTGGTTTTAGGATTTTTTGTGAGTGCTTTTGCGAATTTCTCTTTTTCGGGAGCTCACAAAAATAGTCCGTATGTGCTTACGTATGCGATTGGTCTGATTTCGTTGATGACAATATTTTCGATTACGCTTCAAGTCGCGCAGAGTTTTTTAAAGGAATATGAAACGAAATTTGATTCGATTATTTTCTCCTCACCTATTTCTAAGTTTCATTATTTGGCTCCAAAATTTATTACCGCATTTATAATCGCCGTAGTTTCTTTTGGAATATTTATCGTCGGAATGATTGTTGGACATCAAATGTCGTGGCTTTCTAAAAGTGAAATTGGTCCTTTTGAAATTATAAATTATCTCTGGCCGTATTTTGTAATTGTGATTCCGAATATTTTTCTGTGCCTTTCTATATTGACCGCTTTAGCGTGGCTTACGCGAAGCAAACTTTTTATTTATGTTGGCGGTTTATTAATCTACATCTTATATATTGCGGGTTCTATTTTTTCTAATTCGCCTTTATTTGCAAATGCTTCTCCTTCTTCGGCGAAAGCCATGTCTTTGGCGGCAAAAATAGATCCGTTTGGTTTGGCAGCATTTTTAGAACAAACGAGATATTGGACTGCAATTGAAAAAAATACCGAACTGGTTTCGCTTTCAGGAAACTTTTTATACAATAGAATACTGTGGATTTCGGTTTCACTGCTTTTACTTTTTGTTTCCTATCGCTTGTTTTCCTTCAGAAAAACAAAAACCAAAAAGATAAAAACGCCAAAAACTATTTCAAAAGAAGCAAAAATCCTTTCTTCGGAAATTCCAAAAAACATCGAGTTTAAAACTTTCACGCATAATTTTGCTGTTTTTAGAAGTAATATCAAACTGGATATTTTTTTGGTTATAAAAGGAATTCCGTTTTTATTGATTGTTCTTTTATTTTCGGGATTATTGGTAATCGAAATTTCGGATGAAATTGACGGCGGAATTCGATTAGCGGAAAAAATTACGGATACGGCTTTGATGATTTCCACTATAATGGATCGCCTGCCTTTTATTCTGATCTTGATTCTTCTTTTTTACAGCAGCGAATTATTAAACCGAAGCGAGAATTCGAGATTTGAAATGTTGGAAAATACCGCTCCTTATTCTCAATTTGTAGTTTTACTGGCAAAATTGACAACACTTTTTATAATTCCATTAATCCTTATTAGTATTAGTATTTTAATTGGATGTGCATTTCAGATTGCGAATGCGAATGCTCCAATCGAAATTGGTCTTTATCTTTCTTTGTTTTATTATCTCGGTTTTCCGTTGTTGTTGATCTCAATTTTAGTAATTGCGATTCAGACTTTTATTAAAAATAAATACATCGGACTTTCGGTTGCTGCTTTTGTCTGCATTTTGTTTTGTACGGGAATTGGAGAACAATTGGGAATTTCGCATCCTTTACTGCGATTTGGAGATGCTTTTAAAAGAGAATATTTTGATTTGAATGGTTTCGGAAAATATACTTTTCCGTTTCATATTTCGATGTTGTACAATTTCGGATTGGCTTTACTGCTTCTTACTTTGACTGGAATTTTATGGAAAAGAAATGCTTCAATCGTAAAAGCTTTTAGAAGAAATTCATTTAATGGCATTCAAAAAGTAACTTTCTTCTTGGGAATTATTCTTTTTATTGGTTTTGGAAGTTATCTTTTTTATAAAACGAATATCGAATATCCATATTTGACCGAAGACGATCAGAATAACTGGAGCGAGCAATATGAAACTCAATTTAAAAAATATATCAATCTTGCTCAACCTACGATTATTTCTGTAAAAAGTAAAGTTGATTTATTTCCTGATGAAAATCGTTATAAAGTAAAAGGCGTTTATGAATTGATCAATAATTCTGAAAAATCAATTGATAGTTTACTCCTATATATAGATCGAAATTCAAAGCTGACTTCTGTTGAAATTCCGAATTCTAAAAACCTGGATGATGTTTCAACATTTCATCATTATTGGTCTCTCTTAGTAAAACCTTTGAAACCTCAACAGAAAATGAAAATGAGTTTTTCTTTTGAGTCTTCGTGGTCGCCATTTAAAGGACATACTGCTTTTAATTCTATAATTGAAAATGGATCGTTTATGCGAATAAGCCGTTACTTTCCGCTTTTTGGTTATCAGGAATCGAATGAAATCAGCAGTAAAAAAGAGCGGGCAAAAAGGCATTTGAAACCACAGACACCTCTTAAAAAACTGGAAGATAAATCGGAAATTAGATATGATTTTGTTGATTATGATGCTGTGGTTTCGACTTCTAAAAATCAAACTGCAATTGGTGTTGGAGATTTAATTGGAAACTGGAAAAAAGACAATCGTAATTATTTTCATTATAAATCTAACGGTAGGATTCCGTTTCGCTTTGCTTTTTCATCTGCTGAATATGAAATTCAAAAAACGAATTATAAAGGCGTTTCGATTGAAGTTTTTTATGATAGAAGACATTCAAGAAACATCAAAAAACTCATTCAGGATGTAAAAAATACTTTAGATTACTGCCAAAGTAATTTTGGTAAGTACCCTTATAAAGCAATTCGTTATGCCGAAGTTGCTGCTTTCGCGGATGGATTTGCTGCGACTTCTTATCCGTCTACAGTTTTTATGAAAGAGAATTTTGGGTTTTACAGCAACCTCGACAATAAGGATAAAGAAGATGTAATTAATCAATTAACCGCGCATGAATTGTCGCACGAATGGTGGGGAAATTCACAAATAAGTCCGGAACAAAAAGAAGGAAGCTGGATTTTAACCGAAACTTTGGCGCAATACACCGAGTTGATGTTGTATGAAAAAGAACATGGTTTGGAAAAAGCGCTCGAAACTTTAAAAATTCATCTGGATTTATATCTGAGCAGCCGAAGTTATGATCCTGAAACGCCTTTGTATAAAACGAATTACGATACACCACATTTACCTTATGATAAAGGAATGTTGGTAATGCATCAACTTCGAGTTTTAATTGGTGAAGAAAAAGTAAATCTGGCTTTGAAAAATTTTCTGAATCATTATAAATACCCAAATCCGTTTCCTGATTCTGAAAGTTTATTAAAAGAGATTTATGCTGTTACAGATAAAAAGCTGCATTCTAAACTAGACGAAATGTTTAAGCAGATTATTACCTATTCCTCAAAAATAGAATCTGTTTCAAGTAATAAAAAGAATGGTTTTTATGAGGTTTCTTTTAAAGCTTATTCTAAAAAGTATCAGGAAAATGCTACCGGAGAACGTAGACAAATTGATAATGATACCACAATAGATATTGGAATTTATGATGAAAACGGAAAATTGCTTCTTTATCCTTTTACTATCAAAAACAATAAAGTTGAAGGGAAAATCAAACTGAAAACAGAACCTCAACGTATTGTTATTGATCCGTATTTAATGAATATTGACACTTTTATAAAAGACAACGAAAAGGAGATTGATTAGTTTTTTTGCCATTACCCGAGCGATAGCGAACTGGCGAAGCAATTCCACTAATTTCCACGAATTATTTTTTTTAGCCACAGATTAAAAGGATTAGAATGATTTTTTTGCTTGTGTTAAAGTAAAATCCAAATAATCCTTTTAATCTGTGGCTAAAAACTTTTATTTCAATTGAATCAACATCTCTTTGTGAGTTGTTTTTTCATCTTCTTTAATTTCTAAACTTGCACAATTAGATTCGACTCTTAAAATAATTTCTTCTGAATCAAAAAAGAGAACTGATTTTAAAACTAAATTTGTAGATTAAAATACCAATTCGGTTTTAGCTTATCTGCAAATGACACACAAAATTTTAATTATAGACGACGAAGAAAAACTGAGAAGTCTATTGGCACGTATTATAAAATCGGAAGGATTTGAAGTTTTTGAAGCCAAAGATTTAAAATCCGGTTTTAAAAAACTGGAACAAACGGATATTGATGTTGTTTTGTGTGATGTGAAACTGCCTGACGGAAATGGCGTTGATTTTCTTCAAAACATAAAAGGAAGTTTTCCACTTACAGAAGTTATTCTGCTAACTGCTTTTGGAAATATTCCTGACGGCGTTCAAGCAATGAAAAATGGTGCTTTCGATTATATTGTAAAAGGCGATGATAATGATAAAATTATTCCGCTTCTTTATAAAGCAATTGAAAAAGTTCATTTACAGAAAAAAGTAGAACAACTGGAAAAACGAATTAATGATAAATATTCCTTTAATACAATTATTGGAAAATCAAAAGGACTTGAACAAGTTATTGATCTAGCCCAAAAAGTAGCAAAAACTGATTCAACTGTTTTACTTACCGGCGAAACTGGAACTGGAAAGGAAGTTTTTGCACAAGCAATTCATGAAAACAGTAATCGGGTTGGGAAATCTTTTGTAGCTCTAAACTGCAGTACTTTTAGTAAAGAAATTTTAGAAAGCGAACTTTTTGGTCATAAGCAAGGCGCTTTTACAGGAGCAATAAAAGATAAAAAAGGATTTATTGAACAAGCTCATGGCGGTACCTTATTCTTAGACGAAATTGGTGAAATGCCAATTGATCTTCAGGCTAAATTATTACGTGTTTTAGAAACAAGTGAATATATTCCGGTTGGTGATACCACTCCAAAAAAATCAAATTTCAGATTAATTGCAGCTACAAACCGAGATTTAAAAACAGAAAGTGATGAACATCGTTTCCGTTCTGATTTGTATTTTCGTTTAAATATTTTCGAAATAAAATTGCCTTCTTTAAGAGAACGAATAAAAGATATTGGCGTATTGACTCATTATTTCGTTAAGCAATTTTCAGAAAAAACAAATAAAAAAACATTACATATCTCTGATGATTTTCTCCAAAAATTAGAAAGTTATTCCTGGCGGGGAATATCCGTGAACTTAAAAATATCATCGAAAGATCTGTTATTTTGAGCAATGGTGATACTTTAACTTCGGATGTTCTGCCTTATGAAATGCAGCACCAAGCCGAAAAAAACTCAAAACCAATGTCAGCTTTTTCTATGCAGAGTGTTGAAAAACTTCATATTCAAAAGGTTTTAAATTATACGAAAGGAAATAAAGCTGAAACGGCACGATTATTAAAAATTGGAATTGCGACTTTATATCGCAAGCTAGAAGAGTACAATATACAGCTGTAATCCTGCAAGATTTTCAAAACCTTGTAGGTTTAGATTTTAAATAATTTGAGCTTTAAACTTAAATAGAATACCTACAAGGTTTTGAAAACCTTGCAGGAAACGTTGATTCTCAACATAAATCTTATCATTTCAATAAAAGCTTATCATTTTGATAGGCTTTTTTTGTGCCTGATTTTTGGCACACAGCTACATTCCTTTTATTGACAGCACTTTAGCTATAACTTGATTTTTTCGGAACATATTTTGGCATAAGGAGGGAGAACATTAAAAATTCATTCCAAATGAAAAATCAAGTAACCTCAATCTACAAACAAGCCGAACGGTTTGCTGAGATAACCAAAAAATCTATTATTTCGGGCAATATCGTAAGAGCGAAGAAATGTCTGGCTCTTGCCGAACGTTTGTTTATAACCGGAAGCATCGAAACTAAAAATGCCATTTCTAATGTGTATGTTTTTTCGGTTTCTTCTTTTATGGAAATGCGCCACTGCAATATTTCTCATCTATTTCCTCAAACACTTAAAGCAGAATACATTAAGCAGGTTAATACTTCGGGAGTCTAAAGTTTAATCGAAAAAATCTGAAATCTAAAGTCTACAATCTTAAATCTAAAATAATATTATGATCACTTTTCTTTTACTCGGACTGGCCATCGTGCTGTTTGCAATTTGTTTTCTCTCTATTGAATTTTTTGAAAAAATCTAAATCATGACCGCATTATTTATTATTTCAATCGCTGTTTTCGTGTATTTGATTTATGTATTAATCAAACCCGAAAAATTTTAAATCATGTAAAAAGTGAAATGCTTTATGTGAAATGTAAACTTAAATTTTATTCATCAATTCATTTTACAAATCACCTCTCACCTTTCACTAAAAAATATAAAAATTATGAACACAGAATTATTAGGCGTCATTGGTATTTTTATCCTAACCATTATTTTAGCTATTCCTTTAGGAAAATATATTGCTAAAGTTTATTTGGGAGATAAAACCCTTTTTGATCCGATTTTCAATCCAATTGAAAAATTTATTTTTAAAATCAGCGGTATTAATTCGGCTGAAGAAATGAACTGGAAACAACACTTAAAAGCACTTTTAAGTATTAACATGGTTTGGTTCTTTCTTTGCTTTTTTGTCTTATTATTTCAGGGTTCTTTACCTCTTAATCCAGATAACAACCCGTCTATGACACCGGATTTGGCATTTAATACTGCTATTTCATTTTTAGTCAATTGTAACTTACAGCATTATTCAGGCGAAAGCGGGGTTTCTTACCTTTCACAAATCGTCTTGATGTTCCTTCAATTTGTTTCTGCTGGTATTGGATTAGCGGCTGCCGCTATGATTTTTACAGCAATGAAAGAAAGAACGACAGAACAATTGGGTAACTTTTATAATTATTTCATCAAAAGCTGTACTCGTATTTTATTACCGCTTTCAGCAATTGTAGCTATCGCATTAGTTTTTAGTGGTACACCTATGACTTTTGAAGGTAAAGATGCTATTACAACGCTTCAGGGTGATCACGTAGAAGTTTCTCGCGGACCTGCTGCAGCCTTTATTGCTATTAAACATATTGGTACAAATGGTGGTGGCTTTTTTGGAGCCAACTCCTCACATCCATTAGAAAACCCGACTTATTTCACAAATGCAGTTGAACTTTGGGCACAAATGATTATTCCGTTTGCGATGATTTTTGCTCTAGGTTTTTATTTAAAGAAAAGAAAACTATCCTACATAATCTTCGGAGTAATGACAGTTGGATTCCTATTGTTAGTAATTCCAACAGTTATGAGTGAAATCAACGGAAATCCTGCTATTGAGAAAATGGGCATTGCACAAACAACCGGAGCGATGGAAGGAAAAGAAGTTCGGTTTGGTCCAGCAATTTCAGGTTTTTGGAGTATTGCTACAACGGTAATTTCTACAGGTTCTGTAAACAGTATGCATGATAGTTCTATGCCAATTTCTGGCGCTATGCAATTATTATCTATGATGGTAAATGCCTTTTACGGCGGATGCGGTGTTGGTATTTTGAACTACTATGTTTTCATTATTCTGGCTGTCTTTATCTCCGGATTAATGGTAGGTCGTACTCCTGAATTTTTAGGTAAGAAAATCGAAGCTCGGGAAGTAAAAATTGCCGCTTTTATTGCCATTCTTCACCCTTTATTAATATTGTCAGGAACTGCTTTAGCATCCTATTTTGCTGCGCATGATACTGCAATGGGTTACTGGTTCAGCGGAAATGCAACAGGCTGGCTAAATAATCCTGGTAATCACGGATTCTCAGAAATGTTATACGAATATACTTCAAGTGCTGCCAATAACGGTTCTGGTTTTGAAGGTTTGGGAGACAATAATCCGTTCTGGAATATCACTACAGGAATCGTATTACTGCTAAGCCGTTTTATTCCAATCATTGGTCCATTGGCAATTGCAGGTTTACTGGCAGGTAAAAAATACATTCCAGAGAGTGCAGGAACTTTAAAAACCGACACCTCAATTTTCGGAATCATGACTTTTGCCGTAATCGCAATTATCGCTGCTTTATCGTTCTTCCCTGCGTTGGCGCTTGGACCTTTAGCGGAATTCTTTACTTTAAAATAATATAAAAAATGACAACTAATAAATCCACATCATTGTTTGAAAGTAAACAGGTAAAAGAAGCCTTAGTGCAGTCTTTTGTCAAGCTGAACCCAAAAATGATGATCAAAAATCCGGTAATGTTTACCGTAGAAATTGGAACAGCTATTATGTTTGCTGTCTGTATTTCAATATTAATGGGAGCAAATGATCAGGGAAGTTTTACTTATAACTTAATTGTATTTTTAATTTTACTGGCAACGCTTTTATTTGCCAATTTCGCCGAAGCAATTGCCGAAGCTAGAGGAAAAGCACAAGCCGACAGTTTACGAAAAACACGTGAAGAAACTCCGGCTAAACAAATTATGCCAAACGGAGAAATTAAAAACATTAGTTCTTCGGCATTAAAAAAAGACGATATTTTCGTTTGTGAAGCAGGTGATTTAATTGCTGCCGATGGTGAAATTATCGAAGGTCTGGCAACAATCGATGAAAGTGCTATTACCGGAGAAAGTGCTCCTGTAATCCGAGAAGCTGGCGGAGATAAATCTTCGGTAACTGGAGGAACAAAAGTATTATCTGATAAAATTAAAGTAAAAGTAACTTCTGAACCTGGCGAAAGCTTTTTAGATAAAATGATTGCTTTGGTTGAAGGTGCGAGCCGTCAGAAAACACCAAACGAAATTGCCTTAACCATTTTATTAGCCGCATTTACTTTAATTTTCGTGATTGTGTGCGTTACGCTAAAACCGTTTGCCGACTATGCCAATGCACCCATCACGATTGCGGCTTTCATTGCTTTGTTTGTATGTTTAATTCCAACTACAATTGGAGGTTTACTTTCTGCAATTGGTATTGCGGGAATGGATAGAGCGTTGCGTGCTAACGTAATTACAAAATCGGGTAAAGCAGTCGAAACTGCAGGAGATATTGATGTTTTACTTTTGGATAAAACAGGAACCATTACAATTGGAAACCGAAAAGCAACTAATTTTTATCCAACAAAAGGAATTTCTTTTGATGATTTCGTTAAATCGGCTGTTTTGAGTTCGCTTGCTGATGATACTCCAGAAGGAAAAAGTATTCTTGAGTTAAGCGAGATGATTGATGTAAAAAGTGAGACGAAAGCCAGCTTTTTACAAACTACTTCTAACATTGCACACACCATCAAATTTACTGCAGAAACCAGAACTTCTGGAGTGGTATTAAAAGATGGAACCAATATTAGAAAGGGAGCACAAGATGCCGCTAAGAATATTGCACAACAGGCTGGAAATGCTTTTCCTGACGACACTGCACAACAAGTTATTACAATATCTTCTAACGGAGGAACTCCTTTGGTTGTAATTAAAGACGGCGCAGTTCAAGGTGTTATCGAACTTCAGGATATTATAAAAACCGGAATGAAAGAACGTTTTGAGCGCTTACGCAGAATGGGAATTAAAACGGTAATGGTTACAGGTGATAACCCGCTTACGGCCAAATTTATTGCCGAAGCAGCTGGTGTTGATGATTTTATTGCCGAAGCTAAGCCTGAGGATAAAATGAATTACATCAGAAAAGAACAAGCTGAAGGAAGACTGGTTGCCATGATGGGTGACGGAACAAATGATGCTCCTGCCCTTGCTCAGGCGAATGTTGGAGTTGCCATGAACAGCGGAACTCAAGCAGCAAAAGAAGCCGGAAACATGGTCGATCTTGATAATGACCCAACGAAACTAATCGAGATTGTTGAAATTGGAAAACAGCTTTTAATGACTCGAGGTACTTTAACTACTTTTTCTATTGCAAATGACGTTGCGAAATATTTTGCTATTGTTCCTGCTCTTTTTATTACTGCGATTCCTGCGTTGCAAGGTTTAAATATTATGCACTTGCACAGCCCTGAAAGTGCCATTTTATCAGCTGTAATTTTCAACGCGATTATCATTCCAATTTTGATTCCCCTTGCGCTGAAAGGTGTTGATTATCGTCCAATTGGAGCTAGTGCCATCCTAAAAAGAAACCTTTTGATTTATGGTTTAGGTGGTTTAATTGTTCCTTTTATCGGGATTAAAGTTATTGATTTGCTGGTCTCTTTATGCATGTAAAATCACGACAGGTTTTAAAAACCTGTCGGGTTTATAAAAACTCAAATAAAAACATGACTTCGTATTACTAAGCTTCTGAAAAAAACTTAGAACCTTAGCAACGTAGTCCCTTAGAATCTTCAAAAAAATGAAAAATCTGTTTTCTATAATAAAACTTACCGTATTTACTTTGATTTTGTTTGCGGTTATTTATCCTTTAGCGATTTACGGAATTGCAAAATTAGCTCCAAATCAAGGAAAAGGAGAAACGATTTCGGTTAACGGAAAAGTGGTTGGTTACCAAAAAATCGGTCAGAAATTTGATAAGTCGAATTATTTTTGGGGAAGACCTTCGGCTGTTGATTATAATGCTGCCGGAAGTGCCGGAAGTAACAAAGGTCCAAGCAATGCCGATTATTTAGCTACGGTTCAAAAAAGAATTGATACACTTTTACTGGTTCATCCGTATTTGAAAAAATCTGATATTCCAGCTGATATGGTTACGGCTTCAGGAAGTGGTTTAGATCCAAATATTTCTCCTCAAGGGGCGCTGATTCAGGTGAAGCGTATTGCTAAAGAAAGAAAACTGGATGAAGCGAAAGTAAAAGCTTTGGTTGAATCTAAAATTAATACTGCTGTTGTTGGGCCGGAAACAGTGAATGTTCTGGAATTGAATGTCGCTCTGGATCAATTAAAGTAATACGTTTTTAAATCCGACAGGTTTTAAAAACCTGTCGGATTTGACAAAGTAATTTTGTTATTTTTGTCATCCCGAGAAACGAGGGGTCTCTGTAAGTAACTCGACAAAGAATATCAATCTGTGTCGATCTAGCAACGAAGATTTCTCCTTACGTCGAAATAACAAAACGAGACGTTAAATCAAAAACTTTAAAATTAATACCTTCACCGTTTTGAAAACCTTGCAGGAAACAAAAACGCCTTTTTACCCCAAATGTCCTAGCCCCGATAGAAACGAAAATCCTTTTGTGTGGGGGTTCCACACAAAAGATTGTAGTGGATAGCGGGAAATAGCTCCTAAAAAAAATCTACTAATAAATAATTGAATACCACAAAAATGAAAAAAATAATACTTACTGCTTTAATCGCTTTTGGCTATAGCAATTTACATGCACAAGAAGAATCAAAAAATCCGCTGACGTTTTCAGGATATGTAGAAACCTATTATAGTTATGATTTTGGAAAACCCGAAAATCATACTCGCCCCAGCTTTTTTTATAACTTTAATAAAAGTAATGAAGTAAACATCAATTTAGCACTTGCAAAAGTAAATTATACAAAAGAAAATGTTCGTGGAAACTTTGCCTTAATGGCCGGAACGTATGCTGAATATAATATGTCGGCAGAACAAGGTTTGCTGAAAAATATATACGAGGCAAATGTGGGGGTGAAAATTTCGAAAAGCCATAATTTATGGATTGATGCCGGGATTATGCCAGCTCACATTGGTTTTGAAAGTGCTATTGGAAAAGACTGTCAGGCTTTAACGAGAAGTATTATGGCTGAGAATTCTCCTTATTATGAAGCAGGAGTTAAAATTGGTTATACATCTGAATCTGGAGAATGGTATTTGGCCGGTATGTACTTAAACGGCTGGCAGAGAATAGAAAAAGTAGAAGGAAATCATACGCCTGCTTTTGGAACTCAGGTTACCTACAAACCATCTGATCGGGTTGCGCTGAACTGGAGTACATATGTTGGAAATGAGCAGCCGGATATTGACAAAAAATGGCGCTATTTTAACAATTTTTACGGCCAGTTTAAAGTAACAGAGAAAACAAATGTAACGGCTGGTTTTGATATTGGATCACAACAATCGGCTAAAGGAAGTAATAAATATGATACTTGGTTTTCGCCTGTTTTGATTCTGCAATACAAGCCAACAGACAAAATTCAGCTTGCAGCACGCGGTGAATATTATAGTGATGAAAAAGGTGTAATTATAGCGACTGAAACACCAAACGGTTTTAAAACTTACGGATTTTCAGCTAACTTTGATTACTTAGTCACTGATAATGTTATGTTTAGAATTGAAGCCAGAAATCTTTCAAGTAAAGACGAAATCTTCACCAATAAAGATAATCTTCCAACGGATATAAATACGTTTGTAACAACTTCCTTGGCGATTAGCTTCTAGGATTTATTTGCCACGAATTCACGAATTACTTTAAATAAAAATTCGTGAATTCGTGGCTAAAAAAGCATTGTGACTTAGCGCCTTAGTGGCAAAAAACATGAAAGAAGAAAAAGAAAATAATGCGCAGCACTTTCTCGATTTAATTCAGAAATCACGAAAGGGAAAGTTTAAAATCTACATTGGGATGAGCGCCGGTGTGGGCAAAACTTTTCGTATGCTTCAGGAAGCGCATTCGTTATTGAAAAACGGAATCGATGTAAAAATTGGCTACATCGAAACGCATATGCGAAAAGAAACGCATGAATTATTAGCAGGCTTACCAATAATTCCGAGACGAACCATTTTCTATAAAGGAAAAGAATTGGAAGAACTTGACGTTCAAGCTATAATAAATCTTCGTCCAGAAGTGGTTATTGTGGATGAATTAGCACACACGAACGTAGAAGGAAGCAAAAATGAAAAACGCTGGCAGGATGTTTTAGAAATTCTGGAAGCTGGAATTAATGTGATTTCAGCGGTCAATATTCAGCATATTGAGAGTTTAAATGAAGATGTAAAAAGGATTACCAACATTGATGTTCAGGAACGCATTCCGGATAATGTTTTGCGATTGGCAGATGAAGTCGTGAATATCGACTTAACATCTGAAGATTTGATTGCGCGTTTGAAAGAAGGAAAAATTTATACTCCGGATAAAATTCAGACGGCTTTAACGAACTTTTTTAAATCGGAACAGATTTTACAACTTCGAGAACTGGCTTTGAAAGAAGTAGCGAGTCAGGTCGTTCGAAAAGTTGAAAATGAAGTTCCGAATCTTCATGCTTTACGACATGAGAAACTTTTGGCCTGTATTAGCAGTAATGATAAAACGGCCAAAATTGTAATTAGAAAAGCAGCGCGACTGGCAAGTTATTACAACGGATCCTGGTATGTTTTGTATGTAGAAACTCCGCAGGAAAGCAGTAATAAAATTGCTTTAGACAAACAAAGGCATTTGATTAATAACTTTAAACTCGCCGTACAATTAGGTGCTGAAGTCATTAAACTGGAAAATTCAAATATTGCCAATGCTATTTTGACAACCGTAGAGGAAAAACAAATTACAACTGTCTGTATCGGAAAACCACATTTGAATTTATTTAAAGTAATTTTGTCTACAACAATTTTCAGACGTTTGCTGAACAAACTATCTTTATCAAATGTTGATCTTGTTATTCTGTCTTGAAAAATTTTTAAACCATATAAGTGATATAAGTTCATTTTATTAAGGGCGTTGAAATTTAACCGCAAAGGCGCAAAGTTCACTAAAGTTTTTTGTTTATACTATGGAAAAAATATTTGCGTGCTTTGCGAAACCTTTGCGCTTTTGCGGTTAAAAAAAACAATTCTAATATTTTCTTATATCACTTATATGGTTCAAAAAAATTAAATGTTTTATAAAATGAGAATTAAATGAGAATTAAATGAGAATTAAAACTAAATTGAATCTGGGTGTTGGATCGTTATTTTTGATGATCATCATTCTCTCGTTAGTGAGTGCTTATTCTGTTTTTTTGATTAAGCAGGACACAGAGAATATTCTGAAATCCAATTATAATACTTTGGAATATTCCAGAAATATGATTTCTGCATTGGATGGAATCAAATTGGGTTCGAAAGAAACAATTCAGAGTTTTGAGGAAAATCTCGAAAAGCAAACTCAAAATATTACGGAACCAGGTGAAAAACAAGCAACTGAAAAGCTGAAAGAAAGTTTTGCCCTTTTAGCTAAAAACAATGCTGATGAAAGTGTAAAAGCGCAAATTCGTCAAGATCTTTTTGCAATTATGAAATTGAATCTCGATGCCATAAAGCAGAAAAGTGATATTGCAAAACATACTGCCGAAACAGCCAATCTTTCTATTGCGATTGTGGGAACTTTATGTTTTTTGATTGCTTTTAATTTATTGGTTAATCTGCCTAATAATATTGCGAATCCAATTAAGGAATTAACGCTGAGTATTAAAGAAATTGCAAATAAAAATTATTCAGAACGTGTTCATTTTACAAGTCATAGCGAATTTGGAGATCTTGCAAAATCGTTTAATACCATGGCACAAAAACTCGAAGAGTATCACGACAGTAATGTTTATAAACTTCTTTTTGAGAAAAAACGATTGGAGACCCTTATCAATAATATGAACGATCCGATTATTGGTCTGGATAATGAAGGAATTATTTTGTTTGCCAATGATGAAGCACTAAAAATTATTGGTTTGAAATCAGAAGATGTAATTGGAAAATCATCATCTGAATTAGCTGTTTCTAATGATTTAATTCGTTCATTAATTCTGAAAGAAGATACAGAATCCCCTAGAAAACAACCTCTTAAAATTTTTGCTCATGGAAAAGAAAGCTATTTCGAGAAAGAGATTCATGGTATTACAATAACACCAACAGGCGAAGAAAAACAAATCAATATTGGTGATGTAATTATTCTGCGAAATATTACGCTTTTTAAAGAACTTGATTTTGCCAAAACTAATTTTATTGCCACAGTTTCTCACGAATTAAAAACACCAATTGCTTCTATAAAATTAAGTCTTCAATTGCTTGAAAATGGTAAAACAGGCGACATGAATAACGATCAGAAACAATTGGTTGAAAGTATTAAAGATGATAGTCAGCGCTTGCTGAAAATCACAGGAGAATTATTGAATTTATCTCAATTAGAAACTGGAAATATTCAGTTGAATATTGGAAAAAGCAATCCACATGAAATTGTAAATTATGCAGTAGAAGCGGTAAAAGTTCAGGCAGATCAAAAACAGATTCAATTGATTGTTGATGCTGATGAAAATCTTAAAAATGTAAAAGCTGACAGCGAAAAAACAGGCTGGGTTCTGATTAATTATTTATCGAATGCTATTCGATATTCATCTGAAAAAAGTACCATTCTAATTAAACTAAAAGAAGAAGCCAATCAAATGGTTTTTCAGGTTATCGACACTGGAAAAGGAATTGAACCCCGATACAAAGACAAAGTTTTCGACAAATATTTCCAGATTCCGGGCAGTCAGAAATCCGGTACAGGATTGGGGTTAGCCATAAGCAAAGAATTTATTGAAGCACAAAATGGAAGTGTTGGAGTAGAGAGTAATTTAGGGTTGGGAAGTACTTTTTGGTTCACATTAAAAGTGTAAGAAAAATTACAGATAATGAATTATAAATTGTAAATTTAAAAATGAAAAATCCCGAAGCTTTGAGACGTTGCTACAACATCGATCATTTCTACGGAATTCTAAAAATTTTAGTTAATCTTAAGTCAATTACCCTATTTAAAACCAGTAAATTAATATTCACTTAAGGTTCAATTAAGCCCAAAATACTTGCAATAAACATTCGTTAATTTTGTACTATAAAACGACAACTAAAGATGTTTTACAAAACGATTTTTCTGGTATTTCTCTTTGGATTATTTTCTGCAAATGCGCAGCAAAATGATTCGATTACAAAAATTGACAGTACTTCACATCAGCTAAAATTCAATTATAAACAATTGATTATTCCTGGTGTATTAATTGGGTACGGCGTTATTGGACTTGAAAGTGATCAGTTGTTGAGTTTTAATCATCAGATTAAGGATGAAGTTACTGAAGACATTGATGAGAAAGTTACAATTGATGACTTTTCTCAATATGCACCTGCAGCATCGGTTTATGCTTTAAATGCTTTTGGTGTAAAAGGCAAGAATAATATGCGGGATCGTTCAGTCATATTTGTGACCTCTTATGTTATAATGGCTTCAACGGTTTTAGGGCTAAAATCTATTTCACATGTAGAAAGACCTGACGGAAGTTCAAATAACTCCTTCCCTTCCGGTCACACAGCTACAGCTTTTGCCGGAGCCGAATTTTTATGGCAGGAATACAAAGACAAATCTATTTGGTACGGAATTGCTGGTTATGCTGTTGCCACAGGAACAGGATTATTTAGAATTTACAACAACCGTCATTGGTTAACAGATGTAGCAGCAGGAGCCGGAATCGGGATTCTGAGTACCAAAATCGCGTATTGGATAAATCCCTATATCACTAAAAAATTATTCAAATCATCCTCTGAAAATAAATCGACTTCTATGATCATGCCTTTTTATAATGGCCAGCAATATGGCTTGGGGTATGTAAAGGTTTTTTAAAGATTCATTTCCATAATGGGCATAAATCTATTTTTAATAGAAGTCTCAAACTCTCCGATTTTTCTAAATCCGATTTTTTGGTAAAACTGTTCTGCATTGGGTTCTGAATCTAAAATTATTTTTTTGATTTTTTCATTTCGCATTCTTTCTAAAAAATCATTCATTAAATAACTGCCCAATCCTCTTCCTATATATTCGGGCAAGATAAATAAGTTATCTAATTCTACCTGATTATTGTCTTGTATTATATAGGAATAATAACCAATGATTTTAGTTTCCTCAACTAAATTAAAAACATTATTCTTTTCAATATAATCTTCCGTTACAGTTAGATTATTACTCCATTCTGTAATTTGTTCTTCAGAATATCCCCAGTAAGCTTTTGACTTTTTGGTGATTTCTGTCAGTAGAATATGATCTTCGGCTGTGGCTTTTTGGAGCTTCATTTATCTCTTATTATTATCTGGTCAGTAAAGTTAAGTAGTTTATTCTTAACAACATTCATAAAAAAACATTCAAAAATATTTGCGTAACTCAAAAGTTACATATAAATTTACGTAACCTTAAAGTTACTTAACTATGAAAACAGAAATTAACCACAAATGGTTTTACAGCCAAACTCCCGAAGAAATCTGGATGTATCTTACGGAGACAGAATTAATTGCACAATGGATTATGCCAAATGACTTTAAACTTCTTTTAGGACATCATTTTACATTTCGTACCAATCCGATTCCAAGTTTAAATCTTGATGGAATTTTTCATTGCAAAATATTAGAAATTGTTCCTTTCAAAAAACTTGTTTACAGTTGGAAAGGCGGACCGGGAAATGATGAAACGATCTTTGACACTATTGTCGAATGGACACTGGAAAAGAAAGATAATGGTACCGAATTGTATCTTCTTCATACCGGATTTAAAGAAGAAAATGTTTCTATCCTAACCGGAATGACAGAAGGCTGGTTGAAAAAAATGGAAAAAGTAGAAAATCTTTTAAATGAAAAATAATGTCACTACCTAATCTTGATGCTTTACAAGTAATTGCAGATCCGAGCCGCAGGCAAATTCTGCAATTACTTACTAAAGAAACGTATAATATAAATGCTTTGGCTGAAAACTTTGATATGAGTCGTCCTGCGGTTTCAAAACATATTAAAATATTGCAGCAGGCAGGTTTTATTTCTATTCAGGAAATTGGACGAGAACGTCATTGTGTTTTAAATCAAAAAGGATTTAATGATGTTAAAGCCCTGATCAGTCATTTTGACCAGTTCTGGGAAAACAAACTCAGCAGACTGGAAACTATTCTGAACAAAAAGAAAGACTAATTTAAAAAACAAGAAATCATGCAAAAACAAATTTTACTTGATCTTTTAGATCATAACCGCTTTGTCTGTAATGCTACATTTAAAAATATAACTCCGGAAAACAGTCGTTTTCGTTTGAATGAAAAAACAGCTTCGGTTGGGTTTATTTACAGACATATTGGCGAAACGGCAAACATATTAGGAGCATTTTTCGGAATTAAAACGGATGTCGAAAACACAACAATCGGGCAATCTGATACTGGAAAACATTATGATCTTCAAGCCAGTCATACCTTTATGGAACAAGGATATAAAACACTCGAAGATGTTATAAATAATTCTTCTGATCAGGATTGGTTCGAAGAAGTAGAAACTTCTTTTTTAGGAACAATTCCAAGAATTAAATTATTATCGATTATTCTTTTTCACAATTCACATCATTGCGGACAAATTGCATCAGCTATTGTTAAAGGAAATTAAATCTGTTTATTTCCAATTTTCATTCGCCACGAATTCACAAATTTTCATTTAAAATAATTCGTGAATTCGTGGCGGAAAAAATATTTTTAATCTATATATCCCAAAGTTATCAGGAATAACAAAAAAACTTTACGTATTAGAAGTATTATTCTTAATCTCTCTAACTTCTCTTTTCAATTCTAAAAGCAAATCTTTCATTGCTCCGGTTTCCGTCATTTCTTGTTTTTTATCTGAACGGCCAATGTTGCATTCATATTCCCAAATCTCCAAAATATCAGACGCTTTCACTTCATAATTCGGATAAAAACTATTATCTGATTCCAAAACCAAAGCGTTCTTTTTATTTTTATTAAGACGTTTATAAACCATTCCTTCATTTTTAGTAATCAGAATATAGGTTTTGCCGTCCATCACCTCTCCTAGCTTTTCGACATAACGACCAATAATAATAGAACCAGCTTCGTGTGGTGGCATCGAATCACCTTCAACGGGAAATCCGCGGTGTTTTCCAGGTCCTAAAAAAGGAAGTGTAATCTGCTGTAAACTTTCGATATATTCCGGATCAGCATATCCGTTTAGATAACCTGCTTTTGCTTTTTGAGATACAATTTCGATATAATTTTCTCCAAAACTATCCACTTGAATTGGTAAAATAAGTCGATTGCCTTCCAGTTTTATCAAATTTTGGACATCAATTTTGCGTATATCGACAGATAATATCAAATCAATACTCATATGAAAATACAAGGCAATCTTCTTTAAAATATCATACGGAGCTTCTGAAGTTCCATCTTCGTATTTTACATATCTTCCTCTTGTAATGCTAAGGTTTTCGGCTAATTTCTCTTGTGATATTTTATGCTTAACCCTTAACGCTCTGATGTTGTCTGAAAATAAGGACATAATTAATTTGTTATAATTTAGAACATCAAATATATAAAAAAATGTTCTAATCTGTGCTAATTTTGTTTCATACAAAAACAAAGGAAAATGGCAAGGGCAATTGTACATATGGATCTGGATACCTTTTTTGTATCCTGTGAGCGACTCACAAATTCGCAACTCGAGGGAATTCCGCTTATTATTGGCGGTGGCGATCGTGGTGTTGTTGCATCTTGTTCATACGAAGCCCGTCGTTTTGGCGTTCGTTCTGCCATGCCAATTCGTATGGCAATGAAACTTTGTCCAGACGCAAAAATCATGAAAGGTGATATCGAATTATATTCCCGATTATCTCATGATGTTACCGAAATTCTTCAGGAAAAAGCACCTGTTTTGGAAAAAGCAAGCATTGATGAATTTTATCTTGATATTACCGGAATGGACCGTTTTCACGGAAGTTATAAATGGACAGATGAGTTGGCACAAAAAGTAATTAAAGAAACGGGGCTACCTATTAGTTTTTCTTTGTCCATCAATAAAACCGTTTCTAAAATTGCAACAGGCGAAGGCAAACCAAGAGGAAATCTTGAGATTCCGGAACAGGACGTTCAGGCATTTTTGAATCCGTTATCAATTCAGAAAATCCCAATGGTAGGAACGGTAACATTTCAGCTTTTATCCCGAATTGGTGTTCGCACCATTCAGACTTTATCTGAAATGCCTGCCGAAGTTTTGCAACAAATGATTGGTAAAAATGGTCTCGATATCTGGAAAAAAGCCCATGGAATTGACCATACACCTGTAGAACCTTATAACGAGAGAAAATCTATTTCGACTGAACATACTTTTACTCAGGATACAATCGATATTATAAAGCTAAAAAGAATCCTTCAGGGAATGGTGGAAAAACTGGCATTTCAATTAAGATCTGAACAATGGCTAACCTCAACAATTACAGTAAAAATTCGTTATGCCAATTTTGATACTGAGACCAAGCAATCCAAAATCGCTTATACATCAGCAGATCATATTCTGAACAAAAATGCAGCCGATTTATTCGATAAAGTATATCAGCGTCGTATGCGTCTTCGCTTAATTGGTGTTCGTTTCAGCGGATTGGTGCGCGGAACCTATCAAATCAATCTTTTTGAAGATACTCAGGAAATGCTTTCACTATATGCCGCTATGGATAAAATGAAAAGCCGTTATGGTTTTGATGCCGTAATGCGCTGTGCAGGAGCTTCTATTAAACCGAATACGAAAGACGAAATTTTAAAACGCATCAAATAACATGTATCTTAATTGTCATTCTTTTCATTCTTTGCGTTACGGCACAATTTCTCTTGATAAACTTATCGGGCAAGCTGTTTCTTGTGGCGTAAAAGCAATGGCTCTAACAGATATTAATACTGTAACAGGAATTTATGATTTTATAAGAGAATGTGAGAAAAACGAAATAAAGCCTCTTGTTGGAATGGAATTTCGTTGTAATCATCAATTGCGCTATATTGGATTGGCAAAAAATGCTGAAGGTTTAGCCGAAATGAATCGTTTTTTAACGGACCATAATTTCAGTGGAGAAGCTTTGCCTTTTCGTGCTCCTGAATTTAAATCAACTTTTGTTATTTATACTTTAGAAAATGCTCCTGAAAAACTACATGAAAATGAATTTATCGGAGTTCGTCCTCAAGAAGTTTCAGGTCTTCTAACTTCAAAACATAAAAATAAAATCTCTAAAATGGTTGTTTTGCAACCTGTGACTTTTACCAATAAAACAGAATACAATCTGCATAAAATTCTTCGGGCAATTGATACCAATATTATTTTATCAAAACTTACTGAATCTGATTATTGCAAAACTTCAGATATCATGCAGCCTGTAGAATCTCTTTTGCCATTCTACGAAAATTACCCCGAAATTGTATTAAACACACAACGTATTATTGATGATTGTAATTTTCAATATGAATTTGGTGTTCCAAGAAATAAAAAATTTTATACTGAAAACCGTCAGAGCGACATAAAAAAACTAACCGAATTGGCAATGGAAGGTTTTGAATGGCGTTATGGAAAAGAAAACACAATTGCCAGAAGACGCGTCGAAAAAGAATTAAAAGTTATTGATGAACTGGAATTCAGTGGTTATTTTTTAATTACCTGGGATATCATTCAATTCAGCAACAGCCAGGGATTTATGCACATTGGACGCGGAAGCGGCGCCAACAGCATTATAGCCTACTGTCTCGGCATTACAGATATATGTCCGATCGAACTTGATCTGTATTTTGAGCGTTTTTTAAACCTCAACCGAAAAAGCCCTCCCGATTTTGATATTGACTGGAGCTGGCAGGAACGTGATATAATCCTGAAATATATATTTAAAAAATACGGTAAAGAACATGTTGCCTTTTGTGGCACCAATGTCGAATTTAAATACCGGTCTATTTTCAGGGAAGTTGGAAAAGTTTTTGGTCTTCCGAAAGAAGAACTCGATATGCTGGCTAAAAATCCTATGACATTGCATGAAACAAACAAAATTGTAAAACTGGTTCAGCAATACGGAATGTTACTCGAAAAATACCCCAATCAACGCAGCATGCATTCCTGCGGGATTATTATTTCTGAAGAACCTATTACAAATTATACCCCTCTGGAAATGCCTCCAAAAGGATTTCCGATTGTGCTTTTTGATATGCATATTGCGGAAGAAATTGGTTTTGAAAAATTTGACATTCTAAGTCAGCGTGGTATTGGCCATATTGACGACAGCGTAAAACTAATTGCCAAAAATCAAGGTATAAAAGTAGATATTCGAAATACTTCGATTTCTAAAGATGAAACTGTATGCAATGCTTATCTGGCAAAAGGAAATACCATAGGCTGTTTTTATATCGAAAGTCCCGCTATGCGAGGTTTATTACGCCGACTGAATTGTGATAATTACAAAATTCTGGTTGCCGCATCTTCTATCATCCGTCCCGGCGTTGCACAATCCGGAATGATGAAAGAATATATTTTTCGTCATAATAACCCGAATCAATTTGAATATTTTCATGAAGTTTTCAAAGAACAGCTTGGCGAAACTTACGGTATTATGGTATATCAGGAAGATGTTATCAAAATCGCTTTGCATTACGGCGGACTTCCTGCGGCTGATGGCGATATTCTGCGTCGCGCTATGTCTGGAAAAGGACGCTCTAAAGAAGCTTTGCAAAAAGTAAAAGATAATTTCTTTTCCTGCTGTGCACAAAAAGGACATCCCGAAGTTTTGAGTCAGGAAATTTACCGTCAGATTGAATCTTTTGCAGGATATTCTTTCTGTAAAGCGCACTCGGCTTCATACGCTGTCGAGAGTTATCAGAGTTTATATCTAAAAGTGTATTACCCTGTAGAATTTATGACAGCGGTAATCAACAATCAGGGTGGTTTTTACAGAACCGAAGTTTATGTACATGAAGCCCGAATGTCTGGTGGCACCATTCATAATCCTTGTGTAAATAAAAGCGAATATCAAACGACTTTATACGGCACTGATATTTATCTCGGTTTTATGCATTTACAGAGCCTGGAGTCTAAAATTGCTCATTTAATTGAATCTGACAGGGAAAAAAATGGCGAATATCTTTCTTTAGAAAATTTCATCAATCGTATTCCGATAGGTATTGAAGGCGTAAAAATACTGATTTTCATTGGAGCATTTCGTTTTACCGGAAAAACCAAAAATCAGCTTTTAGTCATTGCAAGTTTGCTTTTAAACAATTTCAAACCAGAAAACAGAAATCTCATGCTCTTGCAGGAACCTGTTAAAGAATATAAACTTCCAACTCTGGAGCGTTCGGTTTTTGAAGATGCTTTTGATGAAATTGAACTTTTAAGCTTCCCCGTTTCCTGCAGTGTTTTTGATTTATTACAAACCAAACATCGCGGTGATATTATGGCAAAAGACTTAGTAAAATATCATAAAAGACAAATCAGAATGTTGGCGTATTTAATTTCAAGAAAACATGTTCCTACTAAAAAAGGAGCAATGTATTTTGGCACCTGGATTGATCACGAGGGGACTTATTTTGATACGGCACATTTTCCGGATAGCCTGGCGCAGTACCCTTTTCAGGGTGGAGGCTGTTATCTATTGTTAGGCAATGTCGAAGTCGATTACCACTTCCCTACCATTACGATTAGTAAAATGGCAAAAATGCCTTTTATTCCTGATCCTCGATATATGGATGCTAAAGATCAGTATCAAACACAAAATCAGATTAAAGAAGATGTTAGCCTCACACATAGAAAACCGTATCCTTCAGGACATGAGATTAACATTCCAAGACACCGACTGAAATTTTAAACAACAGAAACAGAACATTTTACGTTATATACAAATGAAGAATCAGGAATATGCCATAGTCGATATCGAAACCACAGGTGGTAATGCCAGTGGAAGCCGTATTACAGAAATTGCCATTATCATTCATGACGGTACAAATGTTCTGGATCGTTATGAAACACTTGTTAATCCACAGCAGGAGATACCACCTTCTATTTTTGGATTAACAGGAATTAATAACGAAATGGTTGCTAATGCACCAATCTTTGATGATATTTCAGAAAAAGTTTTAGAAATGCTCACAGATCGTATTTTCGTGGCGCACAATGTCAACTTCGATTATTCATTTATACATCATCAACTGGAACAAGCGGGTTTTAAATGGACAGCGAGAAAATTGTGTACTGTTCGTGCTGCTCGAAAAATCAAGCCGGGATTAGGTTCATACAGTTTAGGAAATCTGTGTAATTCTTTGAATATATCTTTAGAAAACAGACACCGTGCAGGTGGAGATGCCGATGCTACTGCCCTTTTATTTTCTCTTTTACTCGAATGGGACGATGCCGGAGAAATTGATAAAATGATAAAAAAAACGGCTCAGGATCAACGATTGCCTCCAAATCTTCCGCCAGATGATTTTAATAATTTACCTGATAAACCCGGAGTCTATTATTTTTATAATCAGGCAAAAAAAGTGATTTATGTTGGAAAAGCCATTAATCTAAAAAAACGGGTTACATCACATTTTACGGGTAATAATATTAATCCGCAAAGACAACATTTTTTACGCGATATCTACGGAATCACTTTCGAAGTCTGTGCAACCGAATTGATGGCGCTTCTTTTAGAATGTACCGAAATCAAAAAACTGTGGCCAACTTATAACAGAGCTTTAAAACGTTTTGAAGCCAAATTTGGTATTTATCAATACGAAGCCCGAAATGGTTACAAATATTTGGCAATCGGAAAAGTGAGTAAATTTCAAATCTGTATTCATGAGTTTAATAGCCAATACGATGGCATCAATTTATTGAGAAGTCTGGCAGTACAGTTCGAAATCGATCATCGCTTTTGTAAATACTCAAGACCTGAAGAAGGAGATTTTTTTCAAAATAATGAAATAAAAGATTTGCCAGATGTTTTGCTTCACAATGAACAAGTTGACAATGCAATAGATTTTTTATTAAATAACCGCCCGAGTTTTGCCATAATTGATAAAGGAAGATCTTCAGATGAACGAAGCTGTATCTGGATTGAAAACGGCCATTTTCATGGAATGGGTTATATTCCGAAAGATGTTGCCATTCATGATCCCGAAGATGTAAAAAGTTATGTTACACCTTATAAAAGCAATCAATATATTGAACATTTAATTTTTGCTTACGCTGAAAAACATCCGGGTAAAGTATTTTTTAACAAACAATTTTTAAGCAAAGCTTCCTAAACCAAATAAAATATAAAATAGAGCTGTAAAACTAACATAATGAATTATGACACTATTTAGCGATACCGAATTATTTACCCCAGGCAGCAGTGGTAAAATTATATACGATTTGCCTGATTGCGAATTAATTTTAATCGATAATTTTTTTAGCAAAGAAGAATCTGATCGTTTTTACGAAAAATTACTTCATCAGACCAAATGGAGAGAATACGAAATGGAAATGTTTGATAAAATCGTTACAGCTCCAAGAATGATTTCCTGGTACGAAGACAAAGACAATCCCGGTGCCGATCAAAAAGGTCCCGACTGGACGTACGATTTATTAACTATTCGAGGGCGCGTAGAAAAAGAAACAGAAGTAGATTTTAATAGTCTGTTGTTAAATTTATACCGAAACGGCAATGATAGCGTCGCCTGGCATAGCGATAAAGAACACAATTCAGTACCTAACCCCATTATTGCTTCTGTAACTTTTGGCGAGACCAGAATGTTCAGACTCCGACATAAATTCAGGAAAGATATTCCTCAGGTTGAGATTCCGCTGCATCATGGTTCTTTTCTATTAATGGCTGGAACAACCAATAGTTTTTGGCAGCATCAGGTTCCGAAAACAACACGAGATGTTTTACCAAGGATCAATCTTACCTTTAGAAGAACTAACCGAAATCTTTGATTTTTATAGAATTGAATCTCTTAAAATATTTTTTCACGCAAAAAAACCGTAAGATATTACTTCTTTAAAAAGTTAAAACACACACTGTATGAACCTTTTATTAGGCAGACCTTTTCTTTTTTACTATTTTTGCAACCTTTTTTTAAATACAATACCATAATGGCTTATTCTAACAATGATTTATCGCGTTTCCTGGATGCGCAGAACAAACTTTATCTTACCGCTCTTTCTGAAATCAGCAAGGGAAAAAAAGAAACACACTGGATGTGGTTCATTTTTCCACAAATAAAAGGGTTAGGTAAAAGCGATACAGCAAATCTTTATGCGATTGCCGATTTAAAAGAAGCAACTGAGTTTTTAGAACATCCGATATTAGGAAAACATCTAATTGAAATTTCAGAACTTTTATTAACCTTCAAAAGAAAATCAGCTGATGGAATTTTAGGAGACCTGGATGCACGCAAATTGCGTTCCTCAATGACTCTTTTTTCGATGGTTGAGAACACCAATCCTGTATTTCAGGAAATACTGGACGCATTCTTTTCTGGAGAATCAGATCCTCTTACTTTGTCTATTATTAATTCAACAATAAAATTATCTGCTGAACCTGTTATTATATAATTACCGTTTCCAGATTATTTATATCAAAAAGCACTGCGTAATTGCAGTGCTTTTTTTTATCCCTAAATGTAAACAACAGTATACAATAAGCTTGAAACAGACGGGGTTTACAGCTTTTTTCTTATTGAAATTTTTAAAAGAATTAATTATACCTTGCATCCTCAAATCAATCCCATATTTAACCAAATCATGACTGAAAAAATTAAAACACTTCAGATTATTCATCTTGCAGTTTGTGCAGGCACTGCCATTGCTTATTTTATTATAGGTGATCTTTCAATTGAAAAATTACAAATTCCCGCTATTGATTCCTCTTCAGTCATATATCTGGCAATTCCTGTTTTCGCATTTATACTAAGTACTTTTCTATTTAAATCACAACTAAAGCAAATCGATCCTAAATTAAATATAGAAGAAAAATTGCCTGTTTACCAGACTGCCTCAATTATGCGTTGGGCAGTTCTTGAGGGCGCCGCATTTTTAATCTTAATCCTGAAACCGGATTTTATATTATTCGGAATACTGCTTATAATATATCTTGCTTTTCTAAGACCTACAGAAGAACGAATCAATAATGATCTCTCTAATATCTAATTAAGATTCAAACAAATTTTAATTTAGCATTTTCTATGTAAAAATTAAAACGAAAGCGCCTTGTATTAAAACTACAAGGCGCTTTTATTTATCTGCAAATATTTAAATTTTAAATCTAAAATACTTATATCTATTCCTCTTTTGGTTTGGTTAAATAATAAACCGGAATTCCGGTTAACATAATCAGCACTCCCCAACCACAAGTTGAGAATTTTGTAATTAGCAAAGAAATACAAATTGCTGTTGCTACAATGATATAAAGCAATGGTAAAAATGGGTATCCAAAAGCTCTATATGGTCTTTCTGCATCTGGCATCTTCTTTCTTAAGATGAAAATCCCATAGATCGTCAGAATATAAAATATCAGTACGATGATGATTACAAAATCTAATAAATCTCCATATTTACCTGTTAAGCACAACGCCGAAGCCCAAATACATTGTGCCCAAAGTGCCCATGCAGGTACACTTGAGCTGTTTAAAACAGCCGCTTTTTTGAAAAACAAACCATCTTTGGCCATGGTATAATAAACTCTTGCTCCTGCCATAATTAAACCATTATTACAGGCAAAAGTCGAAATCATAATCATAATAGCGATAATCAGGGTTCCGATATTTCCAAAAATATATTGCGAAGCTACAACCGCTACCCTATCTGATTTTGCTGTAGCAATTTCTTCAAATGGAATTACAGCCAAATACATGATATTGGTTAAAACATATATTATGGTAACAATGAAAGTTCCCAGGAATAAACTGAAACCAACATTACGTTTTGGATTTTTAATTTCGCCTGCAATAAAAGTAACACCATTCCAGGCATCACTTGAAAAAAGAGATCCAACCATAGCTGCCGAAATTCCTGTAATCAAAGTTTTTCCACCAATTGGGAGCCAGGAATTATTTTCAGGATTATAGGAACGTGGTGTCCAGGCATCTGTCCAGTTAGCATCCCAAACAGAAGCTTTTGCTGCCAATGTAAATCCAAAAACAATTAATCCCAGCAATGATAAAATTTTAATAATCGTTAAAACGGTTTGCAGAATTTTTCCGTTTTTCACTCCACGACTATTTATGTACGTTAATAAGATAATCGTAAAAATCGAAACAATTTGTGCTGCATTGAGTTTAAACGAACCCAATTCAAACAAGACATTTTCGTCGCTTAATGGCTCATAGAGATAGGCAGCAAATTTTGAAAATGCAACACCAACAGCTGCAATAGTACCAGTCTGTATTACAGCAAAAAAACTCCAGCCGTACAAAAAAGCAATTAACTTATTGTATGCTTCTTTTAGATAGACATATTGCCCTCCGGCTTTAGGAAACATAGCACTAAGTTCGCCGTAACTTACTGCAGCAATAATGGTGATTAATCCCGAGATTAACCAAATAAGCGTTAACCATCCGGCCGATCCAACCTGCCTGGCGATATCTGCACTTACAATAAATATTCCTGATCCGATCATAGAACCTACAACAAGCATGGTTCCATCTAATAATCCGAGTTCTCTTTTAAAATGTTCCTGGTCGTTTTCTTGCATTTTTTTGTGGTTTTGGGTTGGCTAAAGATATACTTTTTTTTAAAATTTTATCATTTGATTGTTAGATTCTTGGATTAGAAAAAAATCAGTTTTAAATTTATTAAAAAATCTGTCAATCTAACTTTTAGAGTGACTTATCTTTTCATTTATAACCTCCAAATGAATCGTTATGACCTGGGATCCTAAAAAATATAATGAATTTAAAGAAGACAGATATAAGCCATTTGAGGATCTGACAAATCATATTATTGACAAACCAAATTATGAAGTTATAGATTTAGGTTGTGGTACAGGTGAGCTAACACAAAAGTTATCAAATATGCTAACAAATGCCAATATCTTAGGTATTGATTCTTCTGCCGAAATGTTAGCAAAAGCTCCTCTTCAGGAAAATATTCAATTTAAGCGACTATCGATTCGGGAACAACTAGATCAGGAAAAAAAATGGGATTTGATTTTCTCTAATGCAGCTTTGCAATGGGTAGATAATCATAATGAACTTTTCCCTAAAATAATATCACGTCTCAATTCTGGTGGACAATTGGCAGTACAAATGCCACAGCAAACCGAAAACATTCTGAACAAAATATTACTGGATTTAGCTCAGGAAGAACCTTATGCTTCCTATTTAAAGAATTGGACAAGACCTTCTCCTGTTCTTACTTTAGATGAATATGCTAAAATTCTTTTTGATTGTGGAGGAAAAGATTTAGTCTTATATCAAAAAGTATATCCGCTTATATCTTCACATCATGATTCTTTTTTTGATTTTATTTCTGGCTCAGCATTAACCGTTTATCAGGAACGTTTAAGTGAAAATGAATTTCAGGAATTATCAACTGAATTTAAAAAAAGAATTAATCATTTTTTCCCAAGTCTACCTTCTATCTATGCTTTTAAACGGTTGATTATGTATGCGACTTTTTAACTCAAAATTTCAAAATTAGATAAACTCCCTAAAATAAATACTAAAGACAGAGTACTGATAACCAATACAAAAAGCTTCAAACATTAAAATTTGAAGTTTTTTTATACTCAAAAATTTGCTTTTACGTCTTCCCGTAACAATATACTATTTCAACTTTTTATATTTGGGAAACAAAACTATAAACCAACCAAAAACCAATTCATGGAAACCACAAAACCCGAATCGCACGATGATGTTGCCAATCAATTTTATAGTTATGCTGCTAACATGCTTTTGCATGAAAACAAATCAGCTTACGAAACAAAAGCAAAACTTACTGAACAAGGATTAAGCGCTGAGATTGCAGGATTAATTGTTGAAAATCTGGAGATCCAGATCCAGGAAGCCAAATATGAAAAAGCCAGAAAAGATATGGTATATGGTGCTTTATGGTTCTGTGGGGGAACCATTTTGACAATTGCTGATATTGGCTTTATATTTTGGGGAGCCATTTTATTTGGTGGAATTCAGTTTTTCAAAGGTTTGATTAATGTATATTCTTAATCAGTATTGGGCAAATTAATATTTTTTAGTATTAACCTTTTTAAATCAAAATTTGAAAACAAATACAATAGTCATTATTTTACAAAAATAAATTAGGCAAAATTTACAAAACAAACTCTTCTAATATTCTAATATTTTAAAAACTAATACCAAAATACTTATGGGAATATTTGATAAACTTTTTGGCAAAACACAAAAAAACGAGACGTCTGAATATATCAAAAAGATAGATAGTTCTGCTTTTGAAATATTGATGGAAGAAGATTTATTTTGGAAAATTATTCAAAAAACAAAAGATAACTCTAATGGTAATTTTGAAGAACAACAGGAAGAATTAGCAAACGAACTACGAAAGTTAACGCCAGACGAGCTAATTCTATTTGATAATAGCTTTAGAAATTTTAGAGGCCTTGCTAATACCTGGGAACTCTGGGGTGCAATTTATATTATTCATGGAGGCTGTAGCGACGATAACTTTATTGATTTTCGCGAATGGGTAATTGCACAAGGCCAAAAATTTTATTATAAAGTTACACACGATCCTGAATCTCTTGTGGAAATCGAAACGCATCTTATTGAAGAATTTGACTGGGAAGGTTTTGGTTATTTACCCGGAATAATTTTTGAAGAACTAACAGGTCAAAAAATGCCTTACACATTTCAGGAAAAATTTGATACAACCGGAAATGAATGGAATGAAGACAGCGACGATTTAAAAGTCATGTTTCCTAAACTTAGCGCCAAATATTGGGACAATAATTAAATTTGTAACCAACTCTCATTTAAAACAAAAGCTGTAAGTATAAAAACTTGCAGCTTTTTCATTTACAAAAGCTTAGCATAAAAAAGCCGATCTAATTCCTACATTTTACCATATCCTTTTTTTGCTATTTCAGACTAAAACCAAACCATCATAGGCAAAAAAATGTTTAGTTACAAAGCACTTTAATCGTTAAACAAAAAAAGATAAAATCTGTAATATTTTTTCTTTTTAAAAACTCATTCATTTTAACACTTAATTAAAAATGAAAATAAATACCATTCATCAAATAAACACAAACAACTAATTATCAAATAAATACATAACAAAAACCATTGTCAAAGAAGAAAATTGGTAACGATACGTTAAACTGCATTATTTTTTTATTAAATTTGATAGAAAGGATCAAATCATAAAACAGTATTTATTTTATTAACATTTGTTTATTTTTTACACTATTAAACAATCAATCCCCCAAGATTATTTAAATAGAAAAAAAACATATGCAACAAATTCATTATTCAGAAGTGAATCAAATTATCAACCTACAAAAAAAAGTTATGCGCAAGATCCTATTCCTAAAAAAGTTACGCTTTCCAAATGTGTTTATACTTTTACTAATTGTATTTATTTCCTGTGCTTTATTGATATGCATAAATTTTTTCACAATTAAAATACTTTCTGCCAATCGGGCTTATGTTAATGGCGAATCACATTATTCCAAAGGCCAAAAAGATGCATCAAGACATCTCATTACCTATCTCTACACTCAGGATCAACAACAATGGAAACTATACCTTGAAGAATTAAAAGTTCCTCAGGGAGATGGCCTGGCCAGAATAACATTATTAAAAGCCGGTGACAACAAAATTGCCCGTAAAGCATTTCTGATTGGCAGAAATCACCCAGACGACTTAGACGATCTCGTTTGGTTATTTGACAATTTTAAACACGTTTCTTTTTTGGCAAAAGCAATTCACGAATGGGAACAAGGCGACAATTTAATTTTTGAATTATTTGTTATTGGAACGCAAATCAATGCAAAAATCATTCATAACTCATTAACTCCAACAGAACAAAGAAAATTTCTGGAACAAATTGGCTCTATTAGTGAAAAACTCACCATAAACGAGCGTAACTTTTCTAATACCCTGGGAGAAGGAACCCGTAAGATTAAAGACTTACTTATCAAAACCAATATTATTTTCATATTAATTATTATTTGCAGTGTTTGCCTTTATTATTCTATTATGGTAAAACGTTTAATTACTTCTAAGAAAGAAATTGAAGCGAAAAATGAAAATCTAATACTAGCAAATCACGAACTGGATCGCTTTGTTTACAGTGCATCACATGATTTAAGATCTCCAATTACATCGCTAAAGGGCTTAATAAAAATTACGCAATTGGAGGACGATATTAACCAAATTAAAGACTATCTGACTTTAATGCAACAAAGCCTTGTCAAACAGGACCAATTTATAAGTGACATTATTGATTACTCAAAAAACAAGAGAACACAAATCATCATGGAGCCAGTAAGTTTAAAAGAACTATTTGAAGAAGCCATTTCTCAGTTAATGCATATTGAAAATGCCAACAGAATTATTTTTACACAAGAATTATTAGTTGACGAGATTCATAGTGATGGTTTAAGATTAAAAATTATTATTTCAAATTTGATTTCGAATGCTATTAAGTACGCTGACGATAGTAAACAGGAAATGTATATTTCTATTAAAACCTCTCTTACTGATGGTTTTCATAAAATTGAAGTATCTGATAATGGAATCGGGATTAAAGATGAATTTAAAGAGAATATCTTTCAAATGTATTTTGGCACTAATAAAAATAAGGGCTCCGGATTGGGACTTTACATTGTAAAAGAAGCAGTCGAAAACATAAAAGGCAATATATCTGTATGTTCACAGAGCACAATAGGAAGCAAATTCACCGTAACAATACCAAGTTTTTATGGAATCTAAACTCTCATTCTTATTAATTGAAGACAACTTGATTGATCAGCTTGTCATTAAACAGCTATTAAAAAAAATGCTTTTTATAGAGGAAATCTACATTACTAATGATGGTCATGAGGGACTTCAATGGCTTCGTGATAATAAGAGAATAAACAAACCTTTAATCATTATTCTTGATATACAGATGCCTTTAATGAATGGATTTGATTTTTTGGATGCGTTCGACCAACTTGATGAAATATTAAAAAAAGAAGTTCAAATTTATGTTCTTTCTTCAACGCTGGATCCGGATGAAATTACACGAATTAATCAAAACAAATATGTTTACAAACTTCTAAATAAACCTTTCCCAATAGAGGAGTTTAAAAAAATAGTTTATCAAGAGAACACGTTATAACTTCTTAAGATCTTCTTCTAAAACACGATTAACTTGCGAAAAAGCTCTTTCGTAATAAGGCTCCTTTGTAGAAGAAATCATTACACCTCCATGAGTAGAAGAATGTACAAATTTAATTTCACCGTCATTAACATCTACAACCATTCCAACATGGTTTATATGACGTCTCCCATTAGTTCTAAAGAAAATTAAATCGCCTTTTTGAGCTTCGTCTGAAGCCACTTTATTACCAATACGTGATTGTTCTATAGAACTTCTAGGCAGCTTAATATCAAAATTACCAAAAGTACAAAACATTAAACCAGAACAGTCAAAACCAGCCTTAGTAGTTCCGCCAGAGCGGTAACGGGTTCCAATATTTTGTGTTGCATTCGAAATTAACTGATCAATCAATTCTGAATGATTACTTACACGAACAAAAGCTGAGTCTCTTTTCACACTTGTATTATCAGCCACCTGAACATTTATTTCCTGAAGTGGTTTGATTTCATTTGTTTCCTGAACCGAATTTATAGCAGCTGCAGCATCTGCTTTTTCTTTAGAAGTTTTAATTTTTAAAACATAACCTACTGCAAGTTTTCCTTTTATAAAAGGATTTTGCTTTTCCAGCTCCGCAACCGTAATTCCATATTTTTTAGCAATGGCGTATTTGGTTTCTTTCGGCTGAACCTCAACAATTACCTCCACATCTGATGACGGAACAATCTCTGTTTTTGAGATTTCTTCAGTTTTTGCTGTATCGTTAGAAAGTGCGATTGCATTTTTGGAAGGAATTGCAAGTTTTTGTCCAATTTGTAAACCATCTGATTCTAATGATGGATTTGCTTTTTTCAATTCATCTACAGAAACATTATACTTTTTTGAAATAGCCCAAAGTGTTTCTTTGGCTGCCACTTCGTGAGTATCAGAAGTTGTATTGAAAGAAGTATTATTTACCGCAACTTCAATATTTTTAGTTTTTGCGTTTGCGTTGTTTTTATTTTTGTTTGGAATTAAAAGGGTCGAATTTAGTTTTAATATTTTAGGAGCATTTGGATTTGCATCTGCAATCTCTTTTACTTTTACTCCATATTTTTTAGCAATAACAGAAAGATTATCTCCTTGTGAAATTTTGTGCTTAATAAAATTATCCTGCGCCAAAGCTCCAACACTGAAAAAAAACAAAACTATTATAAATCTAAAAATCATATTTACCCTTTAAAATTTGCCATCCTTTTTTTAAGTTTAGGTAACATTTAAACTTAAAAATCACAAATATATTACTCCAAAGGCGAATTTAACTTTTAAAACCATAAAAACAATGTTTTTTAACAATTAATTTACCTCAAATTAACAAGCTCGGCATAGAAATTGAGCCAACTTTTTGAAACCGTTGATTTTACAAAAAACCACTATTAACAAGCCATAATCAACTTAAAATCCAAAAATATTGTGAAAAAACTACTTGTAATTCTCATTCTTTTTCCTTTTTCGTTAATAGCTCAGAATGTAAAAGGCATTGTAGTTTCTCAAAAAACAGAGCTTCCGATTGAGGGTGTTAACATTTTTGATTTATTAAGCAACTCTGCAACCACAACAAATGACAAAGGAGAATTTAACCTCAATCTCCCAAACAACTTTAGAGAAGAGACTATTTTTCAATTTTCACATATTGGGTATATCACTAAAAAAATCTCTTTAGCCGATGTAAAAAAACTCAATTTTAAAATTGGCTTGTCTGAAGAAGTTGAAAATTTATCCGGATTGACAATTGGCGAAGGCCAAAGGGTTAAATTAAAACCAAAACTTTCTTACACAAAACTTACATCTTTAAAATATGGTGTTTTTTCGTTTGGTTCAGTTTTAAACAATGGTAAAATTTATATTATTGGCGGTGACGCAAGTTATAAAATGGATACATGGGAAAAAATAAAAAAAGACAGACCGGAGTTTACCACACTGGATTATCTTAAAGAACTTTCATATCAATCTACTGCCGAATTCTACAAGAACAGCTTACAGATTTATGATATAAAAACAGATACCTGGCAATATTTTAAACTCAATTTTAAAAAGAGAGCATATCATAACCTCAACTTTTACGACAATAAACTGTATGTTCTTGGCGGAAAAAGTTTATCTAAAAATGCAGCATTTGAATATTTAGAAAATGAAATTGAAGTTTTTGACCTGAATAGTCAAAATATTAAAATTGACAAAACATATCCACATCAGGCTTCAAACGCTGTTTCTATTACTTACAAAGACAATATCATTATAATAGGAGGCTCAACAAAAGCGAAAGAAAAAGGCCCTACAGAATTCACAAACAAAGTGCATCTCTATAATATTACTTCGGGTTATTGGTATGAACTTCCGAATATGCCAACAGCCAAAGAAACTTCTGGAATCCTTGTTAATGGCAAAATATATGTGATTGGAGGCAACAATGGAAATCCAATATCAGAAATGGAGACTTTTGATTTAGTTACAGAGAAATGGCAAACTGAAGGCGAATTATTTTCGGCTCTTGAAAAACCTGCTGCTACTTTTCATGATAACATTATTTATTTTTTCGAAAATAGAAAAATGTATCTCTATGATACAAAATCGAAACAATTAAAAGAATACGCTGTAGATTTAGGATTAACAGAATGTGCTTTGTATTATGACAACAACAAATTATATATTTTAGGAGGAGCTATAGAAAATAACCTTACAAAAGCACCATCATCAAACGTATATAGTATTAATGTTGATGAATTTGAAACCACAAAACCGGATCGTATTAAAATTTTATCTCCAAACTTAAATTTAGCTAAAGCAACGGAATAATTCTTCTTGTTAAAAACAAATCTTCTTTTGAAAATGAGCACCCTAGCCCAGATGGGAACGGCATCCTTTTTCTGTCAGCCGAGGCGGACAGAAAAAGATATAGCGGACAGCTGGACGCGAGCGACAGCGAACTGACGAAGTAAATAGCTCCTAAATAAAAAAAACGCCCTGTTATCACAGAGCGCTTTTAGATATTTAAATAGTAAGTATTAAGCTTTTCCTGCCGCAATTAAGTTCAAAGCAGAACCCGCAACAAACCAGCCAATCTGACCAGCATTGTAAGTATGGTTTGCTAAAATAATATCTTTTGTACCATCTGCGTGAACAAATTCTAATGTCAGCGGTTTACCTGGAGCAAACTCAGTTAGATCCGTAAAGTTGATTGTATCATCTTCCTGGATTTTATCATAATCTGCTTCGTTTGCAAATGTCAACCCTAAAAGACCTTGTTTTTTAAGGTTTGTTTCGTGAATACGAGCGAAAGATTTTACTAATACCGCTTTTACTCCTAGGAAACGCGGTTCCATTGCAGCATGCTCACGAGAAGAACCTTCGCCATAATTATGATCTCCAACTACAATAGACGGAACCCCAGCTGCTTTGTATGCACGGGCAACAGCCGGTACAGCATCGTACTCGCCTGTCAATTGATTTTTAACAGCGTTTGTTTTTTGGTTGTACGCATTTACAGCACCAATCAACATATTGTTTGAAATATTATCTAAGTGTCCGCGGAAACGCAACCATGGTCCTGCCATCGAAATGTGGTCTGTTGTACATTTTCCAAAGGCTTTGATCAATAGTTTTGCACCAGTAATGTTTTTACCATCCCAAGGGGCGAACGGAGCTAATAATTGCAAACGCTCTGAAGTCGGATTTACCACAACCTGAACCCCTGATCCATCTGTAGCCGGAGCCTGAAACCCAGGATCTTCAGCATAGAAACCTTTAGAGGGAAGTTCATCTCCCGTTGGAGCATCAAGCATTACTTCTTCACCTTCTTCGTTGATTAATTTATCAGTTAGTGGATTAAAACTTAAATCACCAGCGATAGCCAAAGCCGTTACCAATTCCGGAGAACCCACAAAAGCTAAGGTATTTGGATTACCATCTGCACGTTTTGAGAAGTTACGGTTGAAAGAGTGAACAATAGTGTTTCTTTCTTCCTTTTCTGCACCCTCTCTGTCCCACATTCCAATACATGGTCCGCAGGCGTTAGCAAAAACAGTTGCTCCAATTTTATGGAAAGTATCAATAAATCCATCTCTTTCGATTGTAGAACGAACAACTTCAGATCCCGGAGTGATTGTAAACTGTGATTTGGTTTTCAAATTTTTATCAGCAACTTGTCTTGCCAATGAAGCAGCTCGTGAAATATCTTCGTAAGAAGAGTTTGTACATGACCCAATTAAACCAACCTGAATTTGCAGTGGCCAGTTATTTTTGATTGCCTCTTCTTTCATTTTAGAAATTGGAGTAGCTAAATCCGGCGTAAAAGGACCATTTAAGTGTGGTTCTAATGTAGATAAGTCAATTTCGATTACCTGATCAAAATATTTTTCCGGATTAGCATATACTTCCGCATCTCCTGTCAAGTAAGAAGCTACTTTATCTGCAGCATCAGCAACATCTGCTCTGTTTGTAGAACGCAGGTAACGACTCATTGAATCATCGTAGCCAAAAGTTGAAGTTGTTGCTCCAATTTCTGCACCCATATTGCAAATCGTACCTTTACCAGTACAAGACATAGATGTTGCACCTTCACCAAAATATTCAACAATCGCACCAGTACCACCTTTTACAGTAAGAATACCGGCAACTTTTAGGATAACATCTTTAGGAGCTGTCCATCCTGATAATTTACCAGTTAATTTTACTCCAATTAATTTAGGAAATTTCAATTCCCAAGCCATACCAGACATCACGTCTACAGCATCAGCCCCACCTACACCAATGGCTACCATTCCTAAACCACCTGCATTTACAGTATGAGAATCGGTACCAATCATCATTCCACCAGGGAACGCATAATTTTCAAGTACGACCTGATGAATAATTCCAGCTCCTGGTTTCCAGAAACCAATTCCATATTTATTAGAAACTGACGACAAGAAGTCGAAAACTTCATTACTTTGTGTTTTTGCTCTGGCCAAATCGGTAGCTGCATCTACTTTTGCCTGAATCAAGTGATCACAATGAACCGTTGTAGGAACTGCAACTTTTGATTTTCCAGCATGCATAAACTGTAATAATGCCATTTGTGCTGTTGCATCCTGACACGCAACACGATCTGGTGCAAAGTCAACATAATCTACTCCTCTACCAAACGCCTTCGTTGGATTTCCATCCCAAAGGTGATTGTACAAAATTTTCTCTGTTAAGGTAAGTGGACGCCCAACAATCTCGCGTGCTTTATCAACACGACCTGGCATGTTTTCGTACACTTTTTTAATCATTTCAATATCAAAAGCCATAAGATATAATTGTTTTTGTTGTTTTTTTTTGAACACCACAAGTTACAAAAAAATAAAGCTACTATTACAAAAAAAGCCCGAGTTTTATGGCTCGGGCTTTTTAAATATGACAAAAAATTATGTATTACATAACCAACTGTTTGTGAGAAGGCGCAAACTTAGTTAAGTTGATACCATCTACAGCAGCAGTATATTCATCGATTGTTGGGGTTCTACCCAAAATTGTAGATAAAACTACAACCGGAGTAGATGAAAGCAATGATTCTCCTTTTTTACCTTCAGAATCTTCTACAACTCTACCTTGGAAAAGACGAGTTGAAGTTGCCATTACAGTATCTCCTTTAGCCGCTTTTTCCTGGTTACCCATACAAAGATTACAACCTGGACGCTCTAAATATAACATGTTTTCGTATTCAGTACGTGCCGCACCTTTAGGAGCATCATCATTGAATTCAAAACCAGAGTATTTTTGCAATACTTCCCAGTCACCTTCAGCTTTAAGTTCGTCTACGATATTATATGTAGGAGGCGCTACCACAAGCGGTGCCAAGAATTCTACTTTACCTTTTTGCTCTTCGATGTTTTTAAGCATTTGAGCTAAAATTTTCATATCTCCTTTATGAACCATACAAGATCCAATAAATCCAAGATCAACTTTTTTCACACCACCATAGAAAGATAATGGTCTGATAGTATCGTGAGTATATCGTTTAGAAACATCAACGTTATTTACATCTGGATCAGCAATCATTGGCTCAGAAATCAGATCCAAATCAACCACAACTTCAGCGTAATATTTAGCGTTTGCATCCGGAGTTAAAGCTGGTTTCTCAGCAGATTTAATTTCTGCAATTCTCTTATCCGCTTTATTGATCAATCCTTGAAGAACACGTTTTTCGTTATCCATACCTTTGTCGATCATGATCTGGATTCTTCCTTTTGCAATTTCCAATGATTCAATCAAAGTATCATCTTCAGAAATACAGATAGAAGCTTTTGCTTTCATCTCTGCAGTCCAATCTGTAAATGTAAAGGCCTGATCCGCAGTTAATGTTCCAATGTGAACCTCAATAATTCTTCCTTGGAATACATTTTCTCCTCCAAATTGATGAAGCATTTGTGCTTGAGTAGCATGAACCACATCACGGAAATCCATATACCCTTTCATATCTCCTTTGAAAGTAACTTTTACAGATTCCGGAATTGGCATTGAAGCCTCACCAGTTGCCAATGCAAGAGCTACAGTTCCAGAGTCAGCACCAAAAGCAACACCTTTTGACATTCTTGTATGAGAGTCACCACCAATAATGATAGCCCACTCATCAATAGTAATATCGTTAAGTACTTTATGGATAACGTCTGTCATTGCATGATAAACACCTTTTGGGTCACGAGCTGTGATCAAACCAAAATCGTTCATGAATTTCATCAATTTAGGAATATTAGCCTGAGCTTTTTTATCCCAAACCGAAGCAGTGTGACAACCTGATTGGTATGCACCATCAACGATTGGCGAAATTACTGTTGCAGCCATAGACTCTAATTCCTGAGCAGTCATAAGACCTGTAGTATCTTGCGAACCTACGATATTAACTTCTACACGAACATCAGAACCAGCATGTAATACTTTACCTGGCGCAATACCAACAGCATTTTTATTGAAGATTTTTTCTACTGCAGTAAGACCTTGTCCTTCATGAGAAATTTCTTTTGATGGAGCAAATACAAGAGGAGCTTCAACATCTAAAACTTTTGCAGCTAACGTTTGTAATTTTTTACCAAACACGATAGCATATGAACCACCAGCTTTAATGAACTCTAATTTCTGAGGAGTAAAAGCCTTAGAAATATCAATTAATTCTTTATCACCGTTATATAGTTTTTTCTCTTTAATACTGATTGTAAGAACCGTACCTGTTTCAACAGAATAGGTTTGCTCTAATATTGGTTCGTCGTTTTCATTACGAACAACGTTACCTTCTGAATCTGTTTTTTTAACCCAGTTTTTAAGATCTAATCCAATACCACCTGTAACATCTACAGTTGTTAGGAAAATTGGAGAAATTCCATTTGTTCCTGCAACGATTGGAGCAATATTAACGAACGGAATATATGGGCTTGCTTGTTTACCTGTCCAAAGTGCCACGTTATTTACACCTGACATTCTTGACGAACCTACTCCCATAGTTCCTTTCTCAGCAATTAACATTACACTTTTATCAGGATGTTGCGCCTGAAGTGCTCTAATTTCTTGCTGTGCCTGAGGAGTAATCATACATTGGCCATGAAGTTCACGGTCTGAACGTGAGTGAGCCTGGTTACCCGGAGAAAGTAAATCTGTTGAAATATCACCTTCACCAGCTATAAAAGTAACGACTTTAACTTCATCAGCTACTTCTGGAAGTTTTGTAAAAAACTCAGCCTGAGCGTAACTTTCAAGGATTTCTTTTGCAACTGCATTATTATTTTTGAATGCTTCTATTAAACGATCAGTATCTGCTTCGTAAAGGAAAACTTGTGTTTTAAGCACTTTTGCAGCTTCTTTTGCAATAGCAGCGTCATTACCTAAAGCTAAATCCAACAACACTTCAATAGAAGGTCCACCTTTCATGTGAGATAATAATTCAAATGCAAAAGCTGGCGTAATTTCTTTTACAACAGCCTGACCAAGAATAATCTCCTTTAAAAATTTTGCTTTTTCACCAGCAGCACTTGTAGTTCCCGGTAAAGTATTGTAAATAAAAAACTTAAGAGAATCCTCTCGATATTCGTTATCTAAATCTTTAATTTGTTTAATAATTTCGCTTAATAATTCAGCGCTATCAATTGGTTTTGGGTGAAGTCCCAGATTTTTTCGTTCTTCAATCTCTTGGATATAATCCTGATAAATATTCATATTAAGGCAGATTTATTTTTTTTACGCAAATTTAAGCATTAATGCCGATAATTAAAAATAATATAATAGAAGTCGTGTTTTCAAAAATTATTATTGCTAAAAAACGATTTTCACTGTTAGTTTTTGTTAAAACCTCAATTTTGAATTAAAAAAATGAATTTTTGACATTTTAAAATCCTTTCTTTAGCAAAGTCGAAATTCAACACTAAGAAAGAAGTGCGATTTTACTTCAATTTTCTCAAAGAATTGTTCTAAATAAGGAATTATAACGTTATAGTTGCGGTTTTTATATCGTTTTAATACTATTCACCGATTTAAATTTAGCAATACATTAAGCGCAAAAAATCCTGACAATAAATTGCCAGGATTTTTTTTATAAATTGTCTTTAAATCTACATCAACTTCTGAATAATAACTTCTTCGGTTATTCCTTCAGCATCTGCTTTATAATTTTTAATAATTCTGTGGCGTAAAATTCCAGTTGCAACTGCTTTTACATCTTCAATATCTGGTGAAAATTTACCATTAAAAGCTGCGTGCGCTTTTGCTGCCAAAATCAAATTTTGAGAAGCTCTTGGTCCCGCTCCCCAATCCAGATAATTTTTCACAAAATCATTTGCTAAACGATTATCAGGACGAGTTTTACTCACTAAAGTCACTGCGTATTCAATTACATTATCTGCAACAGGAATTCTACGTATCAAATGTTGGAAATCGATAATTTCCTGCGCTGAAAACAATGGATTAATTGTTGTTTTAACATCAGATGTTGTGCGTTTTACCACCTGCACTTCCTCTTCAAATGTTGGATATTCTAGCTTTATAGCAAACATAAAACGGTCTAATTGTGCTTCCGGTAACGGATAGGTTCCTTCCTGCTCAATTGGATTTTGAGTCGCCAATACAAAATATGGCAAATCTAATTTGTAATTCTGTCCAGCAATAGTAACAGAACGCTCCTGCATTGCTTCAAGCAAAGCTGCCTGTGTTTTTGGTGGTGTTCTGTTAATCTCATCAGCCAAAATTATATTAGAAAAAATCGGTCCTTTAATAAATTTAAAATGTCTGTTTTCATCCAGAATTTCACTTCCTAAAATATCAGAAGGCATTAAATCTGGTGTAAACTGAATTCTTTTAAAATCTAAACCTAAAGCTTGTGATAAAGTATTTATCATTAATGTTTTTGCCAAACCGGGAACTCCGATTAATAAGGCGTGTCCTCCTGAAAATATACACAGTAAAATTTGATCTACGACTGCATCCTGGCCTACAATGATTTTTGCTATTTCTGATTTTAATTCGTTTCGTTTTTGAACTAAATTATGAATTGCTGCTACGTCAGACATTTAAGTATGTTTTTTAAATTAAAAAGAGTTAGCTCTATGAATTCATAAAACTAACTCTTTTTCTTTATTTAATAAAAATTATTTTTTTAACCAGTTGTTTGTAAAAGTACAATCTCTGTATTCGCCAATAATTTTGATGTAAGTATCTTTAATTTTAGTATCAAACCATTTTGCAATTGCGTTGATTTGTTTTTCTTTCAATGCAAGTTCTTTAATTTTTGTATAATCCTTTGCATAATCAGCAACGTGTTCGTCAATTCTGTTGGTAACTGTAATTAACTTATATGTTTTTTTACCTTTATCATCTACATTTAAAAGCGGTTGGGAAATTTCGGTATCTTTTAAATTTGAAACCTGACCATATAAAGTCGGATCCATTTTTGTCAGCTCAAAACGAGTATCCTGAGTATTAGGATTTACTAAAGTTCCTCCGTTTGCTTTTGTCTCTTTTTCATCAGATTCTGTTCTGGCTGCATCTGCAAAAGAAATTTCTTTATTGATTATCTTATTTCTAATATTGGTAATTCTTTCTTTAGCTTCTTTTAACGCTGCTTCAGAAACAGTTGGCGAAATTAGAATGTGACGCAATTCAACTTCTTGTCCTTTAATTTTATCTATCATAATAATATGATATCCATAAATTGTTTCAAAAGGCTGAGAAATTTCACCTTCCTGTAAACTAAAAGCAACATCTTTAAACTCTTTCAGAAAAGGGGTTTTTCTGGTCATTTTATAATAACCTCCATTTGAAGAAGATCCCGGATCCTGTGAATATAAAACTGCTTTTGTTGCAAAACTTGAACCGTCTAAAACATCTTGTCTTATAGCATTCAGTCTGTCTATAACCTTTTGTTTATCTTCTTTAGAAACTTTAGGCTCCACTACAATCTGGGCTACTTCCATCTCTGCTCCAAAAGTAGGCAATTCGTCTTTTGGTATCTTTTTAAAGAAATTACGAACCTCCTCTGGTGTAATCTCTACTCCATCAACAATTTTTTTCTGCATTTCTCCAGCCAGCTTTTGCTCTTTCAGGATATCAGCAAAATAGGTTTTAAATTCTTCAACAGAACTTTTTTTATAATATTCTACCACTTTATTAATGTCTCCAACCTGTTTAATCATATAGTTCAAACGGTCTTCCATCATACCTCTAACTTCGGCATCACTTACAATAATACTATCCTGAATCGCCTGATGTGCATATAATTTATCTTCCAAAAGCTTACCCAGCATCTGGCATCTAGTGATATCTTTAATACTACCACCCTGAGCCGAAATTTCTAAAAACCCTTTATCAATATCTGAGTCTAAAACAATATAATCTCCAACTGTAGCAATAATACCGTCAACTTTTTGCTTTTTGCCAGAAGGAACTTCCGCTGGTTTTTGAGCTACAACATCCGGAATAATTTCCTGAGCCGAAACAAGTGAGCTGAAAAAAAGTAAAAAACACATTGTCAATGCTAACTTGAAATCAATTGTTTTTAGCTGTAATTTTTTTAATAACATTATTTTAAATTTAATTTGAATGTAAGATCTTGCTTAAGAAATTCTTATTTAAACTAAAATCTTTCTATTCCTTATTTTAAGGATTATCTCCAAAACAGTAAAGAATTAAGACCTAGTTCTTTTTAACTTATAACGAACAAAAATAACAATTCAATTACATAATACAACTATCAGCTATACTATTAACAAAAAATTATATGGACAGTGTTTTAATTTTTTAAAATGAATCGATTTCCAGACGATTAATTCCATTAAATTCTTTAAAATACGAATACTAAAATCCTTTTATTAAATCTTTTACTTGTGCAAGTATAAAACTACAAACTGCTAATTTGCAACTGAATAAAAATAAGTTTTCAACACTACAACGTTTTCGTGATATAAATATTTTCTTATAAAAAGCAATCAAATCAAAAAACACATACTTTAGATGCGTAATTATTAATTTATAGCGTCTAAAATTAAGAATATCAATCGTTATAGACGAAAAAATTAAATAATTACAAGCTTTATTACTTAATCTTAACCAAATCTATTATGAAAAAAACACAAGTAAGATTTCTGTACATTGGTATGATTGCGGCACTTTTAAGCTCGTGTTCACAAAATGAAACATCAGAAACAGATTCAAAAGCTGAAAGTCAGAAATTCGAAATTATTAATGTTACACATCACGACGGAAAACCTTTTAGTACAGGAACTTCATCTACCGGAAAATATGTTGATAATCCTGGTGGAGGTGTTATGATGCAGGCCTTTTACTGGGATGTTCCTGCAGGAGGAACCTGGTGGAATACTGTAAGCAGCAAAGTTACGGCCTGGTCCAATGCAGGAATTGGCTCTATTTGGCTACCACCTGCCTCAAAAGCACAAAACGGAGCATTTTCTATGGGATATGATCCAACAGATTATTTTGATTTTGGTGATTACAATCAAAACGGAAGTATCGAAACCAGATTTGGTTCAAAAACAGAACTGGTTAGTTTAATTACTAATGCACATACTGAAAACATGAAGGTATATGCTGATATTGTAATTAATCATAACAGCGGAGGCCAATCAGAAGCGAATCCTTTTACAGGTACCAATACCTGGACTAATTTTACAGGAGTTGCTTCGGGTAAATTTCCTCGTAACTATAATGATTTTTACAAAAATAGTTTCGGAAATAATGACGAAGGTGCTTTTGGAGGATTTCCAGATCTATGTCATGCAGCATCAAATGTACAAAACTGGCTATGGCTGAGAACTGACGGAGTTGGTAAATATTATAAAAATACCATGAAATTTGATGGCTGGAGATTTGATTATGTAAAAGGATTTGGTGCATGGGTTGTAAACTCATGGAATGCTAATGTAGGTGGATTTTCGGTTGGAGAATTATGGGATTCAAATGTAAATGTATTAAATGATTGGGCCAACAACGCTAATAGCTCTGTTTTCGATTTTGCCTGTTATTACAAAATGAATGATGCTTTTGATGGAAACAATCTAGCACTGTTAAATGATGACATGATGTGGAAAAGAAACCCATATAAGGCGGTAACTTTTGTAACTAATCATGATACAGATGAAATTTGGAGCAAAATGCTGGCCTATTCATACATTTTAACTCACGAAGGATATCCAACCATTTTCTACAGAGATTATGAAGAATGGCTGGATAAAGCCAAATTAAATAATCTTATCTGGATTCATAACAACAAAGCAACAGGTACAACTTCTATTCTGTATTCAGATAATGACGAATATGTGGCAAGAAGAAATGGTTACAACGGAAATCCTGGATTAGTGGTTTACATCAATAATTCTGATGCCTGGCAGGAAAGATGGATTCAAACCAATTGGGCCAATACTCAAATTAAAGACTTTACAGGAAATTCAACTTGGTATCCAACAACTCAGGCAGATAAATGGGTAAAAATACAATGCCCTCCAAAAGGGTATTCGGTGTGGTCAATTAATCAGTAATTTAAAATGACTATTATGGGCTGTTGTTAAACAGCCCATTTTTTTTTCTTCAAAAAAGAAAGAGTTCCAATTTATGAACTGAATATTTTTATTAAGCCGTAATTAAATAGTACTTTTGCAACCTATTTATACGAAATATGAGCTTTTTAAAAGAAATACAACGCAGAAGAACATTCGGAATTATATCACATCCCGATGCTGGTAAAACAACTTTAACTGAAAAATTACTATTATTTGGAGGTGCAATTCAGGAAGCGGGAGCTGTAAAAAATAATAAAATTAAAAAAGGAGCAACAAGTGACTTTATGGAAATCGAACGCCAAAGAGGTATTTCGGTTTCTACATCTGTTCTTGCTTTTAATTATAAAGACAAAAAGATCAACATTCTGGATACACCAGGACACAAGGATTTTGCAGAAGACACCTTTAGAACTTTAACTGCTGTTGACAGTGTTATTGTTGTGATTGACGTTGCTAAAGGGGTTGAAGAGCAAACCGAAAAACTGGTTGCAGTTTGTAGAATGCGTAATATTCCGATGATTGTTTTCATCAACAAATTAGACCGTGAAGGTAAAGACGCTTTTGACTTGATGGATGAAGTGGAACAAAAACTGGGCTTAAAAGTTACACCTTTAAGTTTCCCTATCGGAATGGGTTATGATTTTCAGGGAATTTATAATTTATGGGAAGAAAACATTAATCTTTTTAGTGGAGATAGCCGTAAAAACATCGAAGAAACAATCGCTTTTTCTGATGTTCAAAACAATCCTGAACTAGATAAAATTGTTGGTCAAAAAGCAGCAGAAAAACTGCGTGAAGAATTAGAATTAATTGATGAAGTATATCCAAAATTTGAACGTCAGGATTATTTAGACGGAAAAATTCAACCTGTATTTTTTGGTTCAGCTTTAAACAACTTTGGAGTTCGTGAGCTTTTAGATTGTTTCGTTACAATTGCTCCATCTCCTCGTCCAAAAGATTCTGAGACACGTTTAGTAGATCCTACAGAAGAAAAAATGAGTGGATTTGTGTTTAAAATCCATGCCAATATGGATCCAAAACACAGAGATCGTCTTGCCTTTATAAAAATTGTTTCAGGAACTTTTGAAAGAAACAAGCCTTATTATCACGTTCGCCAGAAGAAGAATTTAAAATTCTCAAGTCCGAATGCCTTTTTCGCAGAAAAGAAAGAAATCGTAGACATTTCGTATCCTGGAGATATTGTAGGTTTACATGATACGGGAAACTTCAAAATTGGGGATACTTTAACTGAAGGTGAAGTAATGAGCTTCAAAGGAATTCCAAGTTTCTCTCCGGAACACTTTAGATACATCAATAATGCCGATCCGATGAAAGCTAAGCAATTAGACAAAGGTGTCGATCAGTTAATGGATGAAGGTGTTGCGCAGTTATTTACACTTGAAATGAATAACCGTAAAGTTATCGGAACTGTAGGTGCTCTTCAATATGAAGTAATTCAATATCGTTTAGAGCATGAGTATGGAGCAAAATGTACCTATGAAAACTTCCCGGTTCATAAAGCTTGTTGGGTAAAACCGGACGATGCTAAAAATGAAGAATTTAAAGAGTTTAAGCGCATTAAGCAAAAATTCTTAGCACATGATAAATATGGTCAATTGGTATTTCTTGCCGATTCTGATTTTACTATTCAAATGACTCAAAGTAAATATCCAACTGTGAAGTTATTCTTTACTTCAGAATTTGATTAATATTTTTCTTGAAGAAAAAACACAAAAGGCTGTCAATATTATTTAGACAGCCTTTTTTATTTACATTCCCCAATATGTAAATTTGATTATTGTCCTGTATAATTAATTCCTAATCCACCGGCAATATAAATTTTAGTGAGTTCTTCTGAAGCAATAATGATATTTTGCTGCAACACATTTCCCTTAACTGATTTTATGTTAAAAGGAATTTCTTTAGCAAGATAATAGTCATTTCCACTTATCGTAATCATAAGTATTTTACTGTCTTTTGAAACTTCTGTTGTTATAGAAAATTCTCCAGTTTTGGGATTTACTTTTACTGCATTTCCTGAATTATTAATAGACAGCATTAAATTAGAATATGTTTCTCCTCCAAATGGTCTATTAGACTTCTCTTCAATTAATTTCCCTTTTATTGTTATCAAAACCTCTTTATTTACCGTTTGATTATGAGCTACTTTACCTAATCTATACATAATAGGTGCTACGTAAGATTCTTCAGTTTTAACGGGTTCTTTTTCCTGCGCAGTAATGTTTGAAGCCAGTAAAACAGATGCCGCAACCGCTGCATATTTAAGATTATGTATTCTAGAGGTTTCATTATATTGAAATTCTTGTTCTAACTGCGTTACTTTTAGTCGTGCACAAATATTTTTATCCTTCGTTTCTGCAATGAACGTAGCAACTTCAGAATTTGTTTTTTTACTCAAATCAATTACATTTTTCATACAAGAACCACAAAATGAACCGTTTGAATTCGGAATCATTTTATCAAAATTTTCAGAACAAGGGCTTGCTATTTCTAAGGTGAATTTCTTCTTCATAATATACTTTTTAAAATTAAAATCTTTCAAAATGATTCTTAATTCTATAGAGTATACTTTTGATAAAAAGGTTGGGAACAAATTATATTTTATTTCTAAATTCAATTATATAAAAAAAGCGCTAACTTATCATTAGCGCTTTTTATATTTGAATTAATTCCAACCTCATTGTCTTTACATTCCAAAAAATTGTCCTTTCTAATTAGGAATCACTAAAATATAGAAATCTGGACTAAGAATGAAATTTAGTCGATAAACGGAAGGGTAAATCGGATAAACTACATTTAAATGCTTTTCATAAAAAAAGCCCCATTACTGGGGCTTTAAAATTTATGCTTGTCCCGCAGGACCAAAATTAAGCGGTATAGGTGCTTGTTCCGTTTCTTTGATTTCGCCATGAGCGGCTTCAAATCTATGGATATTTTCACCAATTGCTCTCAATAATCTTTTAGCATGTTGTGGTGTCAAAACAATTCTTGACTTTACCTTGGCTTTAGGAATACCTGGCATAATGCTCACAAAATCTAAAACAAACTCTGATGATGAGTGATTTATAATTGCAAGATTAGAATAAATTCCCTCTGCAATTGTTTCATCTAACTCAATATTAATTTGCTCTTGCTGTTGTTTCGGATTACTCATAGTTTCCTAATTAATAAATATATTCTTCTTTATTAGCCATCATTTCATTGTAATCATCTTTAGATCCTACGATTGTATTATCGTATTCTCTCATACCAGTTCCTGCAGGAATTCTGTGTCCAACAATTACATTTTCTTTTAATCCTTCTAAATCATCTACTTTACCAGCTACAGCAGCTTCGTTAAGTACTTTTGTTGTCTCCTGGAAAGAAGCAGCAGAAATGAATGATTTAGTTTGTAACGAAGCTCTTGTAATACCTTGTAAAACTGGCGTTGCAGTTGCAGTAATTACATCTCTTGCTACAACAAGATTTTTATCATTTCGTTTCAATAATGAATTCTCATCACGTAATTCACGAGGAGAAATTATCTGACCTGGTTTCAATACTGAAGAATCTCCAGCATCTTCAACTACTTTCATACCGTATAATTTATCGTTTTGAACGATGAAATCTTTAGTGTGAATTAATTGATCCTCTAAGAATAAAGTATCACCTGGATCCTGAACTCTTACTTTACGCATCATTTGACGAATAACTACCTCAAAGTGCTTGTCATTAATTTTTACCCCTTGTAAACGGTAAACCTCTTGAATTTCATTTACCAAGTACTGTTGAACAGCAGCCGGACCTTGAATTCTCAAGATGTCATCTGGTGTAATTGCACCATCAGACAATGGAACTCCCGCTCTTACGAAGTCATTTTCTTGTACTAAGATTTGGCTAGAAAGTTTAACTAAATACTTTTTAATTTCACCAAATTTAGATTCGATAACGATCTCACGGTTACCTCTTTTGATTTTTCCGAAAGATACAACACCATCAATTTCAGATACAACTGCTGGGTTTGAAGGGTTACGAGCCTCTAAAAGCTCAGTAATTCTTGGTAAACCTCCCGTGATATCGCCTGCTTTAGAAGAACGACGTGGGATTTTTACTAATACTTTACCTGCTTTAATTTTCTCACCATTTTCAACCATTAAGTGTGCACCTACTGGTAAGTTGTAAGAACGAATCAATTCACCTTCTTTACCATAAACTAATAAAGTTGGGATTAATTTCTTGTTTCTAGCCTCAGAAATTACTTTTTCCTGGAAACCAGTCTGCTCATCGATCTCCACCATGAATGATTGTCCTTGCTCTAAATCCTCGTAAGCAATCTTACCAGTAAACTCAGAAACAATTACACCATTATATGGATCCCACTTACAGATTACAGTTCCTTTTGCCACAGCTTCACCATCTTTAACAAAGATACTAGAACCGTAAGGAATGTTATGTGTATTTAAGACGATTCCAGTTTTCTCATCAACTAATTTTAATTCAGTTGAACGTGATACTACGATATCTACTGCATTACCTTCGCTGTCTTCACCTTTAACAGTTTTTAAATCTTCAATCTCAAGTCTACCAGCAAATCTTGTAACAATACTAGACTCTTCAGAGATACCTCCGGCAACCCCTCCAACGTGGAACGTACGAAGTGTTAACTGTGTACCTGGCTCTCCAATAGACTGAGCTGCAATAACTCCGACAGCTTCACCTCTTTGTGTCATTTTTCCGGTAGCTAAATTTCTACCGTAACATTTCGCACAAATACCTTTTAAAGCTTCACAAGTTAATGGAGATCTAACCTCTACTTTTTCAATTGGAGAAGCTTCGATAGTTCTCATAATTGCTTCAGTAATTTGTTGTCCAGATTGAACTAGAACTTCATTAGTAAGAGGATTAATAACATCTTGCAATGCAACACGTCCTAAAATTCTTTCTCCTAAAGATTCAACAATTTCCTCATTTTTCTTCAAAGCAGCAACTTCAACACCTCTTAAAGTTCCACAATCTTCGATGTTAACAATAACATCTTGAGAAACGTCATGAAGCCTTCTTGTCAAGTAACCAGCATCGGCCGTTTTAAGAGCCGTATCCGCAAGACCTTTACGAGCACCGTGAGTCGAAATAAAGTACTCAAGGATCGAAAGACCTTCCTTAAAGTTAGAAAGAATCGGGTTTTCAATAATCTCACCACCACCAGCAGTAGATTTTTTAGGCTTAGCCATCAAACCACGCATACCAGTTAACTGACGAATCTGTTCCTTAGAACCCCTCGCCCCAGAGTCAAGCATCATATATACAGAGTTGAAACCTTGTTGGTCTTCTCTAATATTTTTCATTGCTAATTCTGTTAACTGCGCATTTGCTGAAGTCCATACGTCAATAACTTGGTTGTAACGCTCGTTATTTGTGATAAGACCCATGTTATAGTTAGTTGAGATACCTTCAACTTGCTCTCTGGCATCTGCAATTAACTTAGTTTTTTGTTCTGGAATTCTAATATCACCTAAAGAGAATGATAAACCTCCTCTAAATGCGAATTTATAACCCATATCTTTCATATTATCCAAGAAAGCTGCCGTTGTAGGTACATCAGTCACACTTAAAATGTGTCCAATAATATCTCTAAGGTTTTTCTTAGTCAATACGTCATTGATATATCCAGCTGCTTCAGGTACTACTTCGTTAAATAATACACGTCCTGCAGTTGTTTGAATAATTTTGTACACTAATTCTCCAGCGTCATTAAAATCTTTAGCTCTAATTTTTACACGAGCATTCAATTCTAATCTTCCTTCGTTTAATGCAATATTTACTTCTTCAGCAGAATAGAAAGTCAAATCCTGACCTAAAATAATGTGATCTTCTGTAGAAATACGTTCTTTGGTCATATAGTATAGACCCAAGACCATATCCTGAGAAGGTACAGTAATTGGAGCACCATTTGCAGGGTTAAGAATATTGTGAGAAGCCAACATTAATAATTGTGCCTCTAAAATAGCCTCTGGTCCTAATGGTAAGTGAACTGCCATCTGATCCCCATCGAAATCGGCGTTGAATGCCGTACATACTAATGGGTGTAACTGGATCGCTTTTCCTTCAATTAATTTTGGCTGGAATGCCTGGATACCAAGTCTGTGCAAAGTAGGAGCACGGTTAAGTAATACCGGGTGACCTTTAATTACATTTTCAAGGATATCCCAAACTACAGGCTCTTTTTTGTCAATTATTTTCTTAGCAGATTTTACTGTTTTTACAATACCTCTTTCAATCAATTTACGGATAACGAAAGGTTTGTATAACTCAGATGCCATATCTTTTGGCAATCCACATTCGAATAATTTTAATTCAGGACCAACAACAATTACCGAACGAGCAGAATAATCCACACGTTTTCCAAGTAAGTTTTGACGGAAACGTCCTTGCTTACCTTTTAAGGAATCAGATAATGATTTTAGTGGTCTGTTTGATTCTGTTTTAACAGCAGAAGCTTTACGAGTGTTATCAAATAATGAATCTACAGATTCCTGTAACATACGTTTTTCGTTTCTTAAGATAACTTCAGGAGCTTTAATCTCCATTAATCTTTTCAAACGGTTGTTACGGATGATTACACGACGGTATAAGTCATTTAAATCTGAAGTTGCAAAACGACCTCCATCAAGTGGCACAAGCGGACGTAATTCCGGTGGGATAACAGGAACCACTTTCATAATCATCCACTCAGGACGATTTTCACGGTTTAAGTTAGACTCACGGAAAGACTCAACAACTTGTAATCTTTTTAAAGCTTCAGTTTTACGTTGTTTAGATGTTTCATTATTAGCACTGTGTCTCAATTGGTAAGACAACTCATCTAAGTCGATACGAGCTAATAAATCCATAATACACTCTGCTCCCATTTTGGCAACAAATTTATTAGGATCTAAATCATCTAAATATTGATTTTCTTGCGGAAGAGTATCTAAAATATTCAAATATTCTTCTTCAGTTAAGAAATCTAATCTTTGTAAAGATTCTCCATCTGCATTTTTAGCAATACCAGCCTGAATTACTACGTATCTTTCGTAGTAAATGATCATATCTAATTTCTTAGATGGAAGACCAAGGATATAACCAATTTTGTTTGGAAGAGAACGGAAATACCAAATGTGAGCGATTGGCACAACAAGGTTGATGTGTCCTACTCTGTCACGACGTACTTTTTTCTCAGTAACTTCAACACCACAACGGTCGCAAATGATACCTTTGTAACGAATTCTTTTATACTTACCACAAGCACATTCGAAATCTTTTACTGGTCCGAAGATTCTTTCGCAGAAAAGTCCGTCACGCTCTGGTTTGTGAGTTCTATAGTTAATTGTTTCCGGCTTTAAAACCTCTCCTCTTGATTCTTTCAGGATAGATTCTGGTGAAGCCAATCCAATAGAGATTTTGTTAAATCTTTTTACTGGATTCTTATCTTTATTGTTTCTGTTATTCATCATAGTTTTTACTATTGATTTATTTGCAATTAAAAAATTGATTTTAGATTTATAATCTACTCTTTAAATAAAAAGAGTTAATCATTCAGCTACTACCTCGGATTACTTCTCAAAACTTCAAAATTAAATTTGAAGTGCTAGTTATAAAATGCCTTGCATTGTTATAAAAAATCGGAACGGGTTACGGGTATAAATCCTTAAAAACTTATATAAATGAGTAATCAGTCCCATTAAAAAATGAGACTGATTACAAAACTTTTATTATTCTTCCAAACGAAGATCTAATCCTAGACCTTTCAATTCGTGCATTAATACATTGAATGATTCTGGTAAACCTGGTTCTGGCATAGTTTCACCCTTAACGATAGCTTCGTAAGTTTTAGCTCTACCAATAACGTCATCAGACTTAACAGTTAAGATTTCACGTAAAGTACTAGAAGCTCCATAAGCCTCAAGTGCCCAAACCTCCATCTCTCCAAAACGCTGACCTCCAAATTGAGCTTTACCTCCAAGTGGTTGTTGCGTAATCAATGAGTATGGTCCGATAGAACGTGCGTGCATCTTATCATCAACCATGTGTCCTAATTTAAGCATATAAATTACACCCACAGTTGCTTTTTGTGCAAAACGCTCTCCAGTTCCACCATCATAAAGATATGTATGTCCGAAACGTGGTACGTTAGCCTCATCAGTCAAAGCATTGATTTCGTCAAGAGAAGCACCGTCAAAAATTGGAGTAGCAAATTTTCTACCCAAGTTCATACCAGCCCATCCAAGAACAGTCTCATAAATCTGACCAATGTTCATACGTGAAGGTACCCCAAGTGGATTCAATACGATATCTACCGGTGTTCCATCTTCTAAGAAAGGCATATCTTCATGACGAACGATTCTTGCAACAATACCTTTGTTACCGTGACGTCCTGCCATTTTATCACCAACTTTTAACTTACGTTTTTTAGCGATATAGATTTTAGCCAATTTCAAGATTCCAGATGGTAATTCATCCCCAACTGTAATAGTGAATTTCTCTCTTCTTAAAGCTCCCTGTAAGTCGTTCAGCTTAATTTTATAGTTATGAATTAAATCATTAACCATTTTATTTGTAGCGTCATCAGCAACCCATTGACCTTTGCTTAAGTGAGCAAAATCTTCTACTGCGTAAAGCATTTTTTGAGTATACTTTTTACCTTTTGGTAAAACTTCTTCACCCAAATCATTCATTACACCTTGAGATGTTTTTCCGTTAACGATCAGGAATAATTTCTCAACCAATCTGTCTTTTAATTCAACAAATTTAGTTTCGAATTCCATTTCTAAAGCGCCTAAAGCATCTTTATCCTGAGTACGTTTACGTTTATCTTTCACGGCTCTTGCAAATAATTTTTTGTCAAGAACTACACCATGTAAAGATGGAGAAGCTTTTAATGAAGCATCTTTTACATCACCTGCTTTATCCCCGAAGATTGCACGAAGCAATTTCTCCTCTGGAGTAGGATCTGATTCTCCTTTTGGTGTAATTTTTCCGATCAAAATGTCGCCAGGTTTAACCTCTGCTCCAATTCTAATCATACCGTTTTCATCTAAATCTTTAGTAGCTTCTTCAGAAACGTTAGGAATATCGTTTGTTAACTCTTCGTTTCCTAACTTAGTATCTCTAACCTCTAATGAATAATCATCAACGTGGATAGAAGTAAAAATATCATCACGAACTACTTTTTCAGAAATTACAATCGCATCCTCGAAGTTATACCCTTTCCATGGCATGAACGCAACTTTTAAGTTTCTACCTAAAGCTAATTCTCCATTTTGAGTAGCATATCCTTCAGACAATACTTGTCCAGGAATAACTCTGTCACCTTTTCTTACGATAGGTTTCAGGTTAATACTTGTACCTTGATTGGTTTTTCTAAATTTAATAAGGTTGTATGTTTTCTCATCAGCATCAAAACTAACCATTCTTTCGTCTTCTGTACGATCGTATTTAATAGTAATGATATTTGCATCAACATATTCAACAGTTCCATGCCCTTCAGCATTGATTAATACTCTTGAATCTGAAGCTACCTGACGCTCTAAACCTGTACCTACAATTGGTGCTTCAGGACGGATCAAAGGAACTGCCTGACGCATCATGTTTGATCCCATCAACGCACGGTTCGCATCATCATGCTCCAAGAAAGGAATCAAAGATGCAGAAATCGATGCAATCTGGTTAGGAGCAACGTCTGTATAATGAACTACAGAAGGTTCAACAACCGGGAAGTCACCTTCCTCACGAGCAATAACATTGCTAGCTGTAATTTTACCTGTAGCATCCATTTCAATGTTTGCCTGAGCAATCATTTTACCTTCTTCTTCTTCAGCACTTAAGTAAACTGGAGTACTTTCTAAATCAACTACACCATTAGTTACTTTACGGTATGGAGTTTCGATGAATCCCATTCCGTTTACTTTTGCATAAACACCAAGAGATGAAATCAAACCAATGTTTGGTCCCTCAGGAGTTTCAATCGGACATAAACGACCATAGTGAGTATAGTGAACGTCACGAACCTCGAAACCAGCTCTCTCTCTCGAAAGTCCACCTGGTCCAAGTGCAGAAAGTCTTCTTTTGTGCGTAATCTCAGCTAATGGATTCGTTTGATCCATAAATTGAGATAACTGGTTAGTTCCAAAGAAAGAGTTGATAACTGATGATAATGTTTTAGCATTGATCAAATCAATTGGTGTAAACACCTCGTTATCTCTAACGTTCATTCTCTCACGAATAGTTCTAGCCATACGTGCTAAACCAACACCGAATTGCTGAGACAATTGTTCACCAACTGTTCTAACACGACGGTTTGATAAGTGATCAATATCATCAATCTCTGCTTTAGAGTTGATCAATTCGATCAAATATTTTACAATGGTAATGATATCTTCTTTGGTAAGCACTTGCTTATCCATAGGGATATCTAAGGCCAATTTTTTGTTCATTCTATAACGACCAACTTCACCTAAGTTGTAACGTTGATCAGAGAAGAATAATTTATCTATAATACCACGAGCAGTTTCCTCATCAGGCGGTTCAGCGTTACGCAACTGACGGTAAATGTGCTCTACAGCTTCTTTTTCAGAGTTTGTTGGATCTTTTTGTAACGTGTTGTGGATAATAGCATAATCTGCTTGATTGTTATCCTCTTTATGTAACAAGATAGATTTAACGTTAGAATCAATGATCTCTTCAACATTATCTTTGTCGATAATAGTATCACGATCAAGGATGATTTCGTTACGTTCGATAGAAACTACCTCTCCAGTATCCTCATCTACGAAATCCTCGTGCCATGTGTTCAATACACGCGCAGCAAGTCTTCTTCCAATATATTTCTTAATACCAGTTTTAGAAACTTTAATTTCTTCAGCTAAGTCGAAAATTTCAAGGATATCCTTATCTCTTTCGAAACCGATAGCACGGAATAAAGTTGTAACAGGTAATTTTTTCTTTCTATCGATATAAGCGTACATAACGCTGTTGATATCTGTAGAAAATTCTATCCAAGAACCTTTAAAAGGAATTACTCTGGCAGAATAAAGTTTAGTTCCATTTGCGTGGAATGATTGTCCAAAGAAAACCCCTGGAGAACGGTGTAATTGAGATACTACAACACGTTCGGCACCATTGATTACAAAAGTACCACTTGGAGTCATGTAAGGTATTGTTCCAAGATAAACATCTTGCACAATAGTTTCAAAATCTTCGTGTTCTGGATCTGTACAGTATAGTTTCAACCTAGCTTTTAAAGGTACACTATAAGTAAGACCTCTCTCTATACATTCTTGAATTGTATAACGCGGCGGATCAACAAAATAATCTAGGAATTCCAATACAAAGTTATTTCTTGTATCTGTAATTGGGAAATTTTCCATGAAGGTATTGTATAACCCTTCGTTGCCTCTTTCGTCAGATTTCGTTTCTAATTGGAAGAAATCTTTAAAAGATTTAACCTGAACATCCAAGAAATCCGGATAGTCAGGAATATTTTTTGTAGAGGCAAAATTCAATCTTTCAGTCTGATTTGTTATCATCAATGGACAAAATTTTGATTAAAAAAAAGTAATTTTTTTGTGTAAAAACACACTGCTTAGTTTATACTTTCTTTTTAAAATCAATACATCTTTAAAAATAAACCGATAAAATTTAGTTCAATTTTCTTTCTTCGTATTGATCAAAAACTTTTTCGTATTTTAAACTATTTGATAATAAAATTTAATGGATTTTATTATACGAAAAATGGTTTAGGCCTTTGAGTGTTAACTCAGGACCTAAACCTAGTTCTTAAAACCGAGTTGAATTATTTTAATTCAACTACAGCTCCAGCTTCTTCTAATGATTTTTTAAGACCTTCAGCCTCTTCTTTAGAAACACCTTCTTTAACGTTGCTTGGAGCTCCGTCAACTACATCTTTAGCTTCTTTCAAACCTAAACCTGTAAGTTCTTTAACTAATTTTACAACTGCTAATTTAGAAGCACCAGCTTCTTTTAATACAACTGTAAATTCAGTTTGTGCTTCTTCAGCAGCACCTTCTCCACCACCAGCAGCAACTACTACAGCTGCAGCAGCAGGCTCGATACCATACTCGTCTTTTAATATTGTTGCTAATTCGTTAACTTCTTTAACTGTTAAGTTAACTAATTGTTCTGCGAATTGTTTCAAATCTGCCATTTTTTCTATCGTTTAAAATGATTTGTAAAATTATATTTTGTTTATTGTGCGCTATTTAAGCTGCAAGGAAAAACTCCTTACAATAATTATTAAGCTTCAGCTTCTTCTTCGCTACCAGCGAATTTGTTTTGCAAAGCAGAAATAATTCTTTGAGCTGGAGATTGTAATAATCCAATAAGTTCTCCAAGAAGCTCTTCTTTAGATTTAATAGTTGCTAACGCATCTAATTGATTATCTCCAATATAGATTTCATTGTTAATGAAAGCACCTTTTAAAACTGGTTTATCAGATTTCTTACGGAAATCTTTAATAATTTTTCCAGGAGCATTAGCTACATCAGAAATGAATATAGCACTATTACCAGTCAAAACTGAAGGTAAATCACCATAATCAGTAGAAGAAGCTTCCATTGCTTTTGCAAGCAAAGTGTTCTTTACAACTTCTAATTTGATACCTGCTTTAAAACAAGCTCTACGTAAGTTTGAAGTCGTTTCTGCGTTTAATCCAGAAATATCCGATACATAAATAATATTTGTACCAGCTAACTGCGCAGTTAAATTTTCAATCGCGATTGATTTTTCTTCTCTAGTCATACTAAAAATTTTTAACTACCAATTATACTGCTTTTGGATCCAATGCAATAGCTGGACTCATAGTGCTAGTTAAGTGAATACCTTTAATGTAAGTACCTTTAGCAGCAGTTGGTTTAAGTTTTATTAATGTTTGAATAATTTCGTGTGCGTTGTCAACAATTTGCTCAGCTCCAAAAGAAACTTTACCAATTCCTGCGTGAACGATACCAGTTTTATCAACTTTAAAGTCAATTTTACCAGCTTTAACCTCTTGAACAGCTTTTGCAACATCCATAGTTACAGTACCTGTTTTAGGGTTTGGCATTAAACCTCTAGGTCCTAAAATACGACCTAATGGACCTAATTTACCCATAACAGCCGGCATAGTGATGATTACATCAACATCTGTCCAACCATCTTTAATCTTTTGTAAATAGTCATCAAGACCTACATAGTCTGCACCAGCTTCTTTAGCTTCCGCTTCTTTATCTGGAGTAACTAATGCTAATACTTTAACATCTTTACCTGTTCCGTGAGGTAATGTAACCACACCTCTAACCATTTGATTCGCTTTTCTTGGATCTACACCCAAACGAACTGCGATATCAACAGACTCATCAAATTTTGCTGAAGCAACAACTTTCAATAATGCCGCAGCATCTTTTAGAGAGTATAATTTGTTCTTTTCAATTTTTGAAGCAGCCTCTTTTTGCTTTTTTGTTAATTTTGCCATGTCTTTTTCTTAATTAAAAAGGAGCATCTCCTGATACAGTTATACCCATAGATCTAGCTGTTCCAGCAACCATACTCATTGCTTTTTCTACTGTAAAAGCATTTAAGTCAGGCATTTTGTCTTCAGCAATAGCTCTAATTTGTTCCCAAGTAACACTAGCTACTTTTTTACGATTAGGCTCACCAGAACCAGATTTTAGCTTTGCAGCTTCCATTAACTGAACTGCTGCTGGAGGAGTCTTAACGACAAAATCAAATGATTTGTCTTTATACACAGTGATTTGCACTGGGCATATTTTGCCAGGTTTATCCTGAGTTCTAGCATTAAATTGCTTACAAAACTCCATGATGTTTACCCCAGCAGCTCCTAAAGCAGGTCCAACCGGTGGCGACGGGTTCGCAGCACCTCCCTTAACTTGTAGTTTAACTACCTTACTAATTTCTTTAGCCATTTTTAAAAAATTTAACACTGCAATCAATGGAAGCGATTGCAATGGATATTATATATGTAACAAAAAATTATACTTTTTCAACTTGCATAAAACTTAATTCCAATGGTGTCTTTCTTCCGAAAATCTTAACCATTACTTCAAGTTTACGCTTTTCTTCATTTATTTTCTCAACTGTTCCGTTAAATCCGTTAAAAGGACCATCGATCACTTTAACTGTTTCACCTAAGTTGAATGGAATAGCACGAGTATCTGTATTTACCGCAAGCTCATCTACTTTTCCTAACATTCTATTTACTTCAGAAAGTCTCAAAGGAACAGGTTCCCCACCTTTAATCTCTCCTAAAAATCCAATTACACTTGTAATAGATTTAATAATATGAGGTATCTCACCAACTAAATTGGCTTCGATCATAACATATCCAGGGAAATAAACTTTATCCTTAGACATTTTCTTTCCTTCTTTTACAGTAACTACTTTTTCTGTAGGTACTAAAACTTGGGAAACATAATCACCCATACCTAATCTGGCAATCTCAGTTTCGATGTAAGCTTTGACTTTATTCTCTTGTCCGCTTACTGCTCTAACTACGTACCATTTTTTCACATTATTATCTGCCATCACAAAAAAATTATCCTTTTAACCAGTTAAAAAATCCAGCCAAAGCTTTTGCAAAAAATTCGTCTACTCCCCATGTTGCCAAAGCGAAAAGAATCGAAAATACAGCCACAACAATTGTCAATTTTTGAACCTCAGCCCAAGCAGGCCAAGTAACATTTGACTTTAACTCTCCGAAAGCCTCTGATAAATAATTCGTAACTTTTGTCATTTGATATATTTTTTTATTGCACGGGCGGAGGGATTCGAACCCCCATCAACGGTTTTGGAGACCGCTATTCTACCCTTGAACTACGCCCGTAATTAAAGCCAGTGACTTCAGTTAAGAAAATCAACTGGCTTTTATAGTTTTTATAGGATTATCCTACGATTTCAGTTACCTGACCTGCACCTACAGTTCTACCACCTTCACGGATAGCAAAACGTAAACCTACGCTCATTGCGATTGGGCTTAATAAAGCAACATTGATAGTCAAGTTATCTCCTGGCATTACCATCTCTACTCCTTCTGGTAAAGTAATAACTCCTGTTACGTCAGTTGTACGTACGTAGAACTGTGGACGGTAGTTATTATGGAATGGAGTATGACGTCCACCTTCTTCTTTTTTCAAGATATAAACCTCAGCTTTGAAAGTAGCGTGTGGTTTTACTGATCCTGGCTTAATGATAACCATTCCTCTTTTGATAGATTCTTTATCAATACCTCTTAACAATAAACCTACGTTATCTCCAGCTTCACCTCTATCAAGGATTTTACGGAACATCTCAACTCCTGTAATAGTAGAAGTTAATTTATCAGCTCCCATACCAATGATTTCAACTGGATCTCCTGTATTAGCAATACCTGTTTCGATACGACCTGTAGCAACAGTTCCACGACCAGTAATTGTAAATACATCTTCAACCGGCATCAAGAATGGTTTAGCTACGTCACGCACTGGCTCTTCGATCCAAGCATCAACAGCTTCCATTAATTCAATGATTTTTGGTACCCAAGCAGGATCATTATTCAATCCTCCTAAAGCAGAACCTTGAACTACAGGACCATTATCTCCATCATATTCGTAGAAAGATAATAAATCTCTAATTTCCATTTCAACAAGCTCTAACAACTCAGCATCATCAACCATATCCACTTTGTTCATGAAAACAACGATTCTTGGAATACCAACCTGACGACCTAAAAGGATGTGCTCACGAGTTTGTGGCATTGGACCATCTGTAGCAGCAACTACTAAGATAGCTCCGTCCATTTGAGCAGCACCAGTAACCATGTTCTTTACGTAATCCGCGTGACCTGGACAGTCAACGTGAGCGTAGTGACGGTTAGCTGTTTCATACTCTACGTGTGATGTATTAATAGTAATACCTCTTTCTTTCTCCTCTGGAGCGTTATCGATTTGATCAAACGATTTTGCTTGACAGTAACCAGCATCAGACAATACTTTTGTAATTGCAGCAGTTAATGTAGTTTTTCCGTGATCCACGTGTCCAATTGTACCTATGTTTAAGTGCGGTTTGGAACGATTAAAATTCTCCTTTGCCATTTTACTTAATTTTTAATCTTAGTTATATATTAATTTTCAATTTCCTACTTACTTGAGCCAATGTCGGGATTTGAACCCGAGACCTCTTCCTTACCAAGGAAGCACTCTACCCCTGAGCTACACCGGCAGAGAGTTCTGATTTTAGATTTTTGAATTCAAATTTCAGGTTTTAAAAACCCGAAATCTAAGACCCGAAATCTTAACTTCTTTTTTTTGTGGGGAGAGCAGGATTCGAACCTGCGAAGTTCACACAGCAGATTTACAGTCTGCCCTCGTTGGCCGCTTGAGTATCTCCCCTAATTTTTAAAATTCCATTATTTTAAAAGAACAAATTTCAAATCGCATTTGAAATATTTTGAGCCGATAGAGGGACTCGAACCCACGACCTGCTGATTACAAATCAGCTGCTCTAGCCAGCTGAGCTACATCGGCGAATGCATTAAAAAAGTCCGCTATTTCTAACGGACTGCAAATGTAGCTATTTTATCTTTTAATCAAAACATTTTTTGAAAAAAAATTTCAATTATATGTGTGCTCTTATTTTTTCTTTCCTTTTTACAAGCAAACGCTCTAAAGATTCTGCCGAAAGCTCAACCGCCTCTTCAAATGTTTTACATTGTTTTTTTACCAAAAAATCATCTCCCGGAACATTAATCTTAATCTCTACTGCCTTATTCTCCTTATCACTTGTTCTCTCAACCTTTAAAAAAACATCAGACGAAACAACTCGATCATAATATTTTTCCAATTTACCCATTCTCTCCTGGATAAAATCCACCAATTTTCGGTCAACAGTAAAGTTAACTGCATGAACATCTACCTTCATAATACTAATTTTAGGGTTAAACATTTCAGAAATCATTATTTATTCCGAGGATGCGCATCAGCATACACTTTCTTAAGTTCCGCTAAACTATTATGAGTATAAACTTGCGTAGACGCTAAACTCGAATGCCCTAATAACTCCTTAACTGAATTTAAATCTGCTCCATTATTTAACAGGTGAGTCGCAAAAGTATGCCGAAGCACATGAGGACTTTTTTTTACCTTTTCAGAGACCCTACTAAAGTAAGAATTTATTAATCGATACACAAAAGATTCACTCATTTTTAACCCTTTTTTCGAAATAAAAAAATAATCCCTATCAACTATATTTTCAACCAAAGCACGCTCCTCCAGATAAACCCTAAACTGATCAATAATAACCGGCAAAACTGGAACTATACGCTCCTTATTTCTTTTACCCAAAACCTTAATCACATTTGAAGACATATCAACATTATAAGCCATCAAATGAATCAGCTCCGCCCTACGCATTCCAGTAGTATAAAAAAGATCCACAATTAACTTATCCCGAATCTCCTCAAAACCAACAGGAGAATTCACCTCCTGCATTAAATCCGTCAATTCCTTTTCAGAAAACGGAATCTGAACAACCTTAGGCGTTTTTAACGCCCTATGCTTCAACATAGGACTAACCTCTATTTGCTTTGTTTTAAGAAGAAATTTATAAAAAGACTTCAAAGAAGCCATTTTTCTATTAACAGAAACATTAGAAATATTTTGATCCACCAAAGAAACAATCCAACTTCTAATCTGACTATAACTCACTTTCTCTATACCATCTTGTTCAAAATGCGTTTTATTAAAAACTTCAAAAAACTCAATATCATTTAAATAAGCCAAAACGGTATGATCCGAATATTTCTTCTCCAATTGAAGATAATCTCGAAAAGCATCTTTATTTGATTTCATCAGAACCCATATTATTTACCAACACAAAACCTTGCACCTCAAAATTAAGCATAAAAAAAACCGTTAGCATCAAAATATTGATTACTAACGGTAATTATTTTTTAAAAAGTCTGATATTAACTTTCTAGACTATCTCTCAAGCCTTGGATGTAAGCAGCTTTTTGAATTTGAGCTCTTTTGATAACAGAAGGCTTAATAAAAGCAGTACGTGCTCTTAATTGACGAACAGTTCCTGTTTTATCAAATTTTCTTTTATAGCGCTTTAATGCTCTATCGATATTTTCTCCGTCTTTAATTGGTATAATTAACATAATATAGACACCTCCTCTCGTTAAGGTTGCAAAAGTATATATTAATTATGAATTATGAGTTATAAATTATAAATTATTTTTGCAATAAAATGTAAAATATAGAAATACAAGCTGTTTTACACCCGTAAAGCTGTACTTTTCGCCACTTCTTTTTACTTTTTCAAATTATCTCTCCACAAAAAATTACCCTTTATATTACTCTTTCAATAAATTCCTAGAGATAACTACTTTTTGAATTTCAGTAGTTCCCTCTCCAATTGTACAAAGTTTAGAATCTCTGTAGAATTTCTCTACTGGAAAGTCTTTTGTATATCCGTATCCTCCATGAATCTGAACAGCATCATTTGCAACTTTCACACAAGTTTCAGAAGCATACATCTTTGCCATTGCTCCAGATGTTGTTACTGGTTTATGCTGTTGTTTTAAATATGCTGCTTTATGCAATAATAGTTCCGAAGCTTCAATCTCGGTAGCCATATCAGCCAATTTAAATGAGATTCCCTGAAAACTACTTATAGGCTGGCCAAACTGATATCTTTCCTTTGAATATTTCAATGCAGCTTCGTAAGCTCCCTTTGCAATTCCTAAAGACAATGCTCCGATAGAAATTCTGCCTCCGTCTAAAATCTTCATTGCCTGAACAAATCCCTGACCAACTTCACCTAATCTGTTTGCATCTGGAACCCGACAATTATCAAAAACCAATTCAGCCGTTTCACTTGCGCGCATTCCTAATTTATTTTCTTTTTTCCCTGAAGAAAATCCTGGCATTCCTTTTTCAAAAACAAATGCCGTCATTCCTTTAGAATCACCTTTCTCTCCAGTACGAACAATCACAACAGCAATATCTCCCGAAATCGCGTGCGTAATAAAATTTTTTGCCCCGTTAACGATCCACGAATCTCCATCCTTGACAGCAGTAGTATTCATACCACCGGCATCAGAACCTGTATTATGTTCTGTTAATCCCCAGGCACCAATAAATTCGGCTGTAGCTAATTTTGGCAGCCACTTTTTCTTTTGCTCTTCATTTCCAAAAGTCAAAATATGATTTGTACATAATGAATTATGAGCAGCAACAGACAAACCTATTGATGGATCAACTTTTGAAATTTCTTCTATAATAGTAATGTATTCATGGTAACCCAATCCGGATCCGCCATATTCTTCTGGCACCAAAACGCCCATAAATCCCATTTCTCCTAATTTTTTAAATAATGGAATTGGAAAAATTTGAGCTTCATCCCACTCCATTATATTAGGTCTAATGTTTTTATCTGCAAAATCCTTAATAGACTGCGCAATCATTAACTGTGTTTCGTTGTAATCAAAATTCATTGTGGCTATTTTTTTTTAGAACTCCAAATATAAACTAATTATTTTTGCTTTTTCAACAGGAAAACCTTTAATTTTTGATAAATCCTCAATATTTTCAAAATTTCCGTTCATACTTCTATAAGTGACAATTTGTTTTGCCAGTGCATATTTAAAATATGAAAATTGCGACAACTCTTTTAACGAAGCGTCATTTATAGCAATTTTTCTAAAATCTGAAGGCACTACAGTTTTAAAATGAGAATTTAATTCTACTAAAACCTGTGGTGATAATCCCCAAATTTCATTCAACTGTTCCATAGAAACAAAACAGCCTAAAATTTCCTTTTGTTTTAAAATTCGCAATGATAATGCTTCACCTATTCCGTAAATTTTAATTAAATCTTCCTGAGTTGCCTGATTAATATCCAAAACTTTAATTTTTTCCTTTTTGAAATCCGTTTTCTGAGCATACTCCTTTCTCTCACTTTTAAAGCTGGGTTTATTCTGAATCCAATCCGGGAATTTAAAGAAAGGCGAAATAACCTTTAATAAAGAATCTGAAACTTTTGTCACCTCTTGAAATTCTTCGGCTGAGTTTACATATTTATTTTGTTTTCGAAAACTCAACAATCTGTCAATTTCTTCAACAGACATTCCCAGTTTGTACCCTTTGTAATCAGAAATAAAATTTGGATTAAAAGAATACACTTTTGGCTTTTGATTATATTGAACAGAATGAATAGAATCTACTTTAACCTGTAAAGTCATCCATTTCTCTTTATCAGAAAAAGATTGGGCAACCTGTTCAAAGCCTACAAAGAAGTATATCATCTGTAACACAATTATAATTAAAAAAAGTAGAAAAAGTCCTATCCGCTCCTGACTGGTAAATTTACAATATTGCTGTAAAGCTTTAAAGTAACTTTTCTTCATATGTATTAAGTTTCATATCGAATACGAATATAAGCAAATTATTTTAATTTGTAAGAAAATTAACACTTAATTAAATTTATAAAGAATTGTATTATTCAAAATTTATGCTGGTATAAATTGATAAATCACAGGCTCCAAAGATCGTAAAGCCTTACTTTTATTAATATTTTAAACATTTTATAACTTAAAACATGATAATTGTTTTTATTTTTTACAAAAAACAATACATTTGGAGCTTAATAACAAATAAACCAATATTATAGTATGTCAATTTGGAAAACTAAACCTCTTTCGGTATTGCTTGGTGAAGCATCCGAATCTGAAAAAGGATTAAAAAGAACCTTATCTTCACGTTCGCTTGTTGCACTTGGAGTTGGAGCAATTATTGGAGCGGGACTTTTTTCGCTAACCGGAATTGCAGCTGCAGATCATGCAGGTCCTGCCGTTACAATTTCTTTTATTTTAGCCGCAGTAGGTTGTGCATTTGCAGGACTTTGTTATGCTGAATTTGCTTCAATGATTCCTGTTGCCGGTAGTGCATATACGTATTCTTACGCAACTATGGGGGAATTTATGGCATGGATTATCGGTTGGGATTTAGTTTTAGAATATGCTTTAGGAGCTGCCACAGTAGGTGTGAGCTGGTCTCGTTATCTTCTTGAGTTACTCGCTAAATTTAACATACATCTTCCTCCTCAATTAATTTGCTCTCCGTGGGAAACCTTAACATTAAGTAACGGAACAGTGGTTGAAGGCGGAATTGTAAATTTACCTGCAATATTTATCGTCTCTTTACTTTCTTTATTATTAATAAAAGGTACTAAAGAGTCTGCATCATTAAACAATTTCTTAGTTGTTGTAAAAGTGGCTGTTGTTCTTATCTTTATTGTATTAGGATGGAAATTTATCGACCCTAGTAATTACACTCCATACATTCCTGAAAACACTGGTGTATTTGGAAAATTTGGATGGTCTGGAATTGCTGCCGGAGCCGGAACTGTATTTTTTGCTTTTATTGGTTTTGATGCTGTTTCAACTGCGGCGCAGGAAGCTAAAAACCCACAAAAAGGAATGCCAATTGGTATTTTAGGTTCTTTAGTAATTTGTACTATATTATATGTACTATTCTCTCATGTTATGACAGGACTTGTACCTTATTATAAATTTGCCGGAGATGCAAAACCAGCTGCCACTGCATTTGCTGTAACTGGATACGACTTTTTACAAACAGGCTTAATTGTTGCCATCTTAGCAGGTTATACTTCTGTAATATTGGTAATGCTTATGGGGCAAAGTCGTGTTTTTTATACTATGAGTAAAGATGGTTTATTACCTCCTTTCTTTAGCGACATCCACGCAAAATTCCGTACTCCTTGGAAAACCAATCTTTTCTTCCTTGTATTTGTTAGTTTATTTGCAGGACTTGTTCCTGTGAGTGATTTAGGACATATGGTAAGTATTGGTACATTACTAGCTTTTGTACTTGTATGTATTGGAGTTATGGTTATGCGCAAAAAAATGCCAGAAGCACCAAGAGCTTTCAAAACTCCATGGGTTCCTTTTGTGCCAATTGCTGGTATTGTAATATGTCTGGCTTTGATGTATTCTTTACCAAACGAAAGTTGGGCAAGACTTGTAATCTGGATGGCTTTAGGTATTCTTATCTACTTTGTTTATGGTAAGAAAAACAGCAAATTAAACAATCCGGAAAAATAATTTTCGAAACAATAGAAAACAAAAAAAGGATCAGAAAGTAAATTTTCTGATCCTTTTTTTTATGATTATGATTATAATTACAAGTCAAAAACCGAACTTCTTTTTGCTCTGATTAAATCTTTAAGACGAATCCAAAATGCCAAAGTAAGATAAACTCCAAATCCCAAACCGACAGTAACAAATGAAATATAGATAAAGAATAATCTAACACTCGTTACTCGCATTCCGAGCTTATCTGCCAATCTGGAGGAGACATGAAAACCGTATTTTTCGAAAAAGAATTTAAGTTTTAAAATTGCAGACATTTTGCTTTTAATTTTGATATGAAAACAAAAATACAAATTATCTGATCATTTTATTTTCTGATTTTCTAATTATTTTTCATTAACTCCATTCCTACTGCACATTTCAGACAAGCTTTCTTATTACAATACTCATTTTTTAATTCTAATAATGACTGAGTTTCAAAGGCACTTTTTGGTATAATACCGAAGGACTCAAATTTTGTAATTATTGCATTATTCTCTCCAGATACCTCATTCATAAATGTTACCAAATCTTCAGAAACAGATTCATCAAATACATTTGAATAAGCAAACTGAAGTGGAATTATTGTATTTATAATGATGAGATCTAAAAATTGCTTTGATAAAGGCTTAAGCTTCTTTGGACTTTCTTTATCGAACTGATAATGATTTTGCCAGTATAAACTAGTTGAAACCGACAGTAAATCGTATACACTTTTAGCAGATCTTAAAAGGATTATCTTAGAAAATAAATTTTGATGAGTATGGTATAAACTTGCTAATTGTGAAAGTCTAATGGTTGGAAAATTATCCGGACGGTGTTTAAAAAACTGAAGCGGACTAACATATGTTCTTTCTAACTGATATTTATGTAAAAGATAAAAATACCTGAATTTTAAATCGAAAAAATAGACATCTTCTTTTTCAGTATCTAATAAGCCCGAAGCTCCAAAAAGCAATGCTTCAAGATTTTCAATCTCAAAACTTTCTTTTCTAACAATAGTAAATGGAATAGCTTTTGCAATCTGCAAAAATGACTCTCCATTTGTATTTAGTCCAAAATTTTTAGCTAAAAGACAAAACAAAACGGCTTCCCAATCATTATTTGTTTCTGCCAGCAGATTAAAAATAAATTTTGATTTGCGCTCCAAACGTTCAAAAAATAGTCTTTCCTGCCAGTTTTTAAACACAAAACTATCTATTCCGGCAATTTCTTTTTCACAAAAAATCCAGGACTTAGCACTTATAAGTGATTGATAATTTGAAATAATATCAGATGAAACATAATCTCTTAAAATTAATACCGGAATTTCAGAATTATTTTCCCTGTATATCTCTGCATTATGTTCCCAAACAACATGTAGAATCACATTGTCATATGCGCGATCTTTCTCATGATGATGCAAATACCAATCGGAAGATTTTAAATGAATTTCGACATTTCCAGCCCATTTTTGTTCTCCGATTTTAATTTGTGCATTAAAGAAATCCGGGCCCGACAATTCTAAATAATCACCAGTCTTAATAATGGTAAGTATTTCTTTCTGAGCGGTCTTTAAATTCAAAGTATCAAACTTTTTGAATTTCCAGAGATAATGAAGAAAGTCTTCTCTCATATTAGATTTTGTTTTATTACAAAATCTAAATTACAAATTTTAATATTATTCCTACAAAATATACAAAATTTTATTGAAGCATATATAATTTGGCACAAGCTCTTGCATCTGATAATGCTTCGTGATGATTTAGCTGAATATTCATTTCACGACAACAATCACTCAGTTTGGTAGGTTTTACACCTTTTGCTTTATATATTTTAACTGTACATTCCCATTTTGCAGCTATGTTTAAGTCTTCATAATTCAATCCGTAAAGCAGCATTGACTTCATTAAAACATTACGATCAAAACTTTCATTGTGAGCTACTACAACTCTGTTTTTTAATCTTTTTTCAATTTCCGGATATACCTGTGCAAATGATTTAGCATTTACTGTATCGCGAGGATAAATACCATGCACCTGAATAGTATACGGATTGTATATATTATTTGGTGGTTTTATTAAAGTGACAAATTCGTCCACTATTACTCCATTTTGAACCGTAACAATCCCTACTGAACACGGATGATAGCTGGTTGCTGTTTCAAAATCTATTGCTGTAAAATTCATTTTCTATATTTAAAAAAAATATCCATAAATCCAATTGCAATATTCAATCAGATTTATGGATAAATTCAATTTATAAAGATCTATTTTATTGATCCGATTATATCATATTTAGTAATAATATGATGATGTCCGTTTCCTAAATCAACTAAAACGGCATCGTTTTCTTTTGTGAAAAGTTTAGAAACTTCTTCTATCGGAGTTCCCTTTTTTACAATTGGAAAAGGCTTACCCATTACTTCTTTAATAGGTTTTTCGGCAACATTTTTATCAGCTACATAACTTCTGAATAGGTCTGTTTCATCAACAGATCCAACAAATCCGTTTATATCTACAACCGGAATTTGAGAAATTTTGTATTTACGCATACGCTCAATAGCATGCGATACTAATTCTTCTGTACGCACCACAATTAATTCTTTATCTATGTGGTCTTTAATAACGTCTTCTGCCTTGGTAATATTCTCTTCAAGAAATCCACGCTCACGCATCCAGTCGTCATTGAACATTTTACCTACATAACGACTTCCTGAATCGTGAAAAAGAACCACTACAACATCATCTGGCTTGAAATGTTCTTTTAACTGTAATAATCCTTTAATACAAGCTCCCGCAGAATTACCAACAAAAATAGCCTCTTCAAGTGCAATCTTTCTGGTGTAAACTGCTGCATCTTTATCTGTTACTTTTGTAAAACCGTCAATTAAAGAAAAGTCAACATTTTTAGGTAAAATATCTTCTCCAATTCCTTCTGTGATATAAGAGTAGATTTCGTTTTCATCAAAAATTCCCGTTTCATGGTATTTTTTAAAAACGGATCCATAGGTATCAATTCCCCAAATTTTGATGTTTGGATTTTTCTCTTTTAAATATTTCCCCACACCAGAAATTGTTCCTCCGGTTCCTACTCCAACCACAAAATGAGTTATTTTACCTTCTGTTTGTTTCCAGATTTCTGGCCCGGTTTGCTCATAATGTGCCAAAGAATTTGACATATTATCATATTGATTTACGTACCATGAATTTGGTGTTTCTTCTGCCAAACGCTTAGAAACAGAGTAGTATGAACGTGGGTCTGTTGGCTCTACATCTGTTGGACAAACGACAACTTTTGCACCAACAGCACGTAAAATATCCATTTTCTCTTTAGATTGCTTATCCGATATAACACAAATTAGTTTATATCCTTTTACAATTGCAACAAGGGCCAGTCCCATTCCGGTATTACCAGAAGTTCCCTCAATAATAGTTCCTCCGGGTTTTAGTCTTCCATCAGCCTCTGCGTCTTCAATCATCTTAACGGCCATTCTGTCTTTTACAGAATTCCCGGGATTAAAAGTTTCGACTTTTGCCAATACTAATGCATCAATTTCAGCAACAATTTTGTTGAGTTTTACTAGTGGTGTATTCCCTATTGTTTCTAAAATATTTTTTGAAAAGTCCATTTTATTTAAATTTAATATTTGGTTTTAACGATAAAACAATGCCTTTTTATTGGAAGAAATTCCAAACTAAACCAAATCGGATAACAAAATCACGATAAGGATTATTAGGCGCTGAGTAATAATTACTTTGAGAAAAAGCAGCATTAAAGTGCTCTGCTTTTAAATAAATTCTGGTTTGACGAATTCTTGCATTTACAAAAAAATCAAAATTGGCATAGTTTCCAATTTCTTTTGTATTCTGAACAAAAAACTCTCCAACAACCGGGTTATAACTATTTCCATAGTATTTGGTAAAATAATTAAATATGATACCTGTTTGCATAAACAATGCTTTCTTGAAAAAATGAGTTGAATAATACAATGTGTTTCTCGTTACAAAATCAGGCACATTTAAGATTAAATCGGACTGATCTACTTTTTGATACAAAAGTGTATTGTCTAATGCAAATTTTCCAAACGTAAACTCTCTGCTTGCTTTTACAGAAAAATAATTGATTGCATTTCCATATTGTGCAGGATTTATAATCTGAACATTTGCTGCTGCCTGAGCAGGAGTCGAAACATCTGCAAAATATAAATGATCCTTTAATACAGAATATTGTACCTCAGCATTTAACCAGGGTGTAAAAACATTCGCACCTAGCTGATTAATCTTTTCATTTTTAAAATTATTTGACCAATTGTATTCTACATAACTGCTTTGGTATAAATTGTAGTTATTGTTTGGCAGTTTATTAATGTTTCTAAATCTGAAATCAAATTGAATTTTTTCATTTAAATCATATCTCAGCTTTGCATCAAGATCAGAAAGTGACTGATTGGTAATGGAGCGCGTATATAAGAAACGGCCATTCCATTTGTTTTTCTGATATTCATATTGTCCTCCAACATTATTAATCTGCAGGAATAAATTATTTGGAATAACTGTCCCGTCTTTTTTTACAATAATTCGATCGTATTCAAAATTTGATCTGTAATCGTCAACAAAAAAATTAAATTTCCCCAATAGTGTATTTTCATATGCTAATCCTACCTTATTATATAGCTTCTCAAAACGAGTCTGGTCATTGATATTACCAGTTACGTAAGCTGCACCAAAACGTTGAACAGATGTTGTCCCTACATTAGAAAGCAATGTTGGCTGTTTGTACTCGAAATATTTGCCTTCGTAATTAAATTGATGTGTTACATATAAATTATTATCTCCTCCCGTTGGATTTACCCTAAAAGCATGGTCTAAAAAGAATCTTCTTCCTTTTAGCAGAGATTGGGCATCCGTTAAATACACTTGTAGACGTTGCCTGTTTTTATAGTCCTTATTATCACTTTCAAAATCTTCAGGAGTTGTTATTCCACCATTTTCTTCGTTGGTAACATCCTGATAAGTCACGTGAGCATTTAAGGCATATCGTTTATTTGTAGTAGTATAACTGGTTGTAAATCTAAAATTTCCAACACTTACTAATTGATTTATATAATCCCCTTCTGAACGCAAACCTCTGTAAGCAATCGAAAAATTAAGGTTTTTGGATGTATTCAACGTAATAAAAGAATCTACGTTTTGACCTTTATTTATAGTTGTGTTAAAAAATAACTCTGTTAATGGAGTTGCTGCCGAATAATATCTAATATCCTCCGCCTGCAGGTAATCAAAATGTTTTCCTGAAAAACCAATTTCCGGATAAGGAGAAAAACTGGTCAGACTATATTGTAATGTATTATAAGTTTGCCCAATGTTCGAAAAAGAGAGTAATCCAAAATTATCTTTTCGAAGATAGTTTTGTCTATAAGCGCTTTTTATTGTTAAAGACGTATCAACATAAGTTGTATCATGTTCTAATGTAATTATTTGATATTGATCGATTGTCGCAATTTTTGCTTTTTTCTTTTTTACAGTATCGGTTATACTTGAATATTTAGAATTCATGTCTAAACCCTTTTTAGAAGTAGTTTTTTCCTGAGAAAACAATAATGTAGGTACAACTAATAGATATAGAAAAATGAATATTCTCATTTGATGGCTTTATATAAAATTATTTCGAAAAATTTAGTGAAGCAAAGGTAAAAGATAAATACGTATAAATAAAAAAACATAATAGATAATATAAAATCTCAACAGATACTATTATAAGCAAGAACCCCGATCACAAAAGTTGCAATCGGGGTCCTAAAATTCAAAATAATTATTGTTTACTATTCTAAGTTAGCATTTGTTTTGATGATTGAATTTATTGAAAACTCTAAACAGCCATCATAAAAACAATATTAAAACTTATCCCAGAATAATTTTGTATTCATTAAATCTCCACCAATATCGCTGGCAGCTTTTTTATAATTTGTTCCGTTAACTGACTGCTCAACTCCTGGATAAGTATATCTAACCGGAACTGTAAGGATGTTTTTATTTACAGCAGTAGTTGGTGATTTCAAAATAGGGAAATCTAATCTTCTGTAAGATGTCCATGCCTCAAATCCTCTATTATAAAGAGCAAACCAAGCTTGCATACCAATTTTCTCTTTCCAGGTTGCTCCACTTAATGGGTTTGTATAACTTACTTTTGGTTGTGCCAAATAAGTCGTAATACTTGCTGGTGCTACTCCCCAATCTGTCATCGAAGCAGTAATCGCAGCATCATAATACGTTTTTGCTGCAGCCGAACCACCAGGAATTAAGCCTTTCTCAGCTGCTTCAGCCAATAAAAATTGCAATTCAGAATAGTCAAATATTGTAGCTGGATAAGCTGGATTATTTAATGTAGCGCTTATATGTGAGTACGTTGCAAAAACGTTAGCTTCACCATAAGTACCTCCAACAAAAGTTCTTCCTGCTGGAATAACCGGAGCTGGTTTTGTAGCATTAACAAAATATTTTGTCATCCTTGGATCTCCACCTGGTACAACAGCATCCATTGCTGCAACAAAAGTTTCAGCCGGAATAAAATCATCTCTCTTACTAACCACTAGATCAGCATATAAAGGGTTTTGATTTCCTGAAGTAGTTAAGTAAACTAATTTAGTATTATCTGCATTAGCAGTCATTACACCAGAAGCAATAGCTGCCTGAACCTGAGTAGCTGCATAAGCCTGATCTACATCTGAAATGTTTACTGCTAATCTTACGATTAATGAGTTAGCAAATTTTACCCATTTTCCATTACTTGCTGCATCACCTGCATAAATAATATCTGCACCACCAAAGTTTGGACTTGCGGCATTTTTTTTCAATACTGCAACATCAGCTGCTAATCTTGTAATAAGATCTTTGTAGATTGTCTGAGCATCATCATAAGCTGGTAATGGATATTTTACAATATCACCTGCTTGTGTGTAAGGAACGTTTCCGAAAGTATCCACTAAAATACTATAAGTATAAGCTTCTAAAATATCAATAAGAGCTAATTTATTTTGCTTAACATTAGCAGCTTCGTCAGATTCAGTAACTTGCTTATTAATCATCCCTTTAGCATCATAAAAATCAGCTAAGACATCTCTGTACAAAACACGAAAATGGCTATCCGGAATTTTTCTTGCTGTTAGATCGTATTGACTTTCATTAGGATAAGTCGTTTCTGCCCATTGTTGAGCAAACAATCTAAAAACGTTTAAGTTAACACTTGTACTTGCCATCTGGTCTACTAATTTCTTTTCAGCATTAGTAAACATGTATTCTGCTTTGGTTGTCGTTGGTCTTTTAGGATCAACGTTCATATCTGTAATATCAGTACTACATGATGTAGCAATACCGATAAAAGACATTAATAAAAGTATTTTTTTCATGATTTAGAATTTTAATGTTAGATTACAACCAATGTTTCTTGTTGTAGGTAGTGACCCTCCTGAATAACCTGAAGACAAGTTACCTGAACTGATTCCACTCTCCGGATCTGCATCTGGAAGATTTTTATGAATGATCCATAAGTTAGATCCAACTAAAGAAAGTCTTAAATCTGTTAATTTTAATTTAGAAACCAATGTTGATGGGAAACTGTAAGTAATATTCACTTCTCTTAATTTCACATAACTTGCATCGTATACGAATGCTTTTTGTGGGTTTTTAGTATATCCGTAGATACCTCCTGCTACTTCTGGAGCTGGTGTTCTTGTTGTATTTGGTGTACCGTCAGCATTCACACCTGGAAGAATAACTCCACCACCATTAGCCAATGTATTTCTTACTGGGTTTCCTAACTCGTTAACTCCGGCTGTAGACTCATACAAACCTGAGTTTTGTCCGTAATATTGATCTAAAGAGAAAATATCACCACCTTTTTGCATATCAATTAAGAATCCTAAAGAAACTTGTTTGTATGTAAATTTGTTACGAATTCCACCAATCCAGTCTGGAGTAACATTTCCGATTACATTAGTAACAGATTCAGTCATTAAATAAGTTCCTCCTTTAGTTACTTTTTGTCCGTCTGCAGCATACACGTAATCTTTACCAATGATATCACCATAAGCATGACCTGGTTTTGCAATAATACTTACACCACCTTGGAATGTTCCTAAAGTTAATGTTTCAATTCCTGGCGCTAAAGCCTCAACTGTGTTTTCGTTTTTAGACCAGTTTACAAAAATATCCCATTGAAAATCTTTTGATCTTACCGGAGTTGCATTAAACTGCACCTCAATACCTCTATTCTCAACAGAACCTGCATTTGCATATCTTGAAGAATATCCTGAAGATGTAGAATAATCTACAGGGAAAATCTGATCAGAACTTAAACTTTTATAAACACTTGTTTCAAAACCTATTCTTCTATCAAAAAATTGCATCTCTAAACCAATCTCCTGAGATTTAGTTTTTACAGTATGTAAATCCGGATTAGCACTAATATCAGGTCTTGAGTACAACGGGTTTGATCCGAAGTTATTGAATTTGCTAAAAACGCTTTGTAATGCATACAAGTCAATATTTCCTTGTGGGTTTTCAGCATAACTTGCTCTTAATTTTCCAAAAGTCAACCATTCTGCGTTAACATGTTTAGTGAAAACGTAACTTGCAGATGTAGAGAATGTATTTACAGAGTTACCTCCTTTTGGTAATGTAGAAAACGCATCATTACGTACAGTACCATCTAAGTATAAAAAGTCTCTGTAACCTAAAGAAGCAGATGCATAAGCACTGTTTACTCCAGAATTATCTTCAGCTTCGATTGAATATGGAGCTGGATTTAATGAATTAGATAATGCATAAATTCCAGGAATAATAAGTCCTCCATCTGTAGAACCAAGTGTAGAAGTACGTCTTGTTCTTAAAGCATTAAGACCTGCTAAACCGTTTAACGAAATATCTTCAGTTAATTTATGATTAAAATTCAACGTTAACTGATAGTTTTGCTCAGAAAACATTCCACTATACTTTTGGTATCCTGAACCTACTGCTAATCTGTTTATTCCAAATGTAGCCGGTAAAGAACCTACTGCTTTTCTTTCTTCACGTAATTCAGAATAACTATCTGTACTTACTTTTCCAGTTGCAGATAACCAGTTTGCAAATTTATAATCTAACTGAGCGTACCCGATAAAACGGTTTCTCTCATCAGACTGATAATTATTGTATCTTGTAAAATAAGGATTATCAGCATATTTAGGGCTAGTATTTCCGTTCGCAGGATCTGCCATATTCCAAGATATGTTTTGTCCTCCTGATTTTTCATAAACATCTTTTTGAGCCTGAATATCAACGTTTGTTGCCCACCATTGACGGAATGACCCCATGATATTATCTCCACCATATCCTGTTGTATTTCTACCAACCGTATTTTGAGTCATATAGTTTGCAAATACATTAGCAGAAAGTCTATCTGTAAACTTATGATTGATTTTAACACTTAAATTGTTTTTCTTTAATTCACTATTTGGTAATATTCCGTTTTCTTTATAGTTATTGAAGTTCAAAACAAAATTAGTTTTGTCATTACCATCCTCCATAGAGACAGAATTGTTGAATGTAGTCGCTTTCTGAAAAAAGGTAATAGGACCATTTTTAGCTGCTTTCCATTCTGTTTTTTTACCGTAGTTTGGAGAATAAATAGAATAAGCATCCCATTGATACACAGAAAGACTTGGATCAAAAGCTACACCATAAGAAGCATCATCTGTTGTAGTTGCCACTTGGTTTCCTTTACTGTCAATTGTAAAGAAAGCTCCTGTTGGTCCAACCGGAACACCTTTAGGATTACCATTAGCATCATAAGTTGGTCCATAACCCTGACCGTATTTGTTTTGATAAACAGGGAACGTTTTTTTATCTACTGAACCTACAGTAAATTCACTAGAAACAGTTATTCCCAATCCTTTTTTAGCTTTTCCTTTTTTGGTTGTAATCATAATTACACCATTTCCAGCCTGCCATCCATACAATGCAGCTGCTGCCGCACCTTTCAGAACGTTTAATGTTTCAATATCATCCGGATTAATATCCATAGCAGCGTTACCATAATCGTATGTGTTACGTGCTCCTTCAGTTTGTTTTCCTGCACTTGAATTTGTATTAGCATTATTGATAGGCATACCATCAATAACAATAAGCATTTGGTTATCTCCTGTTAAGTTTTTAACACCTCTGGAAACTACGTTTGTAGACCCTCCAAAATTGGTATTCTTTCTAATATTTACACCAGCAGCTTTTCCAGAAAGCTCATTAAGAAAGTTTCCACTTGCAACCCCTGAATTTAAATCAGCACCTTTAATTTCTTGTGAAGCGTAACCTAAAGATTTTTTCTCTCTTTTAATCCCTAATGCTGTTACTACTACACCTTCAAGTTCAACTGATGAACTTACTAATTTTACATTTACTGCAGTTGAGCTAGCTGCTAATTCTTGAGATCTCATCCCAATATAAGTAAATACCAAGATTTGACTTGGTGCTGCTTTGATAGAATATTTTCCATCAAAATCTGTTTGTGTTCCAACTTTTGTCCCTTTAACTAATACACTCACACCTGGCAAAGGCATTCCTGCATTATCGGAAACAATTCCTGAAACAGCTCTTTCTTGCGCAAAGGTAAGTTGCGCCATAAGTACTAGTAGTAGCACTAAGAATCCATTAAACTTTAGTTTCATTTTATAAATTTTGAATTAGTATGCGGCAAACATCATAATATTTTCTTAAAACAACAATGCTATTTCTTAACATTGCTAAAATCTATTTTAATATTATTTTAACATTTGTTTATATTTATGTATTTAATTATCACAAAATAAGTACTATATGTAATTTTATGCATAAAATACTGTAATTTTGTTAATATCAATATTAACATTTAATTAACATTTAAAGGAAGAATATCCTCAATAAAAAAGAAACAAACTTAAAAAAAATATAGCTTTAATCCTACAAAAAAAGACGAAATAAAAACATTCTCTATTGAAAATGTTTTTATTTCGTCTTTTTTAAATTTACAAGCCATCATTTGACCGTAATAAATTGTAATTCAATTCTTCTAAGTTTTACATTCTCGTACTTTCTCTTTTTAATGTAGATTTTCTAAAAAATTCCAACTAAAAATTTCGCAAAAAAAATCTTAAAAACTCAACGTTTCCTCTGTTTTTACAGTAGATCACAGATTTAAACTCATTTTTATTTATTACCGGATTTATGCCAATTTTGCTTTTTAATATAAGTATTCCAAAAAAACAAATAGGCCTCTGTAATCCGTTTGAATCTATTTATGATTTTTAGAAAAAAAAGTACAATATTTGCTTTTTTAAAATTTAAAAAATGCTCGAAAAAAATTACTCAGGATTTGTTTTGGAAGCCGGAACCGATGAAGCCGGAAGAGGATGTCTCGCCGGACCAGTTACTGCCGCAGCTATAATTCTGCCAGCCGATTTTGAGAATCAAACCTTGAATGACAGTAAACAATTATCTGAAAAAACAAGAGCACTCTTAAAACCTGTTCTGGAAAAAGAGGCATTATGCTTTGCGGTTACACATTTATTTCCTGAAGAAATTGATGAAATAAACATTCTTAACGCATCCATGAAAGGTATGCAGGAATGTATTCTAAAATTAAAACAAACTCCTGAATATATTATCGTAGATGGGAACCGTGCTCTAAATGCTAAACTAGGCATTAAAAACACCTTTGGTAAACAATTCTCTACAACTGAAATGGAGCTTTTAAAATCGATTCCAAATCAAAGCATTATAAAAGGAGATGCCAAATATTTAAGTATTGCCGCAGCTTCTGTTTTGGCCAAAACGTATCGAGATGAATACATGGATCAGATTCACGAAGAATTCCCTATGTACAACTGGAAACAAAATAAAGGATATCCAACAAAAGAGCACCGGGAAGCGATTAAAGAATTTGGAACAACAAAATATCACAGAATGAGTTTTAGACTTTTACCCGAACAACTCACTTTAGATTTCTTTGAATAATAAAAAACGACCTGATATCAGGTCGTTTTTTATTACTTTTTACTTTTCAAAAATTCAGCAAACTGTTTAGTATCAAAATAAAAGGGCCTTACGGCAGTAATTTTTCCATTCTTTAAATCAAAATGTTCTGAAATCGGCACAGACATTGTCTTCCCTGACTTCTTAGCCCTACAACTTATGGTAAAATAAATAATCACCTCATTCTTAGAAGCGTCACTAAAATAAGTTGGTTCTTTTTCTATTTGCAAATCAAAAAACTCATTTGACTTTGTAAACATTTTAGTCCATTCGCTAAAACCTATATAAGTCCCTCCGTAAGGCAAACCTACTGCCTGATTGTAAACAGCGCCATCTTCAATTAAAGTTGCCATGGTATTAAAATCTTTTGTTTTAAAAAGACATTCATAATACTTTGCAACCACATTCAGATTCTCTGCTTCCAGATTTTTAAGTATATCAGCCTCTGATAATGTTGCCGTTGTATCCCAAAAACTTATAATTTTACTGACTTGCCCTTTTCCGTTTAATCTGGCAAAGTCCCTACCCGCCATTATTAGTTTATTTTTTGAATCCAGAATTTTCCATTCCCACGTTACATAATTATCTTTTACAACTTTAGCTCCTGAAGTTAAAATTGCATCCGGATATTTTTTGTAAAACTCATTTATAACATTATTAAAAGGAACAATTCCCTTTATAGAAGCCGAAGGATCTTCAAAGGTACTATCGTCTAACCAAATCGATTTAATCAATTTTAGTCGCGCATCACTGTTTTTTTCTTGCCAGACTTTTTCGTAAATCGTAACAGGATATAATTTATCTTTCTTTTGAGCAAAAAGACCATTAAGCATAAACAGGAAACATACAAAGTAGATTTTTCTCATAAGTTGTTGGATTAGATTTCGTTAATAGCTTATATTAAAGTATAAAACCAAATTTACCATAAAAACATCAAAAAACCACGATATTGTTGCAATTTACCATCAATTGAAAATCTAAGTTCTGAACCGACCATTTTTAGTTTTTTTTCAATGATTCTTTTAAAAAATAAATTTCTATTAAAAAACAGAAACTTCATCAATCTGTTTAAAAGCATTTTTAAGCTCATTTTCCCATTCTAAAACACTTTCTGCCGAAGCTCTGTCTGCCTTGTCAAAATAAAAATGCTGTTTGACTTCTAGTCCACAATACCTAAAAACTCCGGTATCTGAAGTTAATTCCAAAGCTTTATCCATTCCCATTGCTTCATATTCAGCATTTGATTTTCCGTGAGAATTTACAATAATGGCTTGTTTTCCTGTCAGAAGACCTTTTTGGACGCCCTGATCGTATCGATATGCAAATCCGTAACTAAAAACGCGGTCAATATAACCTTTCATAATAGCCGGCATTCCGGTCCACCAAATTGGGTAAACAAAAATAATCTGATCTGCCCACGAAATAAAATCCTGTTCTGTTTTGATATCCTCTGCAACTTGTCCCATTCTTTGCCCCTGCATATCCTGCAAAGAAAGAATAGGATTAAAATTGATTTCGTTTAAATCACGAACCACAATTTCCTGCCCTGATTTTTCTAAAGATTCTACAATTGTGTTTTTGAAGAAATGATTTAAACTTGCTTCATTTGGATGTGCGTAAATAATTAAATTTTTCATGTTTTCTAGTTTTTAAGATTGAACATGACAAATGTATAACGCAGGTTTGGGGAGTAATTGTAAGAAAACGAAATCGGTCTTATAGAGGTTTTGAACTACAGATATCGCTTTGAAATTTGAGGAACTTTGTTGGCGAAATATTCATATAATATTTAAAGTCGTGAATAAGCTGGCTTTGATCATAATATCCGCATTCGTCAACAATCGTTAACCAGTCTATTTTTAACTCGTTTAGAATATTTTTTTGAATTTGATCAACGGCTTTTAAAAATCGTTCATAGCGATTGGCTTCTTTAACCGAATATCCAAAAACCTTTTTTTGATTGAGCTGAATGTTTCTTTCGGTTTGATTTATCTGTGAAGCAATCGCTTTTATGGGATTTAAATTCTCGTCCTGAAAATCGTTTAAAAGAGTCGTAATTGTCGTTTGTTCCCGCAAATAAGGTTTACAGAAATCTAAAATAAAATCGACACGTTCTTTTGGATCAGGAATATTTTGAAGTTCTTCCCATAAAACCGTAAAACAGTTTTCATTAATTAAATCATCAGGATGAATGGGCATCGAATCAAAAAGCGCATTGCCAAAGAATCTGTAAAAGCATCTTCTTTAAAATTGGCAACCAAAATTTGCGAACCAGGTTCTAAAGTATAATCAAAAGCTTGTTTGATTGGTCCCAAAACAATGCATTTTTCTACTTCTAAAAAAGTATTCTGCTGCGATTTTAAAGAGGATTTTGTTCCGAAGTTAAAAGCCAGAACGCTTTGAAAACTTGGCAATAAAGTTTTGGTTATAGGAAATTCTGTTTTATTTTCAGCAAAGTAGAAATGCGAAAAAACAGTTTCAAATGCTGAAGGAACAGCAATTCTATAATTGTTATTTTCTTCAGCATTTTTCATACTATATAAATTTTCAAAAGCTTAATTAATAAACTCAGCTTCAAATAATTCGGTTAAATGTTTGATGATTTTAGCCTTAACTTCTTCTTCATCGACCTTTTCAACACCAAGTTCTACGTTTAAAGAGGTAACACCTTTTCCGCGAATTCCACACGGAATAATATTATCAAAATAACCTAAATCCACATTTACATTTAATGCAAATCCATGCATGGTTACCCAGCGTGAAGCACGAACACCCATTGCGCATATTTTACGGGCAAATGGTGTTCCAACTCCTAACCAGACACCGGTTTCACCTTCGCTTCTGCCCGATTCTAAACCATATTCGGCCAGAGTGAGGATAATAGATTCCTCAAGCAAACGAAGATATTTATGAATATCAGTAAAGAAATTTTCTAAATCAAGAATCGGATAACCAACAATTTGTCCCGGACCATGATATGTAATATCACCACCACGATTGATTTTATAAAAAGTAGCTCCTTTTGCTTCGAGCTGTTTTTCATTTAATAATAAATTTTCAAGATCACCGCTTTTACCCAATGTATAAACATGTGGATGCTCTACAAATAACAAATAATTTGGAGTTGACAGATCTAGTTCTTCTCTTCTGTTTTTGATTTTTAAATCGACGATAGCTTTAAAAAGCTCTTCCTGATATTCCCAGGTAGATTTATAATCTCTGTTACCCAGATCCTGAAGTTGGATTTTTTTATTCATTTTAATTATTTTTCAAACTCAACATCAAAGTTAAGTTTGTCAGGATTCTCCATATAATCCGTAAAAGTGTATTGAATTGTAATTGATTTTCGATCGTCACTAAACAGCGCATTCGGGTTAGAGACTTTCTTTATCTTTTTTGGAAAGTGATATTTTAAAATATAATTTGACGAAGCAAAAATCATTTTAGACATGTCTGCTGCAGAATCTTTAGCTTTTGCAGCTCGTTTTTGTTCATCAATTACTGCTTTTCTGGTAAATTTCTTTCCGTCGTACGTGTAACTTAATTTACTGTTATTGTCTCCAAAACCACTGCCCATTGGGTTTGCACTTGCCCCACCTTCCAGTTTCTGAAGCGTTCCCATTGTTTGCAAAATATCCTGAAGCTCATTTACATTTTTAAAGTCAGTCGATAAGGTCATTAAGAATTGTTTCTTAGCAGAACTCATTTTTGTATCCACTACAAAATTTTCTAATTTTTTAAGCTCTTTTTGAGTTTCAGGAGAAAGCTTGGCAATACTGTCTTTTTTCTCTTCAAACAATTGTTTAAAAGTAAAAGTAGAATCGATATCTTTTTTTGCATCGGCCCCCATTTGGCTGCCAATTTGGTCCCCTGCCATTTCCATCAGGGCAGAACCGTCCATATTTACAGAGAATTTTCCGGAACCATTATCGTTAACATAAATATTTTCGGTAAAAGTGCAACTTGTTAATGTTGCTAATAAGAAGAAAAAACTTAATAGTTTATATAATTTCATCGTCATGTAATTTTTATCAAATATACGAACTCTATTTCTAATAGTTTTATTGTCGCTTTTATACTGCATTATTAATTTTCAAATAATACTTTGAATCCCAATTTTTCTTCATCATCCGGAAGTTCTTTAATTGGAATATCCAAAGTAAAGCTCTTCTTATCTTTTGATATGACTGCATTTTTCAATGAAATTGTCTTGATTCTTTTCGGAAAATGGTATTCCATTGAATATTTGCATTCCTTAAAAACCTTATCCATTTGTTTTCCTAAGGCATTTTCCTCCTCTTTTTCCTTTTTCTTATTTTCTTTCTTTATTTTATCAATATCTCCTTTAATTAAAATCTTTTCAAAAATCTTCCCATCATAATTATATGTAAACCTGCTTTTTTTCTTTTCTTCCTCCGGAACTGCATTTAATGCTCCTAATTGTTTACCCGGCCCTAATTTTGGCATCGCTTCAAGTCCTTCTAAAGGTGAAATCATATTTTTAAGACTATCTGTTGATGGAAAATTATATTCCATACTAAATTCAAATTGTTTTTTATCTTCATTTGACTTAACACTTACTTTAAATTTTTCAAGTGCTTTTATTTTTTGTTTATCTGCATCAGATAATTTAGCAATACTATCTTTTGCTTTTGCAAAAACCTCTTTAAACGTAAAAACAGTATCTAGCACCTGCTTCTTTTTTATAGAATCATTACTCTTAAATCCCATTTTAAACATTCCTGATAAATCGAAACTGTATAAAAAACTTCCTGAACCATTCTCATTTATCACCATTTTTTCCTTCATTACACAGCTGGAAATAGTAAAAACAACAACTAAACAAACTAAAATTTTCTTCATTCTTTTTTTTTTAAAATCTTTTAAATTAATGTATTATTCCAAAACCACTTCCAGATTAGTACTCTCAGGATTTTTTAAAAAAGCTAAAAGCTGAAATTCTATGGTTAAGGATTTTTTATCTGAGCTCACAATTGCTTTTTGATTTGAAACTGATTTTATTTTCTGCGGAAAATGATATTTTAAAACATAAGATTGTGTCAGAGAAAACGAACCAAATTTGTTTTCAAATTTTTTACATTCTTCTCTTGCCTTTTCTAATTCAGCTGTATTTATAATTGAAACCGCACGTTTAAATACTTTTTCATCAAAAGAATAGCCAATTCGGTAATAATGATTTTCTGCTGTCAGGGCATAATTATGCTGAATATCTGAGGCATAATTTTCGGTTTTATATAAATCGGGAATTTCAGAGACTTTATCAAAGTGTAGTGAAAATATATTTTTGTATTCTTTTTCGAAAGAACTTTTCTTAAGATGCACTCTTACATTGGCATATTTTTGAAATATTTTTTGCTCTTCAGGCGTATATTTTAAAAACGTTTCATTGTACTTATTAATATATTCTTTAAAAACATAAGTCGTATCCTGAAATACATTTTCTTTAGAATATTCTTCACCTGCAATTTGCATATAACTATTTTCATCCCTAAACTGAACTACTTCTATATCGCCGCTCCCATCTGGATTGATTATGATTGTTTCGGTAATCTGACAACTTGCAAAAGAAATTAAGAACAAAAAGGCTAATAAATATTTCATTTTTTTGATAGCGAATAAAATTTTAAGCAGCTAAGGTAATAAGATTTTTAGTTGATTTCTTACAATAAATTTTTATTTAAAAACGTAAAAAACATCCTTATCAAAGCTTCTTTTAAAAACAAAAAAATCTAATCTGGCTCAGGTAGAAGCGGCATCCTTAATTTTTCTTTTTATACAAAAAAGATACATCATTTCGATAACTACCGGAATAGTACAAAATGTGATTGAAAGACAATAAATTGATGGTACAAAAAATCTAAAATCTGCATTCTAAAATCTACATTCTTTTCTTTATCTTTGCACTCTTAAAAAAAGAGCACAAAATGGCATTATCAGAACAAGAAATCATCCGAAGAGAAAAACTTCAAAACTTACGAAGCTTAGGAATCAATCCTTATCCAGCTAATCTTTTTCCTGTAAATCATACTTCTAAGCAAATTAAGGAGTCGTTTGAAGAAGGTAAGAAGGTCATTGTAGCAGGTCGTTTGATGAGCGTTAGAGATCAGGGAAAAGCTTGTTTTGCTGAATTGCAGGATAGCGAAGGACGTATACAATTGTACGTGAATCGCGATGTTTTGTGTGAAGGTGACGATAAAACTTTATACAATCAGGTATTCAAAAAATTAACCGATTTAGGTGATTTTATTGGTATTGAAGGAGAATTGTTTACAACACAAGTTGGTGCAAAATGTATTCGTGTAACTGGTTTTACTTTCTTGAGCAAAACATTACGTCCGTTACCGTTACCAAAAGTTGACGAAGAAGGAAATGTGCACGATGCATTTAATGATGCTGAATTACGTTACAGAATGCGTTATGTAGATTTAACAGTAAATCCGCAGGTTAAAGAAACTTTTATCAAACGTACAAAGTTATTTACTGCGATGCGTGGTTATTTTAATGATGCAGGATACCTTGAAGTAGATACTCCAGTTTTACAATCAATTCCTGGTGGAGCATCGGCGAGACCATTTATTACGCACCACAACTCGCTTGATATTCCGCTTTACATGCGTATTGCGAATGAATTATATTTAAAAAGATTAATTGTTGGTGGATTTGAAGGTGTTTATGAGTTCTCAAGAAACTTCCGTAACGAAGGAATGGACAGAACGCATAATCCTGAATTTACTGCAATGGAAATATACGTAGCCTACAAAGACTACAACTGGATGATGGAATTTGCTGAAGGCTTATTAGAGCATTGTGCAATTGCTGTAAATGGCACAAGCGAAGTTACTTTTGGCGAGCACAAAATCAACTTTAAAGCACCTTATGCACGTGTTACGATGACAGATTCTATCAAACATTTTACTGGATTTGATATTTCAGGAAAATCAGAAGAAGAATTGTTTGAAGCTGCAAAAGGAATGGGTATTGAGGTTGACAAAACAATGGGTAAAGGAAAATTGATTGATGAAATTTTTGGAGCAAAATGTGAAGGAAATTATATTCAGCCAACTTTCATTACAGACTATCCAAAAGAAATGTCTCCGCTTTGTAAAGAGCACAGAGATAACCCAGATTTGACAGAACGTTTTGAATTAATGGTTTGTGGTAAAGAAATCGCAAATGCATATTCTGAATTAAACGACCCGATTGATCAGAGAGAGCGTTTTGAAGATCAAATGCGTTTGGCTGCAAAAGGTGATGATGAAGCAAACGGAATTATCGATGAAGATTTCTTAAGAGCACTTGAATACGGTATGCCACCAACTTCCGGAATGGGAATTGGAATGGATCGTTTGATTATGTACTTAACAAACAATGCTTCTATTCAGGAAGTTTTATTGTTCCCACAAATGCGTCCGGAAAAGAAACAACTAGTTGAATTATCTGATGAAGAGAAATTTATCGTAGATTTATTGAAAGGAAACGAAAATAAAATGGATTTAACGCAATTAAAAATTACTGCAAATTTAAGTGGTAAAAAATGGGATGCGTCTATGAAAAACTTATCTAAACATGGCTTGACTAAAGTTGTTGTTGAAGGTGAGTTTAAATTTGTGGAATTGGCAGGATAAATTATTAAAATTCCAATTTTTGGAAATTCCAAATTCCAAGTTGGGTTCTATAATATTTCAAACCCGACAGGTTTTTAAAACTTGTCGGGTTTTGCTTTATTTTTAAAACGAATACTTCACAAATTTTTTATCTGTAATACTCAAAACCTTGGTACTTTCTTTCGGGATTTGTTCCTTGTATACTTCCTGAACAGAAGGATTTGAAGGGTATTTCCCATTCTTCATTTTTAAATAATGAAATTTACCTCCGCTTTCAAATATTAGATCATAAAATTTTTCGCTTGAAGAAGTCATTACATAAATTGGAAAATCGGTTACAGAAAAATGATTAATTACACTTCCGTCATTGTTTAAAATATAACCCGAACAGCCTCCACTTCCACAGAAATACGAATTAGAGAAACCAACAAAGTATTCGTTTTTCTTATCGTTGTTTAAATCAAACTCTTCATAATAAAATGACCGGTCATCTTTTGTCATTGCCGGAAGATCTTTTTTTAGCAAAACATTTAATTGTTTCCGAATCAGCTCGACAGCTTTGTCATCTCTGGGCGGAGCATCACTTAAATCTGCTGTTCCTCCAATTGTTTTCGACAAAGTGTCCTGCACAATAGTTTTAATAATATTTTTTGATTCGTTTTTATTCTGGCAGGAATACAAAGCCAAAATTCCCATTAGGATTAAAATTTTATTCTTCATAGTCTTATATTTTAAATTCTTATTTACGTTTCAAACCCGATAGGTTATCCAATTAGGATAACTTATACTAACAACGCTGCCTTATTTTCAATATCATGCTGCTCTAGCAGAGATTTGATATTATTAAAAGTAACCAAAGCAATCTGTGTTAAAGCTTCATTGGTAAAAAAGGCCTGATGTGCTGTTACCAGAACATTCGGAAAACTCATTAACCGCTGAATGGCATCGTCCTGGATAATATCTGCAGAAAGATCTCTAAAAAACAGTTTTTCTTCCTGTTCGTAAACATCGATTCCCAGATAACCAATTTTACCTTCTTTTAAACCTTCAATAACAGATGAAGTTTCTATTAACCCGCCACGACTTGTATTGATAATCATAACACTGTCTTTCATCAAAGTAATTGATTTTTGATTCACAACATGTTTCGTCTGAGCGTTTAATGGACAATGGAGCGAAATAATATCACTTGACTTAAATAGTTCTTCTAAACCTACAAAAGAAACCCCATCTTTTATCATTTCATCATTTTCAACAATATCATAAGCCAAAACCTTACATCCAAAACCTAAGGCAATTTTAGCGAACGCTTTTCCAATATTTCCAGTTCCTATAATTCCAATTGCTTTTCCGAATAAATCAAATCCTAATAACCCATTTAACGAAAAATTCTGCTCGCGAACCCTGTTATAAGCTTTATGCGTTTTTCGGTTTAAAGTTAAAATCATTGCCATCGCATGTTCTGCAACTGCCTGCGGCGAATAAGCAGGAACACGACATACTTTTAAATTGTATTTTTTTGCCGCTTCTAAATCGACATTGTTAAAACCCGCACAACGCAAAGCTATAATCTTTACATTTTTCTCTGCTAGTTGTTTAATAACCGATTCGTTGACAATATCATTTACAAAAACACAGACAATCGATGTATTTTCAATTAGAATTACGGTTTGTGGATTAAGCTGTGTTTCGAAGAAATCCATTTCAAAACTAAAATCTGCATTATATTTATTGAAGAACAATTTATCATAAGGCTGCGTAGAAAAAAAAGCAATTTTGGTATTGGCTGATATAGTAGCATTTAAGCTCATAGTAATTTATTTTTCAGATTCTCTAATTATTTACATCTTAAAAGTAAACAATTTATTCTGTAATTTTAATACACAACACTCTTTAATACTTTATCAATCAAATTGTTAATTAAACTATAATTTTATAGATCAGATTAAACCAATTAATTTTTGCAAAGTCTAAAATCGTATAACAATTAAAAAACTTACATCATGAAAAAATTATTTATTGCAGCAATGTTGTTCATCGGAATAGCAAGCTTTGCACAAGACATGGGAAAAAGAGAAAAACTTACTCCGGAACAACGTACAGAAAAGCAGTTAAAAAAACTGACTACCGAATTAAATCTGGACGCCAATCAACAGATCCAGGTTAAACAACTTCTGACTGACCGAAATGCTAAAGCAGAAAAATTTAAAGAAACCCGCAAAGAAAAAAAAGAGAGCAATGTAAAACCAACTGCAGCTGAGAAGGAAGCCTTTAAAAAAGAAGTGATGGCCGAAAAAGAGGCAAATGATGCTAAAATGAAATCAATTCTGAATGCTGACCAATATACAAAATGGAAAAAAATTCAGGAAGAGAACAAAGACAAAGCAAGAGAAAAAATGAAAGAATATCGTAAAGAAAACTAATAAAAAAGGAGGCTTAATAGCCTCCTTTTTATATTTAAAATGTTTTTGAAACTTTATCAATCGCATTAATTGTAAAATCTAAATCTTCATAAGTTAATGCATCTGTAATAAACCATGTTTCATAAGCTGAAGGTGCAATATAAACACCTTCCTGAAGCAATCCGTGAAAAAACTTCTTAAATGTTTCATTATCTCCTTTTGCAGCCGTTTGAAAATCGGTAACCGGATTTGCATCAAAATGTACCGAAATCATAGAACCTACTCTATTGATTGTAAACGCAATATTATTTGCTTTTAAAACTCTGTCTATCCCGGCTTCTAAATAAGCTGTTTTCTCTTCTAAACGGGTAAAAATTTCACGGTCATTATCTAATGCTTTTAACATTGCGTATCCTGCCGCCATTGCTAAAGGATTTCCTGATAATGTTCCAGCCTGATAAACTGGTCCAAGTGGCGCAAGATAATTCATGATTTCTTCACGCGCAGCAAAAGCTCCAACCGGAAGTCCTCCTCCAATTACTTTCCCAAAAGTTACAATATCAGCATTGATATTATACAATTCCTGAACTCCTCCGCGAGCCAAACGGAAACCGGTCATTACCTCATCAAAAATCAGTAAAATTCCGTTTGCTGTACACAATTCTCTTAATCCTTCTAAAAATCCTTTTTGAGGCGGAATACACCCCATATTTCCGGCAACTGCTTCTATAATAATAGCAGCGATTTCGCCTTTATTAGCTTCAACCAACGTTTTTACATTCTCTAAATCATTGTATTTTGCCAACAAAGTATCTTTTGCAGTTCCTTCTGTTACACCTGGACTATTTGGTGAACCAAAAGTTACTGCTCCACTTCCTGCCTGAATCAAAAATGAATCAGAGTGTCCGTGGTAACAACCTGCAAATTTTACAATTTTATCTCTTTTTGTAAATCCGCGAGCCAGACGAATCGCGCTCATACAGGCTTCTGTACCTGAATTTACAAAACGTATTTTATCAATATTCGGAACCATAGAAACGGCCAAAGCCGCGATTTCAGTTTCCAGTTCTGTTGGCATACCAAATGAAGTTCCAAGCTTTGCTTTTTCGATTACGGCATCAACAACCGGCTGATAAGCATGTCCCAAAACCATTGGTCCCCAAGAATTAATGTAATCTATTAATTTGTTTCCGTCTTCATCATATAAATAAGCACCTTTGGCACTTTTTACAAAAATTGGAGTCCCACCAACCGCTTTAAAGGCTCTAACTGGTGAATTTACTCCTCCGGGAATTACTTTTTCTGCTTCAGCAAAAAGCTGACTACTTCTTTTATATAACATTTTTTATTTTTGATTATCTCAATAATTGTAAATTATCAATTATGAATTGTAAATTATTTCACTTTCAATCTTTGCCCTATTGAAATGGCATTATCAGTTAAGTTATTTTTCTGTTTCAAGTCATCAACCAATACATTGAATTTCTTTGAAATGGAATATAGTGTATCTCCTTTTTGAACTTCGTACAAATTCGGGTCGTTTGAACTTGAATTTGGCTTTGTATTAGATGTCGCTACCGAAGATGAACTTTTAGTTGGGACTGTTTTATTGATTGGTGAATAGTTTTTTCCGGTAATCTGGCAATCGTATTGATGTAGATTATATCTTTCGATATAACTAATTAATTTGTCCGGATAATTAGGATCTGTAGCATAACCACAAGCTCTTAACCCTTTTGCCCAAGCTTTATAATCATCTTTTTCATAAGTAAATAAGGAGGCATATCTTTTTTTTCCAACCAAAAACAGGGCATGATCACGATATGATTCTGATGCTTCAGTATATTTTCTAAAACATTCCTGAGCCGAATCATCATCATGGCGTACACTTTCTCCAAGCCAATCTTTATGACATTTAATTCCGAAATGATTATTGGCATCAATCGCCAAATCACCTTTTCCTGCACCAGATTCCAAAATCCCCTGAGCCAGAATAATACTTGCAGGAATACCATATTTCTGCATATTTCCCATTGCAATATCTTTAAACTGCAAAATATAATTATTAACTAGATCACTGGTGACAACTGTTTTTGAAGTAGATTGAATAACCTCAGTTGTATTATTTGTAGAAGGGTAATTTTTTCCGATAGGTTTAACAGGGTTACTTCTTTTTGTCGAAGCTGTCCTGGTCTGAATTGCTGCCGCTTTTTTAGTCGTCGCGATTGCAGGCTTACTAGATGAGCAACTTGCTATGGCTAATATTACGAGAAGTAATACAATTTTTTTAATCATGTGTTTTGAGTATTGGTAATTTTTTCTGCATCAATTTTATGTTCATTCCTTCAATTCCCTGTAATCCGCCAGTATGAATGAGTAAAATTTTTGAATGTGCAGGAAAATAATTTTTGCTGATTAAATCTATAACGCCAAAAACCATCTTTCCTGTATAAATTGGATCTAAGGGTACTTTATTCTCTTCAAAAAAAGCATTAATAAATTCGATTAACTCTAAATTTACCTTGCCATAGCCTCCAAAATGATAGTCAGAAATTAAATTCCAGTTATCTTGTTTTGCAAAAATACGAATTTCATCTTTTAAAAAGTCACCTTTTAATGCCGGAAATCCCAAAATTTTCTGATTTGGCAATGCACTATTTATTAATCCGGAGATTGTTCCACCGGTTCCAACTGCGCAACAAACATAATTAAAAACCGAATCTTCTGCTGTTAAAATTTCTTCGCAGCCTTTTACAGCCAAATCATTTGTTCCGCCTTCTGGTACCAGATAAAAATTACCAAACTTATCTTTCAGCTTTTCAATAAAAGAATCCTCACTCTTGAGACGATACTCTTCTCTCGAAACAAATTCAAATTCCATTCCGTTTTCCTTAGCAAATTTCAGTGTTGGATTTTCTTCGATTTTATCCAAAAGCTCATCTCCGCGAATAATTCCGATGGTCTTAAAACCTTGCTCTTTTCCTGCGTAAGCTACTGCTGCGATATGATTTGAAAATGCGCCTCCAAAAGTTAACAGCGTCGTTTTGCTTTCGGCTTTTGCCTGAAGCAAATTATATTTTAACTTTCTGAATTTATTTCCGGAAACAAACGGATGAATTAAATCTTCACGCTTAATTGTCAAAGAAATAGAGTTCGGAAAATGAATATGAATTGGCTGATTGAAAACTGGTTTCATTTTAATCTGATGTAATTTAAAACCTCAAAAAAAGATCGGTTTTTTAAATAATTTAAATTGGTTTCGTTTGTATAAGCTTCTCGCTCAAAACTAATGTTACGATAGGCTAAATCCTTGTTTTTATATTGAATTAAACGAATTAAAAACTCTGCAAAATACCAAACAAAAAACGGAATTACTAAAAGTTCTAATTGTTGCCTTAAATGTATTTTTTCGTGATTTACAAATATTCCATTTGTTTTATCAAAACCATATTTCACAACAACAAACGGAAACACAGCCATTCCCCGATATCCTTTCGGAATTAAATATTTAGCAACAATCAGAAACATTGGCTGTAAAATTTATAAATTTGTAGCTATAAAATTGTTTCATTTCAATAAAATCATAATCAAATATTTTTATTTTTGATTTTAGGTTTAATTGAAACTGAACCACAAGCAGATTTATGAAAGAGCAAAGTAATGAAAATAAATTAATCGAAGGTGAAGATTTTTATTATACACCAGAAGGTTATAAATGCTTTACTGAGAAACACCATCTAAAGCGTGGTTACTGTTGTAAAAGCGGATGCCGCCATTGCCCTTACGGATTTGATAAAAGAACGGGTGAAATCAGGAAGAAAAACTAATTATAAAATGTGTCAATTTGATCATGAGATAATTTAAAAAATACGCTACAATCTAAAATCAATAATCTAAAATAATTATATGGATATCCATTCACAAAAATTCAGGATTACAATCCACAAATCCTATCACAGGTCGGATATCCGCTATCCCTAGTTTTTTTAATTAGAAAATGTGTCAATGTGGGAATTAGATAATTTAAATAAATTCCAATCCCAAAACCTTGGGATAAATTCCAAATTCCAATTGTATCAATTAAATATTGTCCACATTTAAAGCCCAACAGGGTGATATAATCTAAAAAACAAAAAAAATTAATCTGTTGTTAATCTAACAAAAATACCTTAGCGTCTTAATAGCTTAGCAACTCAGCATCTTAAAAAAATGACTTTTAAAGAACAAATACAACAAGGGATCCCTTCAATATTACCTCCAAAGGCAGCATACGATTTAGCAATTAATCATGCGCCAAAACGAAAAGAAATTCTTTCGGCAGAAGAAAAAAAACTAGCCTTAAAAAATGCTTTGCGTTATTTTAGTGCCAAAGATCATGCTGAATTAATTCAGGAATTCTCAGAAGAATTAGAAACTTACGGACGTATCTACATGTATCGTCTTCGTCCTGATTACAAAATGTATGCTCGCCCAATTGATGAATATCCGGGAAAATCATTGCAGGCAAAAGCCATTATGCACATGATTCAGAATAATCTGGATTATGCTGTAGCACAACACCCGCATGAGTTGATTACATATGGCGGAAATGGAGCCGTTTTTCAAAACTGGGCTCAATATTTATTGACAATGCAATATTTGTCTGAAATGACAGATGAGCAAACTTTAACTATGTATTCTGGACATCCAATGGGACTATTCCCTTCACATGCTGAAGCGCCAAGAGTTGTAGTTACAAACGGAATGGTAATTCCAAATTATTCTAAACCGGACGATTGGGAAAAAATGAATGCTTTGGGCGTTTCGCAATACGGACAAATGACTGCTGGAAGTTATATGTACATTGGTCCACAAGGAATTGTACACGGAACGACGATTACAGTTTTGAATGGTTTTAGAAAAATAAAACAAAATCCGGAAGGAAGTTTATTTGTAACTTCCGGATTAGGCGGAATGTCGGGTGCACAGCCAAAAGCAGGAAATATTGCGGGTTGTATAACAGTTTGTGCCGAAGTAAATCCGAAAATCACTAAAATTCGTCACGAGCAAGGATGGATCAATGAAGTGGTAACTTCTACAGATGAACTGGTTGCCAGAGTAGCTTTGGCAAAAGCAAATAAAGAAACTGTTTCTATTGCTTATTTAGGAAATGTTGTGGACGTTTGGGAACGTTTTGATCAGGAAAACATTAAAATTGATTTAGGATCAGATCAGACTTCATTACATAATCCTTGGGCCGGAGGTTATTATCCGGTTGGAATTTCCTTTGAGGAAGCAAATGAAATGATGGCTAATAATCCGGAATTATTTAAAGAAAAAGTTCAGGAAACTTTACGTCGTCACGCTGCTGCAATTAACAAACACACTGCAAAAGGAACTTACTTTTTTGATTACGGGAATGCCTTTCTATTAGAAGCTTCACGTGCCGGTGCAGATGTAATGGCAGAGAATAATATCGTTTTTAAATATCCTAGTTATGTTCAGGATATTATGGGTCCAATGTGTTTTGACTATGGATTTGGCCCATTTAGATGGGTTTGTACATCTGGAAAACCTGAAGATTTACAAAAAACTGATACTATTGCAAGTCAGGTTTTGGAAGAAATGGCAAAGACGGCTCCAAATGAAATTCAGCAGCAAATGCAGGACAATATCAAATGGATCAAAGGTGCACAGGAAAATAAACTGGTTGTAGGTTCTCAGGCTCGTATTTTATATGCAGATGCCGAAGGACGTATTAAAATTGCCGAAGCTTTTAATCAGGCGATTGCTAAAGGAGAAATTGGAACTGTTGTTTTAGGACGTGATCATCATGACGTTTCAGGAACAGATTCTCCTTACAGAGAAACTTCAAATATCTACGACGGTTCTCGCTTTACTGCAGATATGGCCATTCATAATGTTATTGGAGACAGCTTTAGAGGTGCAACCTGGGTTTCGATTCATAATGGCGGCGGAGTTGGCTGGGGAGAGGTCATAAACGGCGGATTTGGTATGGTTCTTGATGGCTCTAAAGAGGCTTCAAAACGTTTAGCATCAATGCTTTTCTGGGATGTTAACAACGGAATTTCAAGAAGAAGCTGGGCGCGAAATGACGAAGCTATTTTTGCTATAAAAAGAGCAATGGAAGTTCAGCCTTTACTAAAAGTAACTTTACCTAATATAGTTGACGAATCTCTATTTTAGCCTAAAGCTTTCTTATTTAATTAAAAATGAGAACATTAAATCTTAAATATATGAAAACATTCAAATTAGTACCCGTTTTTCTGCTTTTAATTCTTGTAGCGTCATGCGATACCATCAGTGTTTATTCTGATTATGACAGAAACGTAAATTTTGCGCCTTATAAAACTTATGCTTTCTTTAAGCCGGGAATTGATAAGGTCGAGATCTCTGATTTGGATAAAAGACGTATCCTTCGTGCCATTGACGATCAAATGCAGGCCAAAGGTTTTACTAAAAGCGAAAATCCAGATTTACTGGTAAATATTTTTACCAAATCGAGAGAGCAAATAGATGTAAACCAGTTTAGTGCCGGTTGGGGTTATGGATGGGGATATGGATGGAATCCTTACATGATGTACGGAGGAACAACTACCGTTTCAAGCTCTACTGAAGGAACTTTATATATTGATTTAATCGATGCTAAAAAGAAAGAAATGATCTGGCAAGGTGAAGGTGTTGGTACTCTGACCCGAAACGTCGATAAAAAAGACGAAAAAATTGCCGAGTTTGTGGGCAAAATTTTAGCTCAATATCCTCCGGTAAAAAAATAATTAATTACATTTGTTTTTCAAACAATTAAAAATGACAAACTTTAGTAACATTATTATCGCTATTATCAGCATTATTGCAATTCAGCAATAATGGCGAGGTGTTATATAAATAAGTAAAATATAATTTATAAGAACCTCCCACATCGGGAGGTTTTTTATTTTAAGAAAGTTTAAGACAAATATGTTTTGCCACAGATTTCACAGATTCACCCAGATTAAAAATCATTACAATTCTTTTAATCTGTGGCAAAAAAATAAAAACAAAACACCATGAGTTTATTCAACGAAATCCTTAATGCAAAAAAGCAGCTCGAAGATGTAGTTGCGGCGACGCCCCTTACACAAAATTTAAATCTTTCAGAAGAATTCAAATCAACTATTTTATTAAAAAGAGAAGATTTACAAATTGTAAGATCATACAAAATCAGAGGAGCTTTCAACAAGATTTCTTCGTTAACTGATGCTGAAAAACAAATCGGTGTAGTATGTGCCAGTGCAGGAAATCATGCGCAGGGAGTGGCTTATTCCTGTAATCTTTTGAAGATTAAAGGTAAAATCTATATGCCTAAAACAACTCCAAAACAAAAAGTAAAACAAGTACAGTTATTTGGAAAAACGTTTGTTGAAATTGTCCTTACCGGAGATACTTTTGATGACGCTTATGCATCAGCGACGGCTGACGCTATCAAAAATCATAAAATATTTATTCATCCTTTTGATGATGAAAAAGTAATTGCCGGCCAGGGAACTGTAGGTCTGGAAATTCTGGAAAGCTTTAAAGAACCAATCGATTACGTTTTTGTACCAATTGGCGGTGGAGGACTTGCTTCCGGTTTATCAGAAGTATTCAGGCATTTAAGTCCGAATACGAAAATTATTGGTGTTGAGCCAAAAGGTGCACCATCTATGAAAACATCAATCGAAGAAAATAAAAATACAGCTCTAAAAACAATAGACAAATTTGTAGATGGCGCCGCAGTAAAACAAGTTGGTGATATGACTTTTGAAATCTGCCGATACAATCTTGAAGATATTGTTTTAGTTCCGGAAGGAAAAGTATGTACGACTATCTTACGTCTGTACAATGAAGAAGCAATGGTGGTAGAACCTGCAGGAGCTTTAACAATTGCGGCATTAGACTTTTATAAAGATAAAATTAAAGGCAAAAATGTAGTTTGTATAGTAAGCGGAAGTAATAATGATATTGAAAGAACTGCCGAAATAAAAGAGCGTTCTCTACTTTATGAAGGTTTAATGCACTATTTCATGATTCAGTTTCCACAACGTCCGGGAGCTTTAAAAGAATTTGTAAATAACATTTTAGGTCCCGATGATGATATCACTTATTTCCAGTTTGCAAAGAAAAACAGTCGTGAAGTAGGTTCTGTTGTTGTAGGTCTGGAATTGAAAAACAAAAAAGACATTATGCCAATTAAATTAAAAATGACTCAAAATGGTTTTGAATTTCAATATTTAAATGACAATCAGGATCTTTTTACCCAGTTAATAGGTTAATAATTTCCTAATGATAAATATCATAGAATAAACAGTATACGAAATCGTATTTTTGCAATTCAATTTAGACAACAAAACATGGAAACGCTTAAAGATATTTCAACCTTAGAAGACATTAAACAAATGGTAGACAGCTTTTATGCCAATGTGAGAAAAGATGATCTTCTTGGTCCAATCTTTAATGATAAATTACAAGATCGCTGGGCTGAGCATTTACAAAAAATGTATGGTTTCTGGCAGACTATTTTATTTGATGTTCGCGCTTATTCAGGAACTCCATTTCCGCCGCATAAACAATTACCTGTAGATAAAACTCATTTTGATCGCTGGATTGAAATTTTTAATACTACAATTGATACTCAATTTTCAGGACCGATTACAGACGAAGCAAAAATGCGTGCCACAAATATGGCATTTATGTTCAATCATAAAATTGAATATTTTAGAAACGCAAACCATCATTAATTTAAAATTGTAGGGTATTTCTCTTTATAGTGTTGGATTAGAAATTTTAAATAGCTAAGTTTGGCTTCAACAATATTTGAAATATGATAAAAGCAATACTCTCTTTTTTTCTTTCACTTTTTATTTTTAACAGTACTCAGGCGCAAACAGTTAAATCTATTTTATACAAAGGTACTATTGACGGAAAAACCGCTGTAACTTTTTATATAAAAGCTGAAAATCATCCTTGCAACGCTGATCTCATGTATACTTCGATGTATCGTTACGACAAATCCGGCAATTGGATTCAGTTAAATGCTACTCAAAATAAAAAAAATGAGAGCGAATTTGTATTTGTTGAACAAGGATTTACCGGTGTCATGATTTTAAAGAAAGATAACGCTACTTTTAATGGTCTATGGATAAGTCCCGATACCAAAAAGCAACTAAAAACAGAGTTGAAGAAAGTCCCCATGACATCAAAAGATATTGAATTCTATGAAGACAAAATGGAAAAGGTAAATTATGAAAACAATGATTGCTAAAGCCTTACTTCTATAATAATTTAAAAGACTCTTTTAAAACTAAAACCATAGCCCTTATGGAAGCGGCATCCATTTGTGTCTGCCACAGCGGACACAAAAGATTAAGCAGACAGTAGAAAACAGCTCCCGAAAATCAAAATAAACGATAAGCCAATACCTAAAGAAACTGCAATAAAAAATCATTTCGAGCAAAAAAATTGTGATGAATAGCAAAAAATAGCGTCTTAAATTCGTAATTTTACATTCTAATCTACAACGTTTTCGAAATGAATGCAAGTATTGAAACAAACCCATTATTAGAGCGATTGCCTAAACATTTAAAGCAATTTATTAAACCTCAGGATTATAGCGATTATACGCCAATAAATCAGGCGGTTTGGCGCTATGTAATGCGTAAAAATGTAGATTATCTTTCAAAAGTTGCTCATAGTTCCTATTTAGACGGTTTACGCAAAACCGGAATTGAAATTGATTCTATTCCCAGCATGTACGGAATGAACCGAATTCTAACCGAAATTGGCTGGGCTGCAGTTGCTGTTGATGGTTTTATTCCGCCAAATGCTTTTATGGAATTTCAGGCCTATAATGTTTTGGTTATTGCCTCAGATATCAGACAATTAGAACATATTGAATACACCCCTGCACCAGATATTATTCACGAGGGTGCCGGCCACGCCCCTATTATTGCCAATCCTGAATATGCTGAATATTTAAGACGTTTTGGCGAAATAGGATGTAAAGCGATTTCTTCTCATAAAGATTATCAAATGTATGAAGCAATTCGTTTGCTTTCAATTTTAAAAGAAGCCGAAGATACACCTCAGGAAAAAATCGACGAAGCCGAAAAAGCAGTTGCCGATTTACAAAACAATATGGGCGAATTATCTGAAATGGCTCAAATTCGTAATTTACATTGGTGGACTGTTGAATACGGATTGATTGGAACAGTTGAAAACCCAAAAATATATGGTGCCGGTTTACTTTCTTCGATTGGAGAAAGTGCCTGGTGCATGACCGATAATGTTAAAAAGATCCCTTACGACATTTCTGCTGCAAATCAGAATTTTGATATTACACAGTTACAACCTCAACTTTATGTAACACCAAACTTCTCTTACTTAAGCTTGATTTTGGAAGAATTTGCCAATAAAATGGCACTGAGAACCGGTGGTTTGTCCGGAATTCAGAAATTGATTCAATCCAATGCTTTAGGAACAATTGAGTTGAGCACCGGTTTACAAGTTTCTGGCGTTTTTACTAATGTTATTGAAGACGAAGGAAGACCAATTTACATCCAGACAACTGGACAAACAGCTCTGTCCTATCGTGAAAAAGAATTAGTTGGTCACGGAACATTGACACATCCACATGGATTTGGAAGTCCGATTGGAAAATTAAAAGGGTTCAATTTGGCGATTGAAGATATGAGTCCGAAAGATTTACAGGCTTACAGTATTGTTGAAAACGAAACCGTAAAACTAGAATTTGAAGGTAATATTAAAGTTGAAGGTGAAATCATTACAGGATCACGAAACCTGCACGGAGAAATTATCTTAATTAGTTTTAAAAATTGCACCGTAACACATGGCGAAACCATTTTATTTCAGCCGGAATGGGGCAATTATGATATGGCAATTGGTAAAAAAGTGGTTTCTGCTTTTTCCGGTCCAGCTGATGTGAATAGTTTTGACTTAATTAATATTGTTCCGACGACTAAAACTATAAAAGCAAAACATACCCACGAACGTGATGAATTGGAGGAATTATATTCGACAGTTCGAAACATCCGAAATAATAAAGATTCTGAAACCGATCTAAAATCTGTTTTCGAAAAAGTTAAACACAATCATCCTAACGATTGGTTATTAACTGTTGAAATTGCAGAACTTCTGAAAGATTCAGACGAAAAACAACTTTTACAGGAAGTATTGGTTTACTTAGATCAACTAAAAGAAAGACGTCCTGAAGTGGCACATTTAATTTCTGGGGGATTGGATTTGATTTTTGATAGTTCTTTGCCACAATCCCGATAGCTATCGGGACTAAGACGCTAAGATTTTTTCACGCTGATTTTTTTTTAATCTCGCAAAGACGCAGAGTCGCAAAGTTTTTACTTCATAAGTTTGCTTTGCGACTCTGCGTCTTTGCGAGATTCTTTTTTACAACTTATAATTTCAAATCCTGATTCAACTCAGTCTCTGACTCAATAGTTTTTCCATTGTATTGCAGTTTCCAGCCCATTGAATTAGTCATAATTAAAATCTTAGACAATTCGCTTATTAATCGGTTTTCGGCATTTGTTTTTAATGACGACGTTTCTATTTTTTTTGCCAGATTTGCTTTTACCGATTTATTGATTTTATTGTAATCATCTCCCGTAAACGGATTCAGTTTACTTTGTTCCACATCATAAAACTGAATATCAGGATTGATGGTAATTTCTTCTTTTGGAATATTTAAAATCGTAATCGTTTTATTCTTTTCGTCAATATCATATTTCATTTTATGCAGATCGTAGGCTACTGTAACATTTGCATTTACAACCACAAGTGCTTTCTTCTCAAAAGAAATCATGTCCATGAAATATTTCTGCTGATTTTTATAGGTAATGACTTCTGAAAAATGTCCTTCGGTGACCACCAATTTCCCAACATTAAGTATCTGTTGCTGAATTAAATTGGTATTATACTGAATATCAGAATCGTCTTCTTTCTTGAATTGGCAATATTTGAAAGCCAAAATAATGACTAAAACAATAACACTAACACCAATAATTCTTTTGATCAAGTTTTGCATTCCTTTAAAATATTTTAGACCAATTTACTTCATTTTTTTCTTTTTTAGCCACGAATTTTCGCTAATCTCTTTGTCTAATAATTTTTCCAATTTCACAAATTAAAATTTATAAAATTCAATCATAAATATCCGCATAGATTAACGAAAATTCGTGAATTCGTGGCGGAAAAAAAATGACAAAAAAACTAAAACGGATATCCAATAGCGATATTCAAAATCAGATTGTCTTTTCTCCAGGAACTGCTTCCCAAATTTATATTATCAATCACCCATCTTTGCCCGTCTGGCAACGTGGGATTTCTAAGCGGAATAGCTAAATCTGTTCTCAAAACAAAGAACGATAAATCAAAACGTAAACCGGCGCCGGCACCAATGGCAATCTCTTTCATGAAATCTTTTGAAATTTCAGCACCGGGTTTATCCGGATCAGCATGCAAAAGCCAGATGTTTCCAGCATCTAAAAATAAGGCCCCTCTAACAATGCTAAAAAGTTTTGCACGATATTCCGTATTGAATTCCAGTTTTAGATCAGCGGACTGATCAGGTGTATAATTTGAATTTGTGGTTGGCGGAATTACATAACTACCGGGCCCAAGTGTTCTTGCTCTGAAAGCTCGGATACTGTTGGTTCCTCCTACCACAAACTGTTTGGATGCTGGAAGTGTATTCGAATTTCCATAAGCAAATCCCGCTCCCACAATCAATCTGCTGGCCAATTCACTTTCTTTTCCCAATTTTAAATAATGTCTGAAATCAGATCTGATTTTTACATATTGACTAAACGGAACATCAAATATTGTTTTTACATTATTTGGATAGTCTGCACCCGTAACTAACCCCGTAAGATTTCCCGCCAAATCAAATTCACCATTAAAATAAATGGTATTCTTTCGGCGTTTCTGCATTGTATTGGTATAGGTATAATTGTAAGTTGGACCAAAAATCAATTGTTTTTCAATTACCTTCCCTAATGCCGGATCATCTTTAATATCTTCTAAATATTCTTCGGTAACATGATTCGGACTCACATAAGTCACATCTACAATATTTAACTGGTGTTCTTTTCGGATATTTTCTTTCCATAAATAACCGAAAGTAGAATTAAAAGAATTCAGTGCATACAACTGCGTTCTTTTTTGATATTCGTATCTTAAAGTGGCCTTGGTTCTCGGCACAAAGTCACTGTTTCCTTCTATATTAAAAGGTGTAATAAATCTTGGCCAGGTCAAACTAACTTCTCCTCCAAGCTTATAAATATTCTTTCCTTTATTGACACCGCCTAACTGAAAATCGGCACCGCCAAAAATTGACGCTGTAAACATTTCTGCGCCACGAAAAAAGTTTCTGTTATTCCAATTTAAATTGACTTCTGTACCCGTGTAACTTGCCGAATTCGTTTTTCCGATAACCTCAACTCTTATAAACTTTTTAGGTAAAAGTGTCAAATAATAATAGGAATCCAATGCATTTTCAATACTATCAGAAGGCTTAAATTCATTTTTTACAAAACTAAAAGTCCCAAGATTCACAAAACGGTTTAGCGTTAAATTATGGTCTTTTCTATTATATAAATCTCCTTTTTTAAAATAAATCGTTCGATCGAAAACTCTTGGTTTAAAGGTTTCTGTTGTATCTATAATAGTAAAATCTTTGTATTTTGTACTATTTTTTTTTCTATACACAGCACTGTCATTTCCGAAAGAATAATTTGGATACACAAATATGTTGTTGATTTTATAAGCAGTTAAAGCCTTAACCGGCGTTTCGTCTTTTATAACCAACCTTATTTTTACTTCGTGATCGCCTTTACTGCTGTCTACTTTTGCTAAAATATAATCCGGATTAAAATAGAAATAGCCTTTTTCTTTTAATCGCGCATCGATGCGTTCTCTTTCTGCTTTTATAACATCCAAATCATACGGATTTCCAACTTTCAGTAAACTTCTTCGGCTTGATCTGGCAATTATTTTTGACATTTTAAGAGAATCATCAGGAAAAGTCACACTCTTAATAATATATTGCTTTTTTGGCACAACGATATATTCTGCAGTTACCCTTTTGTTTCGAACAGTTGAATCGGCACTTACCCGAGTTTTAAAATAACCTCTGTTTTCGGTAAAATTGCGCAAAACCGATGCATTATATTCTAAATCTACTTTACTGAAAAGTACCGGTTCTTCTCCCACTTTATTCTTCAGCCAGTATCTGAATCCTTTTTGTTTTTTTGGTGTACCGGCAATATTATAAAACCATAGTTTTGGACGTAAACCTAAAAAAGTTTTATTGGGTTTCGGGCGAAGCAATCCTTCAAGTTCAATTTCCAGTGCTTTTCTTTCTTTCTTTTTTATGATAGAATCCTTGACCTCTACTGAACCACCAGTATAAAGCAAATCGCCTTCCGGAAGATATTTTGTATTACTGCATCCTAAAACAAAAAACAAGGATATCAGCACAAAATACTTTGCAAAATGATCTTTTATATGATTATGTTTTTTGTTCATTCCCTTTAATTTGATTTTCCTGATTTTCCTCCTGCTTCTCCTTTTCTTTCTCTTTTTGCTTTTGCTTTTCTTTTCGCAGTTTTTCTTCTCTTATCAATTCTTTTTCTTTTTCTGTACGATGAAAAAGTTCTCTGAATTTATTGTAACTCATCGTTATAACAAAAGCAATTCCCGTTTCTACGACCTGACCTTCTACTGCTACCTGATATTGATTTTTTCTATACGCACGAACCATATATCGGCCATCTTTTGTAAGCTGATAATCGAGTGCTACATCTCCTGCAATATTGGTACTTTCTTCATTGGCACGTTCCTCGCCTTCTACTCCAAAACTGCTTCCAACGGTCACTTTTAAACGGTCATCCAATAATCTTTTTGAAACTTCAACATTCAGATCGGTTCTGTTTTGCATGGTTCCTGTAGTATAATCTTCTGTTGATTCTAAATCAAAATTGACTTCAAACCCTGTGATTAATTCTCCTGCAAGATTATTTAATTGTTGTGAAAGAATTTTACTCACACTCTGTCTCGCCATAGATTCTGCGCTTGTACCGCCACTTTCGCTGGAAAACGGATTTTCGCCTACAAATCGGTTTAACAATAAAAGAGCAAAGACCTGCTTGTTTAACTCCGCCGGATCTTGTTCTATCTGTTTTAATTTTGACTGAGTCATAGTTACGACAGCTGCAGAAACATCGTAATTGCCGTCTGGAAGATCAATTCCGAACGAAATTTCAGGTTTCATTAATTCTCCGTTCATTTTCAATAAAGTCTGAAAAGGAAGCTTTTGTTTATACGTATTTTTTTCAGCCTGCTCCTTACCTGCTAACTGATTCCCAAGCAAATCTATCGGAGCTGCATTGACTTTATAAATCGCGGTAATATTTACATTAGCCTGAGTAGGTTCTCCATTCCAGGTAATATAACTGCCTTTCTGAATGTCGAATTTTCTTTTGATTCCATTGAAGTTCATTTCGTACGATCCATCCGAAAACTCATATTTTCCAGTCAAAGTGGTTTTTCCTGATTGATCAATTCCTCCAACTAATTCTGCTTCGCCTTTTAATTTTAAATAATCGCCGTTTGTTTTATCAATCAGCAAAGTCAATTCAGCTTCTTTGTCAATCGAAATGGCGACATTCACATTCATTCCTTTCAATTCCGATTGATCTAATTTATTTTTCATGTCAACTGTTTGTTTCAGATACATATTATCTTCATCAACAAACTCAACAATTCCTTCCCGATCTGCAATTGACGGATCTGACTGAGGCATGACAACCGTAAACTTCGTTTCTTTATTTATTTTAATCGTTCCGTCAACAACCGGACTTTCTAAACTTCCTTTAATATTTAGTTTTGTATCCAAAAATAAATCGCCGTAAAACAAATCATTATCTGCCGCTTTAGAATTAATAGCTCTAAAATCACTAGCCTCTACAAGAAGATTAAAATTGTATTTAACAAAATCCGCAGATTGAATTGTTCCGTTGACAAACAATTCATTATCATTTTCATCTAAAAGAGAAAACTTATCAAATGAAATCGTTCCCTCATTAAAAATGATTTTTTCTTTTCCTGTTTTAAAATAAGAATTAAGCTGTGTGACTCTAAAACCGGCATCATTAAAGTTTAATTCGCCATTAACTTTTGGAGCCGAAGTATTTCCAGTAATTTTGAAATTTCCTGATAAAAAACCTTTCCCTTCGGTAATATTTCCCATACTAAAACCCTGAATACTTTTAATATTCAGTTTGTTGATAGCAACATCCAAATCAAAATTGCTTTCCTCTATTTTATATTCGCCAGTAAGCTTTACATCATTTCCTTCATCACTCAAAACTACATTAGCAAAAAGCGTATCAGCTGTTTTATTGTCTACTTTTATTTCTAAATCTCCAACTTTTTCTCCTTTAAAAGTAAAATCATCTATTTTTAAATCAGAAGTAAAAATCGGATTTGTCATTACATTTTCGACCAAAGCATTTCCGTTTACCAAACCTTGAATCAGCGATTGATCTTTGGAAATCATATTCATGATAGTCCCAATTTTGAAATTCACAAAATCAACTTGCAAAGGCGCATTACTTTGTGTTCCCTGAGACTGAATCTTCAATCCGTCGCCTTCATGATTCAAATAAAATTTATTGATATAAAGTTTCTTATCTCCAAATTCGATTGCATTTTCCGGATCAACATTCCATTTTTCATAATTCAAAACGAAGTTTTCCGCATCAATTTTAAAAATATTTTTAGAATCTTCAGCTTTAAATTCTCCTCCAACAAAATACTGCTGTTTGTCTTTTGCATCTTTTACCTCAAGTGCATAATCCAAGATATTATTTTCTACTTTACCTGATAAACTGGTAAATGGAATTTTGAGAGAACCGCTTTCGATCGTGGCTACAGAAACCAAATATTCTAAAGCGTTCTCTTTTGTTTCTATATTTATTTTCCCATCCGAAATTGTATTGCCATCGTAAACAATTCGCGGAATTGCCCCTTTTATTTCTAAAGAATCGACTACATTATTATATTTTCCGGCGATTTTAATTGGCTCCAAACCTGTAAGTTTCGGAATCAATTTAAATAAAATCGGGTCGTTATCAACCGTTAACGTAAAAGCCAATCTTTGTTCATCAGATTCTCCATTTACTTTCGGGTTTTTCAGATCAATATATTTTGAAAGTGATTTTTTGACTGCAGCAGCTAATGTTGTCAATTTATATTTTCCGTCAACTTCTGCTTTTAAAAACTGTGACGAAATTTTGATATTATTTCGGGTATTATCTGAAAAAGCAATTACATGCACCGAATCTAAAACAATTGGTTCTTTGTCCTGCAAAATCTGAATGTTTGAAAGAAACACTTTTCCGTTTAAAAAATCAGGATTGCTGTTGGCAATATCGGCATCAATATTCCCGCGAAGTTTCATTGGTCCGGCGTGAAGATTCAGTTTTTCTAAATCGGCTATATCCAGATTCAGCTTTAATTTTATTGCCGGATATTTCTCTTTTGTATTTCCGCTGGCAACCAAATCAAAATTCAAATTTGGATCTTTCATTCCAGATTTTACAGCAAAAGATCCATTTTCGATATTTCCTTTTAATGCTAAATCTTTATATGTATATTTATTAAAAACAGCTTTTTGAACCAGTCCATCCACTACTGCATTTGCCGTTTTTGGGTCTAAACCAATTCCTTTGACTTTCGCTTTAAGCGTAATTTTTCCGACAGAATCATTTTTGATTAATCTTCCTAAATTAAAATCCAATAAATAAACCGTTGCATCGTATTTCTCTCTTTTTTTAACACGCTGATCAAATAAAGCATCCACTTTTGCATTTCCGAAACTACTGTTCAACGCCAGATTTGTTTTAAAATTCTGAACTGTACCTTGAAAATTTCCCTGTAAACTTAATTGCGAAGGAATTTGAATATTCTTCGGAATTGTTCCAGCCGGCACAAACATATTAATGTCTTTTGCCGTGCTCGAAATCTTTTTAATATTTAAATCGTAATACGCTTTTTGCGCATCTGGCAATCCAGCAATTTTTCCCGAAAGAGAAACTTTTGTAGAACCAATTCCACTCATTTCAAATTTCGAAATAGTCAAATCTTTTACTTTTCCGCTTACACGGCTATCTACATACAAAATGGCATTCGGATTGCTTTTGAACGGATTGGTATTTTGAAGATCTGGAACAAACAAAAGAATGTCTTTGAAACCAATTTTAGATTGTTTTAAATTGGCATCGATAGCCAGATTTCCTAAATCTTTTTGGAGTGATTCAAGTGATTTATATTGCGCTCTAATTTTATCTTGAACAAGCGTTTGCGGTGTTTTTAAATACAGATTTTCCAGTGAAGCATTTTTTGGTCCGTAAAAGAAATCGGTTTTAAAAGCCTGAATCTCTAAACCGCTTTTTTCGTTTACTGTCACTCTTTTAATGCTTCCTGAAATGGTATCGTTTCCATAATACAATTTCTCCGCTTTAAAATTGAATTTACTCAGATCAAGATGCGCATAATCAATTCCTTTTGAGAGCGGTTTTGACTGCATATCATCAAATTTGAAAGCAATATTTTCCAGATTGGTTTCCTTCAATTTTACTTTCCAGCCTGCTTGTTTTATGGCTGTTGAATCTAAATCTGGAGTTTGAATTTGTTTGTCTTTTGCACCTAATCTTAAATTTCCGCTAAGATTTTTTAGTTCGAAAGTATCAAAATCCAAGAGCTGTTTATTCAAATCGATTTTATTTACTGCTAAATTCAGATTCCCTAAACGTATCCCCGAATTGAGTTTTGAATCCTTATTATCATATAAAATATCAATTTTTGAAAGACTTATTTTGCCCAGATTCAAATTGAAATCTTGTCGCTTCGAAATGGTATCGACGGTTTTCACCGAAACTTCCGCAATTTTTTCTACAATATCCTGATTCAGGACTACTTTTAAGCCATTCAAATTGATGTTTGGAATATTGAAATCCATTTTATCTAAATCAAATCTCTTAAATTTTGTATCAAAATGTGTCAGATTCACCCGAATATCATTTTTCGAAAAATCATCTTTAAAATTGAATTTAACCTGATCCAGATTTACTTTTACAACTGATATTTTGAAAGGTTTACTATCCGGGTCTTCTACTTTTGGCTCCTTGGATTCGAATGCTTTTATGATATAATCAAAATTGAATACACCATCTTTGTTTCGGGAAATATTGACTTTGGTATTTTCTAAAGAAATCGAATTAATTTCAAGTTCACTGCTGACCAGTTTAAAAAGATCAACATCAAGTTCTAATCTTTTACCTGCCAGCAAAATGTCTTTTTTTTGATCTTCAAAATAAAAACCTTCCAGCACTACGTCTTTTGGAAATTTTATAGCAATATAATCTAAAGAAACTTTGGTTTTAATTTTATCCTGAAGATAAGTTACCGCTTTGTCCTTTACAAAATTCTGAACCGAAGGAACCTGAATTAAAATGATGACAAGTAATAACAGCGTAACCACAGAAACCATGCACCAAAGCAGTACACGCAGTGTTTTTTTTAGAAAATGAACGGATTTTTTATTCATACGTCAAGAAAACACATTAGATTAAAATTGAACCTTTGGCAAAGCCAAAACATCGTTTTTACAAAATTGGAAAAATTAATACCCCAACAATTTACATAATTATGTGCAATTATTCTAAAATTCTGCGGTGAAATAGTTAAATTCTTACTTTTAGATTTTAAGTCATAAAGGTGCAAAAACACAAAGTTTTCTTATTCTATGCTGTTGAGAATCGCAATTGGTTAAAATAAATAATTATGATTGTGCTAATTAGAATTTAATATGTGGCAATTTTTCTCCCAAAAGACCAATTTTCTTCTGAAGCTTTTCTAAGAATTTTATATGTTGATCTGAATCTGGGTTAAAACTGCGATGACGAAGACTTTTCTGAATTTCATCAACTTCTTTCATAACAGAAAAACTATTTTCAGAAACGTAATTTTCGCTAAAAAGCTTCCAGATATAATCAATAGCAATTTGGTTGGGATGCAACATATCTTCATTATAAAAACGATAATCACGAAGTTCATCCATCATAATCTCATAGGAAGGGAAATAGTTGAAAGTCGAAAGTCGAAAGTCAAAAGTTTTATGCAAAGCTGTAAATAAATGGGATTTGCTTAGTTGATTTTCGACAAATCCGTCTTTTATGTGACGCACTGGCGAAACAGTAAAAATGAAGTTTATTTCTGGATTTATATGCTGAATTAAGTCAATTGTATTTTGAATACTCTCTTCAATAATTTCAACTGGTAACAATTCTTTTGAGAATTGTTTTTGTGGTACTTTATGACAATTGGCTACAATTTCTTCGCTTTCATTATTTCTGTAAATCCATGAAGTTCCAAGCGTGATAATAATATGTGTGGCTTCTTTAATTTGTTTATTAGTTTCTGTAATGGCTTTATTAAGTGTTTCCAGTAATTCTTGTCTGTCGGCATTACTTAAATCAGAATGAACCTCAAAACTATGCCAGCGTTCATTATGGAAGAAAACGTCTTTTTCCTGAAAGAAATTCTTTTCACAAACTCTTCGAAACAAATTCTCAATTGAAACCGGATTAAAAATAATTCCAAACGGATTGGTTTCATTTTGAAATTTAAAATAATCAAATTTCTCCGCCATATTCTCTGCAAAACAGGAACCAATAGAAAGTATCTTCGAATTATAATCGATTGGATTATTACTTTTTGAAATTGGAATTTGGGTTCTGAATTGCATGAAATTATTTTCTGTAAATTTCGGTTATTTTTTACAAACAAAAAAGCCAGCTGTATTAACAACTGGCTTTTAGTACCGAAAAAAATATTAGTATGTGTAAATTATATCATACTCAGATTCATCTGATTTTTTAGTTAGCGGGTATCCATTTTTATCATAAGTATAAATATAATTTTCTGAATAATTTGTGGTACCGCTATTATCTCTTACATGAGTAATTTTTTTTATAATATTATTTAATCCAAAATCATTTATTCCGAAATCTCCATTTGCCATATCGTGACCATTATATAAATTTCCATCAAACAATATTAAATTAAGTCCTACAATATTCTTTAGAGGATTATTTTTACTGTCGTAATTAAATTCACAATCATTCGTGTACGGTGCTTGACTAGAATATTCGGTGCTTATTTTGGCAAGATTACCGTTTTTAAACGTCAAAATTTGTTTCCCGTCTTCTGCAGTATCTGGTGCATCATGGCGAAATGTTTCATACGAAATAGTACCATCTGCATTATGAGAATAAACTTTCTTAACATAAAATTCATTAGTTGAACTACCATTTGGGAGCGTTAAAACAGCTTCTTTCAGTTTATCTTTACTATATAAATAATGAGTCGTACTGACTATTTCATTGTTTACAAATCCTTCAGTTTTAGTAATAAGATTTCCGTTGTAAGTAAAAACAGTTTTCATAATTTTATCATAAGCTAAACGTGATACGCTTACAATCTTATTACCACTATAAACAAAAGTATTTGTTTGTATTTCATTATTAACTTTTGACTGAAATGTTATTGTTTTTGGTAAAACTTGAGGAATTTCTGTTGGTTTCTTGATTTCGATATCGTTAGAACAGGAAGCAAACACAAAAAAGGAAGCTGTTAGGCAATAAAATAATTTCTTTTTCATAACAATTGTTTTAATGATTAAAAACAAAAAAAATCATTTACAACTAAAACAAAGACATGTAAAAGTTTATTTTATAATAGTTTAAGCTATTTAAACTTAAATTCTATCCATAAAAAAGAGACTATATCAGAGATCCAAATAAGGTATATGAATATTACAGTAACTTACAGGGGTGGCCTAAGGATGAAATAGATAATTTTATTATTAATAAAAGGAATTTGGAGTGTAGGACATCCATTCTATAGAAATGCATCATGTTATTTGCAATCAAATAGAAATATCGTAATTAAAGGAATGGGGCCAGATTTTTCTCTAGATGAAAGTATGGTCTGGACAAGCAATACGGCTGAATATCCCGGATCAACACTACAGTTACAAGATGATGGCAATCTCGCACTAATTTATAATGAAACCATTACATGGTCTTCTAAAAATGGCAAATCAAAAATAGCATTCTAGCTAATTTTTAATTATACAAAAAAACCAAATACCGAAGTATTTGGTTTTGATAATTAATATAAATATTTTGTAATATTTGTTATTTGTCCTCCTTCTCCTTTATAATAAGTCTCTAAATTTGGATAACCATTAGGATCGTACTCGTACTTTTTTATATCAAAATAAGTACCTGAATCAGCAGAAGAACGACTTAAACGGTTATTAAGAGATGATTTTTCATCATTTATCAATAAACTCATTCCTATAATATTTTTAAAAGGAGAATTCATATTATCATAAACATATCTAAGTCCATAAGAAGGGATATTAGTTTTTGTATTTACAACAACTTCTTTAATCCGATTTCCATTTTTTACTGTAAGTAAAGAAAAATAATCTTCTTCTGTTTCAATCTTTGTTAAATAGTCAGTACTAAATCTTTGTTCTTTAATTAATGTATCTGCTAAATAGGTGTAAACTGATCTTATATTAATTTTTTTAGGATATGTTGATGTAAAAATGTCAAGATATTTAATTGATGCTAGTTTCCCTTTTGTGTAAGCATAGGTTTCTTCATTAACTTTAACTTCTTTACCTTCTACAATGTTATAATAAGCTTTTCTATTAATCAAATTTTCCTCATAATAGTAGTAAACTTTATACTTTTTATAGGCTATGCTTTTAATTTTCATATCATCATAAGAAACTAAAGCAGTATCAGAACTAAATCCGGGGTAAATAGATATTATGGTTTTAGGTAGTGTAGAATCTTTTGGTTCTAAAGGCGGATTTTCATCACTTGAACAAGAACTCACTATTAAAGATAATACCGTAAACAGTAATAAAAGTTTTTTCATTTTTATCGATTAAGCTTTGAGATTCAAAAATACAAAACTCATTCTGAAAATCAATAAATTCTTACATTAATTAATATTTAAAATGTAAAATTAAGATGAGTAATTAATATGTCAAGCAAAATATCAGATACAAGTTTAAAATAAAAAATTACACTTTTAATAACAGAAATCAACTATACAAACTAAAACAATTCCTTACTTTTGTATCCTGCACTTTTCTAAAAATCTTATATGAAATTACTATATTCTTATATAATCAAACATAAAATGCTTTTGTTTTTTGCTTTGATTATGGCCTCTATAAACATTTGTTTCAGTTTGTCAGACTCTATTATTACGGGTAAATTAATGCAGGACTGTGGTGTTGGACTGCATAAATATGACGGAAATGCAGCCGGATTTATCAAATCGTTGTCTTTCTGGCTTGGTCTTTCACTTGGAGCGGCAATGATTTCCAGAATTACCAAAAACTTTCAGGATTATTTTACCAATATTGTAATTCAGAGAACGGGTGCCCAAATGTATACAGATGGTATTAAAAAATCGCTCGATTTGCCTTATGCTGAATTTGAAGATCAGCGAAGTGGTGAAACTTTAAGCAAACTAACCAAAGTACGATCTGATTCTGAAAAATTAATCACACTTTCTATTTCACTAATTTTCCAAACCATTATCGGATTCATCTTCGTGATTCTTTATGTGGCGAGAATTGATTTTCGGATTTCACTTATCTTTTTAATTACGGCGCCAATTATTGCTTTGGTAAGTTCTTATTTAGGTAAAAAAATTAAAGTGGTTTCTAAAAAAATTGTAAATCAAACGAATGCTTTGGCAGGCTCAACAACCGAAAGTTTGCGAAATATTGAACTTGTAAAAAGCCTTGGTTTAACCTATCAGGAAGAAAAGCGTCTGAACTTAAATACGTTTAAAATTTTACATCTTGAACTGGAAAAAGTTCGCTACATACGAAGTTTAAGTTTTATTCAGGGAACAACGGTTCACTTTTTAAGAACCTGCGTAGTTTTTACTTTATATTATTTCTTGTTTGGAGGAAAAATTATAGTAGGTGATTTATTGACGATGGTATTCTTTACTTTCTTCATTTTTGGCCCATTGCAGGAACTTGGAAACTTTATCATTACAGTAAATGAAACCAAAGTTTCAATGGAAAATTTCAGAGTACTTCTGAATGCTCCGAAAGAATTTCGTCCTAAAAATCCAAAACATGTTGGAGCAATTCAGTCTTTATTGTTTTCAAATGTGAGTTTCAAGCATAAAACGGCCAAATTTAAAGCTGTTGAGAACATCAATTTCGAAATCAAGCAAGGACAGACTGTTGCCTTTGTTGGTCCGTCTGGTTCAGGAAAAACTACTTTGGTAAAACTATTAGTTGGCTTGTATACCCCGGCCGAAGGTCAGGTTCTTTATAATGACATTGATTCGACCGAAATTGATTTACTGGATCTTAGAAAACAATTGGGTTTTGTAACTCAGGATGCTCAATTATTTTCGGGAACAATTCGTGAAAATCTGTTATTTGTAAAACCAAATGCAACCGATGAAGATATTTATGACGCTCTGAAAAGAGCCAGTTGCGAAAAACTCCTAAAACGAGCCGAAGATGGTTTAAACACAACAATTGGCGAAGGCGGAATTAAGGTTTCCGGTGGAGAGAAACAACGATTATCTATTGCGAGAGCAATTTTAAGAAATCCAAATTTATTGATTTTCGATGAGGCAACATCCGCTTTGGATTCTATTACCGAAGAAGAAATCAACGCTACAATCCGAAATATCTCAGATAAAAACCGAATCACAGTTTTAATCGCACACCGTTTATCAACTGTTATGCACGCTGACAGAATTTTTGTTTTAGAACAAGGTAAAATCATCGAGCAAGGTAAACACGAGGACTTAATCGTGGAGAAAGGACTATATTATGCTATGTGGCGCCAGCAGATTGGGGAGCGTAAGTAGATGCGCGTAAAGAATCTCGCAAAGACGCAGAGTCGCAAAGTTTTTTTTAAGCTTTGCGACTCTGCTTTTTTATTTAAGTTTTTTAAAGGCTTTATTAAAGATTTGAAACTACTCTTTTAATTCCAAATTTGATAATTGGCACGTTAAAGTTAATCAGTAAGCCTAACTTCATTTTTGTGATTTTAAGATACGTTAAAACTTGTTTTGCATGTATATCTGTCAATTGTTCAATGGATTTAATTTCTAGAATTACTTTATTCTCAACTATTAAATCTGCTCGAAATCCAATATCCAGATTTATTTGGTCCCAAATTACAGGTAACGTTTTTTGCCTTTCTACATTTAATCCTCTTTTAGTTAATTCATGAAACAAAATTGCTTCATAAACAGATTCTAATAATCCAGGACCTAATTTTACATGTATTTTATAACAAACATCAACCACAACAGCTGAAATTTCATTCTCACTCATTTTTACAAAATTAAAGTATAAACTTACAAAAATAAAATTTAAAAGCTTTGCACCTCTGCGACTTTGCTAGATTAAAACGTCTTCAAATTAACTTAAAAAAAAAAGTCGCAAAGCTTAAAAAAAACTTTGCGACTCTGCGTCTTTGCGAGATTAAAAAATTACTTCACGAAATCTACAGCCTTAGCCAAAGCCTCAGCAATTCCGTCAACGTTTTTACCTCCTGCAGTTGCGAAGAAAGGCTGTCCGCCTCCTCCACCTTGGATATATTTTCCTAATTCGCGAACAACTTGTCCAGCATTTAAGTTTTTCCCTGCTACAATTTCTTTAGAGATATAGCACGTTAACATTGGTTTTCCTTCGTGAGCTGTAGCAAAAACTACAAACAGATTATGATAAGCATTACCCAATTCGTAAGCTAAATCTTTTGCTCCATCTGGATTTAAATCCACTTGTTTTGCTAAAAACTGAACTCCATTGATTTCCTGTAACTCTTTAGCTAAATCACCTTTCATATTTTTAGCTTTATCTTTCAATAAAACTTCCAATTGTTTTTTCAATTGTGCATTTTCATCTTGCAATGCCTGAATTGCTTTTACAGGATCCTGAGCATTTTTAAGTGCTTCTTTAATTTCGGTAAAAGCAACTGCCTGTGATTCAAAATATTCTTTAGCCGCTTCACTTGTAATTGCTTCAATTCTTCTAATTCCAGATGCAACCGCACCCTCTGAAACAATTTTAAAGTGCCAGATATCAGAAGTATTAGCAACGTGAGTTCCTCCACATAATTCGACAGAATCACCAAATTTGATTGTACGGACTAAATCTCCATATTTCTCTCCAAATAAAGCTATTGCTCCATCTTCAAGCGCCTGATCTTTTGGGATTGCTCTTTTTTCGATTAGTGGTAAACTCTCACGAATTCTCGCATTTACAAAGTTTTCTACTTCCAGTAATTCCTCATCAGAAACTTTAGAGAAATGAGAAAAATCAAAACGCAATGAAGCATTACGAACCATAGATCCTTTTTGCTCAATATGTGTTCCTAAGATTTTACGTAAGCCCTGGTGCAATAAATGCGTAGCCGAGTGATTTGACGACGTTTTAGCTCTTTGCAAAGCATCTACAACAGCATTAAAAGTTCCAGTAAGATTTTCTGGTAACGATTTTGCTAAATGTATCGTTTGATTGTTTTCTTTTTTAGTATCAATAATATAAATGATATCTCCGTTTTGAGCTTCTAAGTATCCTTTATCTCCAGTTTGTCCTCCGCTTTCTCCGTAAAATGGAGTTGCATTGAAAACTAACTGAAAAATTTCTCCATCTTTTGCGCTTTCAACTCTTCTGTACTTCGTAATTTTTACCTGTTGTGATAATCTGTCGTAACCAACAAATTCCTGAATATCATCTTCTATAATAACATTCCAGTCTCCAGCCGTTACTTTTGATGCAGCACGAGATCTTTCTTTTTGTAATTGCAGTTGTTCCTGAAATCCTTTTTCATCCAATTTCAATCCTTTTTCAGAAAGAATCAAAGCAGTTAAATCGATTGGGAATCCATAAGTATCATACAGTTCAAATGCTTTTTTACCATCGATTGTATCTCCTGCATTATTTAAAATTACAGCATCTAAAAGAATTAATCCCTGATCTAATGTTCTCAAGAATGAATTTTCTTCTTCACGAATAACATTTGAACAAAGTGCTTTCTGAGTTCTGATTTCCGGGAAAGAATCTCCCATTTGCTCACTTAAAGTTTCTACCAATTTATAGATAAAAGCTTCTTTGGTACCTAAGAAAGTAAATCCGTAACGAATAGCACGACGTAAAATTCTACGAATTACATATCCTGCTCCTGTATTAGATGGCAATTGTCCGTCAGCAATAGCAAAAGCTACAGCACGAACGTGATCTGCAACTACACGAATCGCGATATTCATTTTATTTTGTTCATCACTAATGTTTGTTACTTCATTAGGTGTATACTTTGCTCCGGTAATCGTTTCAATTTCTCTAATTAAAGGCATGAAAACATCCGTATCATAGTTTGATGTTTTTCCTTGTAATGCCATGCACAAACGCTCAAATCCCATTCCGGTATCAACGTGCTGTGCAGGAAGTTTCTCAAGTGACCCATCTGCTTTACGGTTGAATTCCATAAATACGTTATTCCAGATTTCAACAACCTGAGCATTATCACCATTAACTTCTCCTTTTCCAGGTTTCAGCGCTTTTTCTTCTTCAGAACGTAAATCAACGTGAATTTCAGAACAAGGTCCGCAAGGCCCCTGATCTCCCATTTCCCAGAAATTATCTTTTTTATTTCCTAAAACAATTCGGTCTTCGTCGATTAACGTTTTCCAGATATCCCAAGCTTCCTGGTCAAAAGGAACATTATCTTCTTTGCTTCCTTCAAAAACAGAAACGTAAAGATTTTCTTTTGGAATTTTATAAACTTCTGTCAATAATTCCCAAGCCCAGTTGATTGCTTCTTTTTTGAAGTAATCACCAAAAGACCAGTTTCCTAACATCTCAAACATAGTATGGTGGTACGTATCAATACCAACCTCCTCAAGATCATTATGTTTACCTGAAACACGAAGACATTTTTGCGTATCGGCTATCCTTTTACTTTTTGGAGTTCCGTTTCCTAAGAAAAATTCTTTAAACTGGGCCATACCCGAGTTATTGAACATTAAGGTTGGGTCATCTTTAAGTACAATAGGAGCCGAAGGAACAATAGTATGCCCTTTACTCTCAAAAAAATCTAAAAATTGTTTACGTACGTCTTGTGATTTCATGTTTTATAATGAGATAATTTGATAATGTGGCAATTAGATAGTTCATCAATCTGAAAATGTGATCATTAGCTTTTTTTATTAAAAAATTCAAAATTCAAAACAATAAATTTCGTTTTTAATGCATTATCTAATTATCAAATTGACACATTATCTAATTATTTTAATTCTTGAAAAAAAGTCCCGAACAACTGAAACATTTACTAATTTTGTTCGACTAACTTATTTTACAAGCTGCAAAAATAGGGTATTTTAAAATATGGCGAAAGTAAAATATTATTACGACTCAGAAAATCTGGCTTATACGAAAATAAAAACCAGAAAAAGGGCAAAATTTGGCTATGCATTGTTGTTTTTAGTAGCCTCAGCATTATTTGGTTTTTTAGTTTTTATACTTTTAATCAATACTTCTTACTTTGAAACTCCAAAAGATCGTTTGCAGGCTCGCGAAATTGAAAATTTAAAACTGCAATATGCAATTTTGAATAAAAAAATGGACGAAATTGATGCTGCAGCGGAAGCTCTTGAAGACCGTGATAATAATATTTACAGAGTTTATTTTAATAAAACCGAAATTCCAGATTCAATTAGAAAAGCTGGTTTTAGAAATCCGGAGAGATACAAAATATTAGAAGGATACAATAATTCACAATTAGTATTAAACACTACTAAAAGAGTTGACAAACTTTCTAAGGAGCTGGCTATTCAGTCCAAATCTTTGGATGAAATTTTAAAACTGGCAAGTTCTAAAGGAAATTTATTATTGGCGATTCCGGCTATTCAGCCCGTGCGAAATGAAAATTTAAAACGTGTTGCTTCCGGTTTTGGATACAGAATTGATCCTTTCACGAAAGTGAGAAAAATGCATAACGGAATGGATTTTACAGCTAACACCGGTGCCCCGGTTTATGCCACAGGAGATGGCGTAGTAGACAGAGCTGACGATAATGCATCCGGGTACGGAAACCACGTCGTTATCAGACATGGATTTGGATACGAAAGTTTGTATGCGCATTTAAGCAAATACAATTGCAGACCCGGACAGCATGTAAAACGTGGCGATGTTATTGGGTATGTTGGAAGTACTGGCAGGTCTGAAGGCCCGCATTGTCATTATGAAGTTCATAAAGACGGAAAAGTCGTCAATCCGTTGAATTTTTATTACGGAAATATTTCGGCTGTAGAATATGTGGCAATTTCGCAAATGGCAAATCAGGAAAACCAGTCATTAGATTAATAGTACAAAAAGTATTATTTTTGAAATAAATATAGAAAATTAAGAAACATGCATATTGAACTTTCAAAAGATAAAAGATATTACAGCATTGGCGAAGTAGCCAAAGCTTTTAATGTCAATGCATCATTGATACGTTTTTGGGACAGCGAATTTGATATTCTGAAACCAAAAAAGAATGCAAAAGGCAATAGAATGTTTACTCCTGATGATATTACAAACCTGCAATTAATCTATCATTTGGTTAAAGAAAGAGGTTTTACACTTGAAGGAGCCAAAACACATTTAAAAGAAGGACAAAAGAAAACATTAGATAAATTCGAAATAATACGTAAATTAGAGTCCATAAAAACACAATTAAACGACATCAAAAACGAATTGTAATTAAATAAAAATAGAAATAAACTTAAATTAAATACACATGAAAAGATTTTTGCCTTGGATTATTGGAGCTGTCTTAATTATTGGAATTTACAGCTGGGTTAAAGGAATTAACAATACTGCGGTTACATTAAATCAAAATGTAGAGCAATCTTGGGGAAATGTTCAAACGGCTTACCAAAGACGTAATGACCTTATTGGAAATTTAGTAAACACTGTAAAAGGTGCTGCAGATTTCGAGAAATCAACTTTGACCGCTGTAATCGAAGCTCGTGCAAAAGCAACAAGTGTAACTGTAGATCCGTCTAACATTACTCCGGAACAACTTGCTGAATTTAATAAAGCGCAAAGTGGCGTATCTTCTTCTTTATCAAGATTATTGGTTTCTGTTGAGCAATATCCAACATTGAAAGCAAACGAAAACTTCCTAAAATTACAGGATGAATTAGCAAGTACTGAAAATCAAATTTTAACGGCAAGAACTCGTTTTAACGAAGCTGTTGCTCCATACAACAACCACATTAAAACATTCCCAAATAGTTTATTTGCAGGTATGTTTGGCTTCAAAGAAAAAGCTTATTTTAATGCAGTTGAAGGCGCTGACAAACCAGTTGAAGTAAAATTCTAAAATCAACAATCTTAACTCTAAAATTATTTCAATGTCAAAAGTAGAAGATTTTTTATCCAAGGAAGAAGAACAAGAAATTGTTGAAGCTATACGTGTGGCTGAAAAAAACACTTCTGGCGAAATTAGAGTTCATATAGAAAAAACAACTTCTAAAGTTCCTTTTGAAAGGGCTTTAGAAGTTTTTCAAGAATTAAAAATGAATGAAACCCAACAGCAAAATGGGGTTTTATTCTACTTTGCTGTCGAAGATAAAAGTTTTGCCATTTGTGGAGACAAAGGTATTAATGACCTTGTAGCCAATGATTTTTGGGATTGTACCAAAGATAAAATGGTAGAACAATTTAAAGCTAAAAACTTTAAGCAAGGTATTGTTGATGGTATTCTAAATGCCGGTGAACAATTAAAAAAATATTTTCCGTGGTCGGAAGACGACACTAATGAATTATCTAACGAAATCTCAAAAGGATAACTAATGAAAATTTCCACAAACAAAACCTCAAATTCAAAAGGATTTTTTCAATCTGTCTTTTTACTAATTGCGCTTTTAATTTGTAATGGCATCTTTGCTCAATTTACAATTCCGGAAAAACCAACTTTACAGACATCTGTTTACGATTATGCTAATATTCTAAGTGCTACTGAAAAAGCACAATTAGAAGAAAAACTGATTCATTATGCAGATTCTACAACGACTCAAATTGTGGTAATCACAATTGAAAGTCTAAAAGGCGAAGACGTAAGTCAGTTGGCTACAAAGTGGGGACAAACCTGGGGGATTGGAGGAACAGCAAAAGACGACAATGGTGTTGTAATTTTACTGGCTAAAAACGAAAAGAAAATTGCCATAAATCCAGGATACGGTGTTGAGGATCGTTTGACTGCAGGAATTGGCGGAACCATAATTAGAAATATTATTATTCCCGAATTCAAAGCCGGAAGTTTTTACAACGGTCTTGATAAAGGTACTGATGCTATAATTGACGTTTTTAAAGGAAAATTTAAAGGCGAAAGAAAGCAAAGCAAGCAAAAAGACTTCCCAATATTACCATTCATAGTTATTGTTGTTATCATATTAATTCTGATTTCAAGAAATAAAAGAGGCGGAGGAGGAAATTCAGGTAACAATGGCGGCGGCGGCCCTAGCCTGCTCGATGTTATTATTCTAAGTAATCTTGGAAGAAGTGGCGGAGGTGGCTTTGGAGGTTTCGGCGGAGGATCATCCGGTGGTGGTTTTGGCGGAGGCGGTGGCTTCGGCGGAGGATTTGGTGGCGGAGGTTTCTCTGGTGGAGGTTCTAGCGGAGGCTGGTAAATCTTTATTCTTTAAGGTTACTTTTGTTTCAGTTTTCAAGTTTAGAAAAACTTTAATTTATTTTCATACTTTTACAATTCATAATTAAAAATATTAGATGTTATCACATAAAGCAAAATACGCCCTTAAGGCCTTACTTTATTTAGCTGAACAAGACGAGAATCACATTTCCAGAACTGTGGAAATTGCTGATGGTGCTAATATTCCTAAAAAGTTTCTGGAACAAATTTTATTGGACCTAAAAAGAGGACGTTTTGTGAGCAGCAAGCAGGGAAAATTTGGCGGTTATTATCTGATAAAATCCAAAAATGAGATTACTTTGGCAGAAATTCACCGATTATTTGACGGTGCAATTGCACTTTTGCCATGCGCTTCTTTAAATTTTTATGAGCCTTGCTCTGATTGTAAAACCGAGTCTGAATGCAGTCTGCGTCACGGTTTGATGCTTATTAGAGACAAAACTTTAAAGGCCATGGAAGGCATTACAATCGCTTCATTGGTTAAGAAATAAAAAAATATTTTTTAATTCCTAGTAAATCTATAGAATTAATACATATATTTGCCAAAAATAATTAACAAACCATTTACAAAATTTTAACCCATGAAAGAACATTCTAGTCCATCAGGTGTAACAAATCTTTTGCAAAGAAATTTAAATAAGCAATTCACAAACGTGAAAAACATTTCATTTGGAATGTGTATGTGTTGGTAAAAAAAATTTATTTTTAAACTCTACTAATCACATATACTTAATATAAAAATGAAAAATTCTATAAAAAATATACTTACAATACTAGCCTTTTTAACATTCTCAATCTCATTTGCACAGAACATCGAAGGTGTAGTTAAAACCAGTGAAAATATCCCATTAGAAGCTGCTAATATTGTTATAAAAGGAACTACTTCTAATACCACATCTGATGCGAATGGAAAGTTTAGCATCGATTCTAAAGGAAAACTTCCCATAACACTTCTGGTACAATATGTTGGCTACAAAACGACAGAGTTAGAAATCGACAATTTACCAACTGCACCACTACAAGTAACACTTAATGAAGAGAATGCACTTGTTGAAGTAGTAGTATCTTCACGACGCAGAATCGAAAAAGTTCAGGATGTACCTATTGCAATTTCGGTGATTACAGGTAAGCAGGCAGAACAAACAGGCGCTTTCAACGTAAACCGTATTAAAGAACTTGTTCCTTCGGTTCAATTATATTCATCAAATCCAAGAAATACCGGAATCAACATTCGTAGTCTTGGTTCTCCATTCGGGTTAACAAATGACGGAATTGATCCAGGTGTTGGTTTCTATGTTGATGGTGTTTATTATGCACGTCCGGCAGCAACAACTTTAGATTTTATTGATGTTGAACAAATCGAAGTTTTACGTGGACCACAAGGTTCTCTATTTGGAAAAAACACCACTTCCGGAGCTTTCAATATCACGACAAGAAAACCAAGTTTCAGTACAGGAGCAGATTTTGAGGTGAGCTACGGAAACTATAATTTTCTACAGGCTAAAGCATCTGTTACCGGAGCTTTAGGCAAAAAAGTAGCAGGTCGTATATCCTTTTCAGGAACTCAGAGAGATGGTTTAATTGATAATATTGTAACAGGAAAACCAACTAATACATTAAACAATCAGGGAATTAGAGGACAATTACTTTGGACTCCAACTGTAAATACTAATGTTATTTTAGCGGCAGATATCACTACACAACGTCCTGACGGATACGCGCAGGTTGTGGCAGGTGTAGCACCAACGCAAAGAGCTGCTTATCGCCAGTTTGATGCTATTATTAAAGATTTAAATTATCAGTTGCCAAGTCTAAATGCTTTTGATCGCAAAATCGATCATGATACACCGTGGCGTTCTGGACAAGACATGGGAGGTATCTCTCTGAATGTTGACACAAAAATTGGAGGAGGAACGCTTACCTCAACAACAGCTTGGCGCTTTTGGAACTGGGATCCGTCAAATGACAGAGATTTTACAGGATTACAGGTTTTGGCTAAATCACAAAATCCAACAAGACAAACACAAATAACACAAGAGGTTCGTTATGCGGGTCAGATTACTTCAAAAATAAGCGGAGTTGCTGGTGTATTCTTTATTGACCAGACATCGCAAACAGACGGTACAGAAGAATCTGGAGACGCACAATGGAGATTCTCGCAAAGCTCAACGAGTCCATTATGGAAAACTCCGGGACTTTTTGAAGGATACGGAATTCATACCGATGCAAACATCAGAGCTTCAAGCGCTGCGGTTTTTGGACAAATTGACTGGGCAATTACAGAACGTTTTCACGTTTTACCAGGTTTAAGATATAATTTCGACAAAAAAGACGCTCATTATAGCCGTAAAACTTACGGAGGTCTTCAAACAAATGATCCTGCTTTGCTAGCTTTAAAAAAATCAGTTTACTCAGATCAGGCATTTGATTCGGATACTGACAACACAGACTTTTCAGGAAATATTACACTTACATACAAAGCATCAGACAGAATTAATGCCTATGCTACTTTTGCAAAAAGCTACAAACCGGTTGGGGTAAATGTTGCGGGACTTCCGTCTGATTCTAAAGGACAGCCACTACTTGATCTTGCCGTAATTAAACCAGAAAAAGTATATCATTATGAGGTTGGAGTAAAAACATCTCCTTTTAAAAATTCGATTTTGAATTTAACGTTCTTTAATACTGATATAAAAGATTTCCAAACCAACGTTCAGGCTGCTGAATTGGGTGTAAACCGTGGTTATCTTGCTAATGCAGATAAAGTACGCGTAAGAGGTGCTGAACTAGATGCCAGTTTTGTGGTTAATACACATTTAACTGTAAATGCAGCTGCAACTTATACAGATGGTAAATATGTGAAATTCACAAATGCGCCACTTCCATTAGAAGAAACTGGAGCTCCGGTAGCTTTCAAAGATGTTTCCGGAACTGAATTACCTGGTGCATCAAGATGGGCAGGATCGTTAGGAGGAGAACTTTCTAACAGAGCAAATTTCTTCGGAAATTCAGGAAAAGTATTCCTTGCAATTGATTCGTATGCCCGTTCTGAATTCTCATCAAGCCCTTCGGCTTCAAAATATTTAGTGGTTCCTGGTTATGCAATTTTCAATGCACGTCTAGGTTTCCGCGCTTCACAAGGGTTATCAGTTCACTTCTGGGGACGTAACTTATTAAATAAAGATTATTACGAGCAATTATTGCCTGCAGGTGGTAACTCAGGACAATATGCTGGTGTTATTGGTGATCAGAGAACTTACGGAGTTACTTTAAAGTATTCGCTGTAAGCGGTTAAATTAGTTAGTTTAAGTCATGAAACGAGGTTCATTTTTAAGAATGGATCTCGTTTTTATGTTTAACTGAAATCACAAATTAGTTTTTAAAACCTATTTTATTTTTCTTAAACCCCACAGCATTTGTATAAATTCGCAGCTTGAATTTATAAGGGTTAAATGAAAATTCTCAAATTATTTTTTTTACTAGGTTTAATAAGTCCTTTTTTATCGGCTCAAAATGTCAAGACAACAGATCATCAAACCCTGACCTGGATTCGTTATTACAACATTCTGCCTTTATCCGAGAAATGGGCACTGCATTCAGAATTTGACAATCGTAGTTTTTTAAATCCTGTTCACGAAAATTTATTTGTAATTAGAGTTCAGGGCAGATATCGCGCCACTAAACTTGTAGACTTAGGCGGAGGTCTTGCTTTTTTTAATGTTAATACCCAAAAACCAGATATTGATCCTGATTATTCGATTCCGGAATATCGGGCTCAGCAGGATATTACTTTGATAAATGATATCGCTAAAATTACTTTCCACAATCGGTTTCAGTTTGAAGAACGTTTTATTCAGAAAGCCAATAAAGTTGAATTGCTCGATGATTTTTCCTTTGCTTTCCGATTCCGTTATCGATTGCAGTCAACTTTTGATCTTTGGAAAAAAGAAAACAGAAGCCTGAAAGGAACCATTTCTGATGAAGTTATGCTCAATTTCGGAAAAGACAACAAACGAAATACCTTCGATCAGAATAGATTTTACATAGCACTTCGTTATCATTTCAATCCCAATTTAGGTATTGAATTAGGATATCTAAAAAACTTCCAGAAACGCGCCAGCGGAATTGATTTTTATGATCGTGATATTATCAGGTTAACAGTCTACCACAGAATAAATCGGAAGTTTTGAGTTGTTGATGGTTAATGGTTGATAGTTAAAAATCAAATGAAATTTGATTTTTAAACTTTGAATCTTTTACATCTCAAAACCTTTGAACCTTTGTAACTTTGAGCCTCAGTACCTCAGCATCTTAGAGCCTTAGAACCTTAGAAGCTTAAAACTCTCTTTGCCTCTTCTTAGCCCCTTTTTCATTTCCTGCAAAATTTCCAATTTTATAGGCAAGCGAAAACATCACATAACGTTTTAAAACTGTATTTTCTTCATCGCGAATTGAGGTTGCTGAGATTGTTCTTGTTGCACTCTGGTTTTGATTCAGAACATCGTAAACTTTTATTTTTGCGTAGAGTTTCTTATCCAAAAAGCCATAAGACAAACTGGTATTCCAGAGATAAAAATCCTTTTTAAAATCGCTCGAAATATTCGAATTATAAGTATATCCAAAATCATTTCCGAAAATAAATTTGTCTGGCCAGTAACTAGTGGTTTGTAAATTAATTCTATGCACAACGTTTGAAGTCGCATCGCGGGTGTAGTTTTCATACTTTGTTTCATTGTATGATAAACTGTACGATGGTGCAATTACAAGTAAGTCTCCATATTCATAAGACAAATATACTTTGGGTGTTACAGCTGTAGATTTGGCATTATACAAAACTGCATTTGTATAGCCCTTATCAAAGTTATAAGATCCGTTTAAAGCCAAACCATATCGAAGCGTATGTGCATCTTTTTTAACCGACTGATTCCAGTTTCCTCCCACAGAAAAAGTATAAGTCCCGGATAAATTTACATACGTCGTGGTTCTTTTTCCACTATCATCATAAAATGATGTAGAGAAAATATCATTACCATAATAATCTCCTCTAACAAATAAACTATATCCTGAGCGGGTACGGAAATCAAAATTTCTAAAATTAAAGCTGGCAGAATTCTTCTCGATTGGCGTTAAATTAGGATTTCCGATAATGGTATTCAGCGGATTACTCAAATTGGCAACCGGCAATAAAAAACTCGACGCCGGAAGTGAATTCGAATAATCGTATTTGAAAGACATATTTTTCGAGCGGCTAAATTTATACCTAAACTGAGCACTGGCAAAAGGCAATGCATATTTCTTATTCAAATCGGTTACTTTATCAAGATACAAAGCATGATTATCATAATCAATAATCGAAGTTTTAGTATCCAGATTTACTGTAAATTTATTCTTCTGCAATGTAATCCCTACTTTCGGACTAACCGAATTTTGTTTTGAAGTTGTATAGGTAGTCAAAGATTCATTGATATCGCTGTACGACTGATTTCCGGCATCAAAATCATACGTTTTTTGATCTTTAATCTCTCTTTGCCAGTCAAAATCAGAACCAAATCTAATACGCAAAGAATCTGTTATAGGCTCAGTATATTCGATATCTAAAGAATAAGCATCATTGGTGTTATCATTTTTACTCTTTTGATTTCGTTCGTCATTTGGTTTATTATCCTGATAAAAAATAGTTTCCGAAATATTCAAAGCATCTGTAACAGCATTTGAATTATTGTTATCAAAAACAAAACTCAGATTACGGTTCTTTTTTTCAAAAGCCCGGTTAAAGTTCAGTGTATTGGCAAAATTTGTAGTCGAATTTTCTTTGCGGGATGCGGCTGTACTTTCGTTTAAAGACTGCCCGTTTTCATCTTCTGAAAAGCTTGATGAAGCAGAATCACCGTTTACACGAGTCTGATTGAATTTGGGCGTAAAAACAATTCGAGTGTTGGGATCCAGTTTGTATTCGAACTCAAAATTGGCTTTATTTCCTGTATTCTCATTTCTTGTTTTAGAATCAGATGATGTCAGGATATTACCCGTTGGTAAAAAACTTAACTGATCTGCTTTACTGTCGTTATTAGTTATAGTGTTCGAAAAATTATAACTCCCGGACGCAGAAAAATCTTTAAACCATTCATCAGAATAATTAATTCCAGCCAAATTAGATTGTGTAATACCTTTACCGCTAGTAGAAATATCACGGTTAGTATTGTTATTTCTTCCTCCGCCCATATTATCAAAAACATCATCCATAGAAAAACCGGTCGAATTGATGTTATTTGAAGAAGCCAAAACACTAATTTTTTGATTGTTATTAAAGAAATTCATCATCAGACTGCTTTCGTAGCGATCATCAGAACCGTAACCACCAAGCATTTTACCAAAGAACCCTTTATTCTTCTTTTCGTCGATCGTAAGGTTTATAGTCGAATTGTCTGAACTGGATTCTTGTTTTGCCAGTTCCTCTTTTTTGGTTTTAAAATCAGAAACCTGAACTTTTTTTATAATATCGGCAGGAAGATTTTTCAGCAACAAAGCGCCGTCTTTATCAAAAAATGCTTTCCCATTTACCAAAAACTGCGTCACTTCCCTCCCATTTACAGTTACTTTTCCGTCGTTATCAACATCTACTCCCGGTAATTGTTTTAACAAAGCCTCTACATTGGCATCAGGACGGACTTTATAAGCCGAAGCATTAAATTCTAATGTATCTTTTTTAACTGTAATTGGAGCCACTTCGGTTTTTATAACTACATTTTCTAATGCATTTACATTTTCGAGCATATAGAGTTTTCCAAAATCCTTGCTTTCCAGAATCTCTTTATTTTCCTCAACCAAGGGCTGGTAACCCATATAGTTGATTTTTAGAAAAACAGGCTTTTCAATCTTTTTGGTATTAATTCTGAAGGTTCCGTTTTTATCTGTCGTTGCATATTCTATTACAGCAGAATCTTTTACAGTTGTAAAATAAACCGTTGCCATTTCAAGTGGCAATTGTGTATTAATATCAATAACAGTTCCCTTAATAACAATATCATTTTGAGCATTTGCTGCAAAGCAAAAAAGAAAAAACAGTAAAAACGAGAAATATTTGGTCATAAAAAAAGGTTGGTTAGAAAATATTAGACCAATAAAAAAGTCAAAGGTTTAATTGTAAGTCAAATATTAAAAAATATTTAGTACAAAGCCAAAAAAAATCCCCGACTTAGCGGGGATCTTAGTTTTATTTCTCTCTAATATAAATATCGATTGGTACTCCGGAGAAGTCCCAGTTTTCTCTAATTTTATTTTCAAGATATCTTTTATATGGTTCTTTTACATATTGTGGCATATTAGCAAAAAACACAAACTGAGGCGTTTGAGTTGGCAACTGCATACAATATTTAATTTTTACATATTTCCCTTTTGTTGCCGGTGGCGGATAAGCTTCGATTACCTTCAACATATATTCATTGAATTTTGAAGTAGCAATTCTTTGTTTTCTGCTTTCAAAAACCTGAACTGTAGCTTCTAGTGCTTTCAATAAACGTTGTTTTGTTAAAGCCGAAACGAATAAAATTGGCACATCTGTAAATGGCATTAATTCTTTTTTGATTTTCTCTTCGTAATCACGAGAAGACATCGTGTCTTTTTCTACCAAATCCCATTTGTTTACCAGGATTACAACACCTTTACGGTTTTTCTCTGCCAGCCAGAAAATACTCTGATCCTGACCTTCAAATCCTCGGGTTGCGTCAATTACCAATATACAAATATCTGCATGCTCAATTGCTCTAACCGAACGCATTACAGAATAAAATTCTAAATCTTCTTTAACTTTTGCTTTACGACGAATACCTGCGGTATCTACCAAATTAAATTCAAAACCAAAACGGTCAAATTTTGTATCGATTGCATCACGCGTTGTTCCCGCGATATCAGTTACAATATAGCGATCCTGACCAATCAAAGCATTGATAAAACTTGATTTTCCAGCATTCGGACGACCAACAACAGCAAAACGAGGTAAATCTTCTTTTACCTCAACTTCTGGTTTCTCAGGAAATGCATCAATTAAAGCATCTAACAAATCTCCTGTTCCGCTTCCCGAGATACTTGCAAAAGTATAATAATCCCCTAAACCAAGATTATAAAACTCAATCGCATCTTTCTCACGCATTGCGTTATCAACCTTATTTACAGCCAACAAAACCGGTTTTGTTACTTTACGCAACAATTTAGCAACCGTTTCATCCATTGGTGTAATACCTTCTTCTACATCAACAACAAAAATAATAACATCGGCTTCGTCGATAGCAAGCTCTACTTGTTTACGGATTTCACCTTCAAATACGTCATCAGACCCTCGAACGTATCCACCTGTATCAATGACAGAAAACTCTTTTCCGTTCCACTCGCTTTTACCATAGTTTCTATCACGGGTAACCCCAGATACAGAATCTACAATAGCTTCTCTTCTTTGTATCAGCCTATTAAAAAGGGTTGATTTCCCTACATTAGGTCTTCCTACTATCGCAACAATGTTATTCATTTTTTTGAATTTTAGATTCCGGATTTACAATTTCAGATTTCGCTTTTGACTAAATCACAATAAATTATAAATACAAAATGCCTTATTTAAATTTTTTGCAAAGGTAGTTAAAAAAGTGGCTAAGTCACTATCCCGATAGCTATCGGGACTAAATACCTAAGATTTTTATTGTTTTTCCTGTTATTTCAGGCTATTTTTCAGGAGCTATTCCTGCTATTCGTTTCAATCTTTTGTTTCGCTAAAGAAGCGTCACAAAAGGATTTCCACTTCTATCAGGGCTAGGGCTTCAGTTTTCAGTATCAGTTTTGAGTTTTACACTAAACGTTTCATATCACACAATAAACATTAAACAATAAGAAACTTTAAACAAATCAACGATTAAACAATTAACCGATTAAACCCTTACTGGTTATACCCAAAACGTTTCAACATATTGGCATTACTTCTCCAGTTTTTATTCACTTTTACGTAAAGTTCAATGTGAATTTGTTTTCCGAAGAATTTCTCCAAATCAGCACGGGCATCGGTTCCAACTTTCTTCAAAGCAGCACCTTTGTGTCCAATAATGATTCCTTTTTGAGTATCGCGTTCTACCATAATTACCGAACGGATCCTGATAATCTTTTCGTCTTCAAGAAATTCTTCTGTTACGATTTCTACTGCGTATGGAATCTCTTTCGCGTAATTCAATAAGATTTTCTCACGGATTGTTTCGTTAACAAAGAAACGTTCTGGTTTATCTGTTAATTGGTCTTTAGGGTAATAAGGTGGTGATTCTGGAAGTAACTCGATGATTCTGCCAAAAACTTCCGGTACATTGAAATTCTGCAAAGCAGAGATTGGGAAGATTTCTGCATTTGGCACTTTTTCTTTCCAGAAAGCCACCTGAGTTTCTAATTGTTCCTGGTTTGAATTGTCTATTTTATTTAAAAGCAATAAAACCGGAATTTTAGCGTGAATGATTTTATTAAAGAAAGCTTCATCTTTAAGATCCTGCTCCCCTATTTCGACCATATAAACTAAAATGTCTGCATCTTCAAAAGCCGATTTTACGAAGTTCATCATCGATTCCTGCATTTCATATGCTGGTTTGATGATTCCGGGAGTATCCGACAAAACTAACTGAAAGTCTTCTCCGTTTACAATTCCTAAAATTCTATGACGTGTAGTTTGTGCTTTTGATGTAATGATCGACAATCGCTCTCCAACGAAAGCGTTCATTAATGTTGATTTTCCAACATTTGGATTTCCGATGATGTTTACGAAACCTGCTTTATGTGACATTTTTGTTTTATTTATTCTGCAAAGGTAGTCATATCAAGTTAATACAGAAAATAAAACATTTTTTAAAGTTTTCGTTGGATTTCTCGAAAATCGGCGTATCTTTGCACCCTAAACATCGCGGGATAGAGCAGTAGGCAGCTCGTCGGGCTCATAACCCGAAGGTCACAGGTTCGAGTCCTGTTCCCGCTACTAAAGAAAAACACCACTTGAAAAAGATGGTGTTTTTTTTTATTCAAAATTTTAACAGCTAGTCGGGCTCATATCCGCCGCGGCGGACACAGGTTCGAGTCCTGTTCCCGCTACTAAAGAAAAACACCACTTGAAAAAGATGGTGTTTTTTTTTATTCAAAATTTTAACAGCTAGTCGGGCTCATATCCGCCGCGGCGGACACAGGTTCGAGTCCTGTTCCCGCTACTAAGAAAAACACCACTTGAAAAAGCTGGTGTTTTTTTTTTATTCAAAATTTTAACAGCTCGTCGGGCTCATATCCGCCGCCGCGGACACAGGTTCGAGTCCTGTTCCCGCTACTAAGAAAAACACCACTTGAAAAAGCTGGTGTTTTTTTTTATTCAAAATTTTAACAGCTCGTCGGGCTCATATCCGCCGCCGCGGACACAGGTTCGAGTCCTGTTCCCGCTACTAAGAAAAACACCACTTGAAAAAGCTGGTGTTTTTTTATTCAAAATTTTAACAGCTCGTCGGGCTCATATCCGCCGCCGCGGACACAGGTTCGAGTCCTGTTCCCGCTACTAAGAAAAACACCACTTGAAAAAGCTCGTGTTTTTTTTATTCAAAATTTTAACAGCTCGTCGGGCTCATATCCGCCGCGGCGGACACAGGTTCGAGTCCTGTTCCCGCTACTAAGAAAAACACCACTTGAAAAAGCTCGTGTTTTTTTTATTCAAAATTTTAACAGCTCGTCGGGCTCATATCCGCCGCCGCGGACACAGGTTCGAGTCCTGTTCCCGCTACTAAGAAAAACACCACTTGAAAAAGCTGGTGTTTTTTTTTATTCAAAATTTTAACAGCTTGTCGGACTCATATCCGCCGCGGCGGACACAGGTTCGAGTCCTGTTCCCGCTACTAAGACAAAAAGCTTCAGAGAAATCTGAAGCTTTTTTTGTTTTTATCTTTCTGATTCTCTTTGCGGGCACAGATTGCAAATCTACGCTATCGTTGTCTACATATCGGAGCAATCGGGTACACCTAGTCAGATTTGGGCTCATTTTTTCGTTTTAAGACAATATAAAGTAAAAAAAACAACCCGAAGGTTGTCTTAATTTGTATGTGATATTAATATAAATAATTGATAATCTGTTTTTTTCATCTAATAATTAACCACCCACACATCTGATACATTACCAGAAAATAATTAGTAAAACACAGAATATCCATTTTAATGCATTCATTTTTAATAAATTTCAAATTCTGTTTTTCCTTTAGATATATAAAAAACAACTATTCAAAAATAGAGGTCTTAAACCGCCATCGTGATTTACTTTGGCTCAAAGAGAACTATTTCCTCTTAATCTATTGTCAGTAGTTGATTGCATTAGTGTAACTAATTTTCCATCGTCAAAAACACCATTTTATAATTTTCAATAGGCCGCATTTCCAGACTCAAATATAATTATTTGTAGATAACTTTATCATTTATCAAATCACCTTTATAGTTATATGTTTTATTCATTATGAAATATCTTTTATCTTTATCGTTCAATTTATCACCTACCCAAGAATTGCTATTTTTTTTACCTTTCATTACAAAATTTCCTTGTGTATCAATTAACCCATAATTAAAATCATCAATGATTACAAATGCATAACCTGAATTGAATTCATTACATTTTGCAAATTTTGGTTGGGCAATTATATTTCCCTGAGCATTTATATAACCTACTTTATCATTTACTCTAATTATCGCATGATTATTTACAAAATTGGTTACCCCATCATATTTTGGATAAATTAATATATTTCCTTGAGTGTTTATAAAACCCCATTTGTTATTTTTGCAAATCCTTATTAAATTTTCACTTTCCACATCATCAATATAAGAAAAATCTAAAGGCTGTACAATTTCTCCTTTGTCATTCATTAAACCATAAAACTGTACATTATCTGGTTGGGTAATAACTATAAATAAATTTTCGCTGTTAGGAAGTTCTGATATTGCATAATCATATATAAATGGAACAATTAATTCTAGTTTGTCATTTATTATTCCCCATTTATAGTTCTTTTCAACAGTAATTAATTTCTTGTTTGAAAGCAAGATATAGTCTTCAATACCTTGATTAGATATTTTTTTTAAATTCTCATCAAAAACTTCCACACTTTTGAAATCAAATTTATGAGCTAAAAAATATTTCCCTAATTTGTCAAAACTTCCATATTGAAATGGCAGAATCATTTCTTCTCTATTTTTGAATACTGCTAGTTTGTATTCTTTATTGTAAAAAACATCCGTTTCATTATTTATTGAAGAATGAAAGTCAGAAAAATTTCTCAATGGTACGAGTCTCCTATTTTTTACATCTAACCAATTTAAAACAATTTCACCATTGGATTCTATTTTTTCCATATAGTAATAATTTGCTCTTTTTGCTAAATCAAAGCGTTGTGCAGGTATAATTGTATCCCCTTTTTCATCAGTAATGCCATAATTATAATCATCATCATGAAAAACATTGAAATGTCTTTCTATACTATTTTCGCTTTTCTTTTCTTGACCACAAGATGACAAAGAGATTGTTAATACGAATAAAAATAGATTCTTTAGTGTTTTTTTTATCATTTCCACAATTTATCTCAATATTTTCAATTCACTCTCATTATCAGGAATATATAGATAATATTTTCTAAATTTAGCTCTCAATCCTTCTCTCTCAAATTTACCCCATAAAGCTGACTTTCCTCTTAACTTTCCGTCAAGACTTGTAAGTTCTAAACAAACAATTCTGCCATCTCCATAAAATACCATTTTATAGTTCTCTAATGGTTCCAGTTTAAAATTTTCTATTGTAAAAGGGTCAAGATAGGCTTGTAAATTTTCTTCTAAATCAACTCTAGTATCATACACGCTTTGTGAACATTCTTTTTCCTTCAATTCCAAAAAAGAAAAAAAGTCATCAACCTTTTTACTATTTATAATTTCCCATTGATTTTTATAAAAAGCAATTACTTTTTTCTCAAGTGTATGTGGGTCCTGTTTTCTCAAGTCCATTCCTTTGCTTAAACTATCAAATTGATAAGGTACAGTAGCGTTAAACGTAAAACTTGCTTCATAGTATGTTTTTCCAGTTGCTTCAAATTTGCTTATAGAATAACCATATGGGTTTATTGTTGTGGTGATAGGTGTTGTATAAGACATTGTTTTTTTTCCTTCTTGCTCTTTCTTATCATTGTCAGATTCTGTTATTTCGATATTCATTTCGGTATCAGAAACAAATTTTGAAAGATCAAAATTACCAACTTTTCCTGCGGGATATAACCTAAAAGTTACTTTTTGAATGCCACTTTTAAAAATATAATTATTTATATCTAAAGTTCCTTCGTCAGATTGTTCTTTAAAATTTTTATTTACGGGAATATCATTTACCAATATTTCTGAAAAACAAGAGTTTTGCCTGAAAGTTAAATAATACATAGGTTCATAATTAAAATGCTTTATGTTATTAAGCATTCTTTCTACATAATTTTTACTCGTTAAATCGCTCATTTTACTATTATTTGAATTGTTCTGTTGTTTGCAAGAGGGAAAAATTAAAAGTGCTGTTAAAATGAAAATTGCATTTTTCATAAATATTTATTTTTGTGTTGCAGTATTAAAAAAATATATTCTACCCAAATTATACGTGTCACCATCGAATAAGGTAAAGGGTATTGGTTTTCCTTCGTTTGGAGAATAATCAAGTAATTCTTCATCTTGAGCTCTCACTTTCACATTCCCAGTAAAAGCACCTTTGAGTCCTGAAAAGATTAATTTTTTTTCCATGAATAACCCTTTTCCTCCTTTTTGATCATAACCGTATTCAGTTTTGACAACAGCTTCACAGTTAAGGTCTAGTTTGATATTTGCGTCTACTTGTATTGGATAAAACTTAAAGAATTTTTTGGATACATCACCCTCTAAAAACATTTTACCTTTTATTTTTTCACTGTAGGTAACCGTCTGGGTTTGTACTAGATTTGCTATCTTATCAGTAACAGTATGGGTATTAGTTAGTAGGTTATATTGTATCCTATGGTTAATTGCAATTTCACCTACTATACTTAAAGTTGCCGTTAGATTTGTTTTTATAGTTTTTAAAAAGGCATTTATTTCTCCTTGTTTTTTCTGATTATCTTTATGAGTTAGTTTTTGTTTAATGAGATCTTTTAAATCAAATTTTTTCTCAAAATTTATCGCTACCAATGGATCAGCTTTTATGTTAGCTTCAAAAATTAATGCCAATCTGTTGTCTAATTGCGTTTTATAATACATACCCGTATTTATTGCAATAGACGGAGGTACTAACTCAGCTCCCGAATCATTTAAATATTTAGAGACCTTTTTTACTTTGCTTGCAATCTTAGCCAATCTTCCTTCTAAGTTTTTGCCTCTGGTTAAATATATCATCAATAAATCTATGATAATACCTATCGCTACCAACTCATAAACTACAAATGCAGCGATATATCGGGTAGTATTATCTTCTTTTATAAAATCTACTTCTGTACCTTTTAAGCTTAGAGCTTCTTCCTTTTTTTCGAGAGTTCTGTCGTAAATGGCATGCAATCCTACATCGTAAAATTCAGCCTGTTTTTCTACATAGGGAAAAAGTACATCTCTGGTAACCCACCCGCCAGGAATGAGCACCATTAAACTACCAAACACAGATTCTGTTAGCTCTTTAATTTCCTGTTTGATACCTCTTTTTAGAGAAAGCTCTTTTTGATGAAAATAAAAAGGGCTTTTATCTTGATAGTTAAACTGAAAATGTCCCATCCAAACTACATCAGGATAGGTTTTGATGTGTATTGTAGGTTTGGTCTTGTCCGAATAGTAGGCGCAGGAATTGATATAAAAATAATAATCGTTTGTTATATCACCGTAGTTAATCGTTTCTTTGGGAAATAAAAACTTACGCAAATATTTTACATAATGATTTTTAAAATCAGCATTGATAATTGAAAAAACAGGGTGCTCAATTGTATCACCGTTGTAAGGTGTTGTTTTATTTAATGAATACTGCGTATTTTCGATTACATTTTTGTCAAGACTATGTTTATTTTTTCCTTCTTTAAAACAAGCCTTAAACTGCTGATCGGGTATTTTTAGTTTTACTTTTTTTCGTGGATTATAACTATAACTTGGTGCAATTATATCAATATTTATAGGATTGGCATTGTTACCATAAACTTTAAATAATAATGTTGTCCTGCGATTCTGTTCGTGCAAAGTATCTGGTATATTTTCGCCAAGGTGTAAGAGTCTTGATTTACCATATCCTTTTGCTGAAATTCTTCCTGCATCAATTCCACTTTTAACAAGCGAATCTACAATTGTCTGCGCTCTTTTATGTGAAAGTTTATCGTTATACTCATCTGTCCCTCTACAATCTGTATGAGATCCTATTTCTACCGGCAAATAAGGTGATGCTAATAAAAATTTTGTTATCTCATCAATGGTTTTTTTTGCATCTGGTCGAATATTGAATTTATCAAAATCATAATGAATTTTCTTTACTGTAATAAATCGATCTTTACCCGAAACTTGTTGGCTAAATTTTCCTTCATCAAAAATGGATACAGGTTCGTTATCTTCGTATAGAATGATTTTTTTAAAGTTGCAATGCCCGGCATTTTTCATGTATTTTTCCTGCTCACCAACTTTAAAAGCAGTAACATTTGTTGGCGGCTTAGGAAAACTCGGCTCAATTTTCTTTTTTATCTTGAGAAAACGTGCATGTATAGTCTCGTTATTACTATTGGGAATGTATTTTTTTGTTATTGGGTTTTTGACTTTTATATAAAATTGTTCGACATCTTTAATTCCCTTTATTTTACCAAACCATGTAAAAGTATCTGTGATTGCAATATTTATTTCTCCGTCATTTACATCTACACTAGTGTATACATTTATGAGTTCTCCTTCTGCGTTATTTCGATAAATATCAACAATCAGATTTTTGTGTCCGTTAAGTCCTTCCGTTTCCACGTTTAAATAAATAGTTTCTCCATAGGAGAAAACTTTTGAATTACGAACATCAGGACCATCAATACTGGTACTCCATTTACTCTTGATAATTTTTGATTCGCACCATCCCCCTACAACCAATCCTGCTTTTTGGGAATATTTTAAACCTGAAATACTTGCTTCTAAATAATAGGCATATGGACCACAAAGCTTTTTGGGTAGCTTTATTCCATATTTCTGATTTGCTTTTCGAGTACTTTCAAGTAAACTCTTACGAGGTTTGTTTGTTAGAAGATTCCAATAAATATTCTTTTCTTTTTCTTCTTTTGTAGTATCATCAGCCCATTCACTTACTTGAAAATATACAAATTGGTCTGCTTTTATAGTAATTTTCACATTAGGAATGGAGTGATTTGCGGCAACTTGTCCCTCACCAGTCCACTTTATTCTTTCAATACCTTTTTCCATGTTTTTCTTTATAATAACAAACTATTTAAATACTTTCAATGTCTAAATGTTTCAGTTTTGGATTAGTCATCCCTTTTAAATCCAACAATGGATTGATTTGATTCTGTACATCAGAATTTGAATTCTTGAAATTCTGTTGACTTGGTTCAATAACTTGTCCATGTTTATCTATTTCTATACAATCAGGTCCGCCCATTGGACAGGTAGCTTTACTGTCTTCAAGTAATAATTTTCCTTGATTAGACAGGGTTACTTTTTCATAAAAGCCACTCCATTTTGTAATTGTTGCCTGACATGGCAGATAATCTCCACTTCCGTTGGGTTGCTTTTTGCATTTACCAAAAGTATTTTTCTCCAAAGTCTGCCCAATCTCTTTATCGGTTGCTATTAATTTATCTTTACTTTCTTTATCATTAGCGTAATGCTTTGTTTGGGTTTTTACTTTAAGTATATCTGTTTTGGGCTCCACACTAAATTTACACTTACACGTAGCACCCTGCACTACAATATGTTTTTCACTCATAATAAAATATGCTATTTTATTTTAAAAATATCTGCGACTGTGTCTAAAAAACGCTCAGGTTTCTCTGTCTCTCCCGCATAAAGAGAGACTCTGGGTTTGGGTTTTAAATCCTCCTTATCTTCGAGATTGGAAATCGTAATTGTTGTTCTTACTGGAATAGCAAGGTCAATACTGCATTCTAAAAATAAACACTCTACTAGATATGTGCGAGGATTTAAAAAATAACAGGAATTATATTGTCCTTGTGCTCTTTCAGGATTATCTTCTAACAAAGTATCATAAGGAAAATCAGTATCATTTTCAAAGTCTAGTTTTGTCCTGGGATCACTAAGAATTCCTTTCTGGGTTATATTTACCAGATTGTATTTGTCTAGTGTTGGTAAAATTTCTTGTTGTACCGAAAATCGAGTTTCTCCTAAAGTATTATTAATTGGAAAATAAATATTTTTTTCAAGAACTAATTGGTCTTTATATTCAATATTTAGCCCATTAAAAAAGGCTCTTAAGAACCAGTTGAAATTAAATAATTCTAAAAAAGCATCTTTATCTTCTATTCTTTGTTCGAAACGAGCTAAACATTCCTCAATTTCCTCTCCTTTATATTCTTCTAAAATTTTAGGTTTTGTTTTATACCAGCGATCTTCAATAGCATCATAATTGTGGATATCAATCCATTTTCCTTTTTCATTGACAACAATTTGAAGAGGATAAAAAACACTACTTGTTTTTTCTGCTATTTCATCAGCAATAGTGTCTGCTTCCTTTTCATCAATATAAACTTTAGAAATTCTGTTTATTTCAAAGAAAGAATATTTGTTTACATCAGTAGCTAACCATTTTACACTGATTTCTTCTTTTACAGATTGTTTGATATCCCCGTTTTCAATAGTGTAAACTCCTAAATAGCTATTTTTACCAGAAGGATTAAAAGGTAATTGATAGGACTTAGTGCTAAAACGAATATACTCCAGAGGCTCGTCCTGAAGTTCTCCGTTTGCTTTAAATTTTACAGGTTTTAGAAGAATAAATTTGAGATGATTAGGTAAATAAGCATTTATTACATCACGATCTTCTTTGCAATTAAAGTTGTGATACCTTCTCAGATCATCTAATTCTATTTCAAGTTTATTGGCAACCGATTGAGGCGTATCACCATCTTGTATTTTGTAGGTCTTATGTTTAACCTCTCCTAATTCGTCTAAAATTTCACCAATAATCATACTAAAAACCAAGATTAATTCTGATTTTAAAGATACATCTTTTTCTTACATATCAAAATAAGACAATAAGTAATTAAGTATTTATTGAAGAAAATAAAATTCAGTCATTTCTTATTAATTATAGTTTTCTTATTATTAGTGTTTTACGATTTTTTTAAATGTTTTATTTAAAAAAAAGGAGGCTATTCTTAATAATATTAAAATTAATACTTAAAGAGATATTATGTTTGCAGATGATTTAAAATTTTTAAATCATCCGTAAAATGATTCGAGAATTGTCCCGTTAGGGCTACTAAGTAAAGCTTCAGAGAAATCTGAAGCTTTTTTTGTTTTTTAGCAATATCATTGGCCATTTTCAGTGATTCTTTCACCCAATGAGGTCATATAATTAATTGGCGAATGTGGTCTAGTTTTGAAATGTTTATTTTTATGGTAAGCGCACTCAAATGAAGATATAGGATGTGCCCAATTATGCTTTCTTTGAATAAATATCTCATCAATCGTTCCCAGTCCAATTTCAGCGTCAATTTTTCCTCGAACTATAAAGTAAAACTCATCTATTTCGTCAAGCATATTTAATGAAATGACACTTCCAGTGTTTATCACATATCTTCTGTAAAAGTATTCCTGTAGTTTAATTAGCATTGATTCATAAGTTGTTAAATCCAGGTCTGGATATTGAGATTTTACATTTGCTATTAATTTGTGAACATCATGCCCTAATTTCTTACCCTTAGTGTCTATTTTATTATGTAGATCATCTAAATCCCCTGAAACATTCGAAAGAATGCTAATGTCTTTTTGGAGTAAAAGTATTTTAATAATTTGTTCAGCAGATAACCAAAGTAGATTACAGGCACCATCTATAAAGTCGTTTAACCACAAAAGTCTTCCTTCCATATAGTTTTGATCTGCCTTCTGAAGCCAAGCATTTAATGCAAGATAAGGTTCTGAATTCATAGTAGTCGATTTAAATTACTTATAACTTGTTTTGTCCTATATAGCCAAAGTTAAGATAAATAATCAACACACAATTTCATAATAACCCTCAAAAAACTGGTTAGATATTTGAATGCTTCCCGCTACTAAGACAAAAAGCTTCAGAGAAATCTGAAGCTTTTTTTGTTTTCTAAACTTTTGTTTAAAATTGAATCGTTGTGTTCACGAGCGAGACGCTCGCACCAGCATGTGGCAGTTTTTATTTCGTCCGTTTTGCTTCTATCTTTTTTCCATTCTGTAATAAAAACAAATTTGAAATTTCTCCTTTTTCGTTCTTTTCAAACTGAATTTGTGCATCTACTACTTTATAGAAAAATAACATTTCACTTTCTGCAAATATTTGGAACGCATTTTGTCCTGTTAATTGTGAAAATAGTTGGTCTTTATCTAATGAAATTTTGATTTCATAATCTTTTTCAACTTCATAAGTCCCAACAAACTTTTGAAGTTCTTCAGTAGTAATACTAATTTCTTTTCTGACTTTTTGCACAGGCAATGGTTTATTATATAGAATATTTCTAATTGCTTTAGAAGGAATTGAAACGTTGCTGTGATTTTGAAGTATTATTATTGTTTTATCATTTGTAATATGCCTATCGATAAAAGTTACATAACCTGGCCAGCCCCCATCATGGTTTACAATTTTTCCAAAATCAGCATTGTCTTCAATTCCCCAACCAAAACCATAATTCCTTCTAGCTCCGTCTTTCAAAGTTGCTACTTCAAAAACTGTTTTCATATCCTCTTTTGTGAGTAATTTATCGGTGTACAATGCTCTATCCCAAATCAATAAATCGTTTACAGTTGAATTAACTGTTCCGTCTCCAACAATACCATCAAGCCAAATAACCATTTTCGTTTCTTTCAATTCGTCTGGCAAAACATATTTTTTCAAACTATCGGAGTAAACATAACCAAAAGCATAATTGTCAATTTTCTTTGGCGATAATCTACGAGTGTACACAAAGGTATTTTTCATTTTCAACGGTTGAAAAATAGCTGTGTTTAGATAATCAGCGTATGTCATACCCGATGCTTTCTCAATTATTGAAGCCAATAGTGCATAGCCGGTATTGCTATATTCCCATTTAGTGTTTGGCTCAAATACTATTTTTGGCTGATGTTTACTAAATATATCAATTATGTCTTTGTTAGTGGCAATTTTAGATTTGTCAAATAAACTATCCATAAGCTGCATATAGTCTGGTAGACCTCCGGTATGATTCAATAAGTTTCTTACAGTTACACCTTTATAAAAAGAAAGTTCGGGTAAGTATTTTTTGATGTCATCGTCCAAATTCAACTTCCCTTTTTCTTTAAGTATCATTATCCCCATAGCTGTGAACTGCTTTGAACAAGATGCCAATTCAAAAATCGAATTTTCGTTCAATTTTTCTTTTGTTGTTTCGTTTGCAAGTCCAAAACTACGGCTATAAATAACTTTCCCTTTTTCTGCAATTAGAACATTTCCATTGATTTTTTCTTGTGAATAAAGAGAATTGAGTAAACTGTCAATTTTTTGAATTCTGTCTTGTCCAAATGTAAGATGTCCAATTAAAAGAAGTCCAATTGTAATTGTTAATTTCATTTTTTATTTCTGGTTAATTAATATCGGTGAGATGTCTCGCAAAATTGCCATCAACTTATTTATATGTGTGACAAAACCATACAAAGTCATCCAAATTTTGGCAGATATGTGTGATAAATTTCATACACTATTATTTTCAAATATATATTTTTTATCTTTGAAAGTCAAAATTTTTAGTCTGAATGGCTTTATCTTTGAACTTCAGAAAATTAAACCTTATTTATGGAACAGAAAATACATCAGGGAAGAAACGTAAAACGTTTCAGAGAAATGCTTAACATAAAGCAAGAAGCACTGGCTTATGATCTGGGAGAAGATTGGACCCAAAAGAAAATTTCTATGCTGGAGCAGAAAGATGTAATTGAAGATAATCTACTGAAACAGATCTCTACTGTATTGAAAATTCCTGTTGAAGCTTTTCAGAATTTTGATGAGGAACAGGCGATTAATATTATTTCAAATACTTTTCATGATACTCAAGGCTTAATTAATTATAATCCAACTTTCAATAATGATCCAATCGATAAATTAATCAAACTTCACGAAGAAAAAATCGCGTTATACGAGCGTATGTTGAAAGAGAAAGATGAAATGATGGCAAGGCTTGAAAAACTAATCAATAAATAATCATTTATAAAAGATATATTAATTCAAACAGAGATACCCGCTGCTATAACAAAAAGCTTCAGAGAAATCTGGAGCTTTTTTGTTTATATAAGATTTTCAAAAACAATGTTTGATTTTAGATTGCGGGTGCGAAGTCAGAGAAATTCGCAAAGCTTTCCATAAAAAACTATTCGAAGAATTTAGAAAAGTATTTCGAATCAAAAAAATATACTGAAAATGATGCTCATACAATACAACGATACAAATTATGGCCAATAAAGATTCAAAGGTAAAATATGAACAATTTATAGAACGACTAGATTTTTTTATACTCTTTGTTTTTTCTGGTTTACTAATTCTCACTATAGTAATGGCCTGCCTAATAGGTAATGAAATACTAAAAAGCACAAATATCGATGGTTCAATACATATTGATAGCTCATTGTGTACAGTCTTTTTTATATCCTGCTTTTTCTTTTTCCTTGCTTTATATAGAATTACAATAGTATTTAAAGAAGCTATTTTTTTCATCAACGAAGTTCAAATCAATCATAATGCGATAATACTTACAGGATACTACTGTAATACTAAATGGCAAGAAACTCTAGATATTAAAAACACCCAAGTTGATATAGTAACGCAGAAAAGAGGCAGAGCTCCAGAGATACATTATTTACAATTCATCGATGAATTAAACTTAAAATACAACATAAACACTTCTTTTTATTGGAGTTATGCCGAAATTTTGATTCTGTATCGTGATATAAAAAATTTACAAAAAGAAAAAATAGGAACCGTCAAACGGACACCGAAGAACTAAAATTTCTTTTTTTTATAAATGTAAGACACAAATGCACTATAATAATAATCAAAAATATAGTTAGATATTTGAAAGCGTCCTGCCACTAAAACAAAGCTTCAAAGAAATCTTAAGCTTTTTTGTTACTTGATTTCTTACTCAGGCTTTATTAAATTATCTTTTATTTTAGCATAAATATCAAGACTTATAGACTTACCATCTTTAATTTCACAGTCTTTCATAGTTCCTTCGTATTGAAAGTCAAGTTTAGCCATTACGCTTTTACAATTCTTATTTTCCGACTCCACAAATCCTTCAATTCTGTGAAGTTCTAAATTGCTAAATCCATAATTACAAATTAACGGTATTGCTTCTTTGATAATTCCATGTCCCCAAAAATCTGAAAGTAACCAAAAACCGATTTCTGCTTTTTTATGTTCTTTACTTAAATTATTTAATCCACCCGCTCCGTAGAATGTTCTGTTATCGGCCGAGCAAATAGCAAACCAAATTCCTGTCTCGTTTTTTTCTAGGTCAGCAAAAAAAAGCATTTGTTCTTTAGTTGCTTCTAAGGTTTGAAAACTCACTCCATAATATTTAATAACTTCCGGATGTGAAAGTCCTTTGAAAACATTTTCAAGATCACTATCTGCAAATTGTCGCAGCAAAAGTCTTTCGGTTTTTAGAGTTGGAAATTCTTTCTTCATGATTTTTTATTCGTTTCTGATTATCCGTTTTAGTTATTATGGGTTGATCGCTAACTTATTTATATGTGTTGTTTTATTCCCCCTAACGCGAGCGTCTCGCTCGTGAACGCAAAATATGTCCACAAGCGAGACGCTCACGCTAGCAGAGAAGATTTATCAAGATTACTACCAAATTGTTATTCTGTCTTTCTTCGGCAAAAACATTTTATCTCCTTGTTTTACATTAAATGCATCGTAAAAAGGTGTCGTATTCATTAGAGGGCCATTTACACGCCAATTTGGTGGAGAATGCGGGTTATTGTTAATCCACAAACGCAGGAATTCGTCTTTCATTTTTACTCTCCATATTTTGGCTATAGAAATAAAGAAACGTTGATCAGGAGTAAAACCGTCGATTTTTGTATTTCCTTTTCCTTGTTCGGTCATTTTAAAAGCATCATAAGCAACTGCTATTCCGGCAATATCTGCTGTATTTTCGCCAACTGTCATTGCACCATTAATATGCAAATCATCTAAAACCGTATAGGTACTGTACAAATTAATAACCTGTTGGATTCTAGACTTAAACTGAGCATAATCCTCTTTTGTCCACCAGTTTTTCAGGTTTCCATCCTTGTCATATTGAGCGCCCTGATCATCAAACGTATGGGTTATCTCGTGACCTATAACCATTCCGATACCTCCATAATTTAGGGCATCATCTGCATTATTATCAAAATATGGGGCTTGTAAAATACCTGCAGGAAAAACAATTTCATTTGCAGTAGGATTATTATATGCTGTAACTGTCGGAACTGTAGTATACCACTCTGATTTATCGACTGGTTTACCCAATTTTGCCAATTGAAATTGATATGCGGCAGTAGAAGCCGAAATCATATTCTCAAAATAGGTATTTCTGGCTATGTGTACATTGCTATAATCTCTCCATTTATCCGGATATCCAATTTTCTTAGTAATAGCAAACAATTTTTCTTTGGCCTTTTGTTTTGTAACTGGACTCATCCATTCCAATTTATCAATTCTTTTGCCATATGCTTTTTGTAAATTATTCACGAGGGTTAACATCCGTTTTTTGGCATCTTCAGGAAAATATTTCTTTACATACAATTCACCTAGTGCATCGCCCAGGTAATTATCAACAACATTAGCCATTTTTTCGCCACGTGATTTTTGAACCGCCTGACCAGAAAGCACTTTGGTATATTCAAATGAGGCATCTACAAAAGGTTTACTTAAATCATCGGCATATCTTTCTATAGAATTTGCTTTCAGGTAAATTTTCCAATTATTAATAGGAATCGTTTTTAAGAGCTTATTAAGGGCATCATAATAAGCAGGCTGACTCACATTAATAAAATCGGTTTTAGCACCTAATTTCTCTAAAAATGTAGTCCAGTCTATATTTGGATGTCTTTTTACAAGATCTGTCACGGCCGTTTTATTATAATTTGCCTGCACATCTCGAAGTTCAACTTTTGTTTTATGCGAAACAGCGATTTGTTTGTCAATATCGTAAACCAAATTAGCATTCTTTTTAGCCTCTATCGCATTGCTGCCTGTTTGCTGAAATAATGCAGTAAGGTATTTTTTGTATGATTCCTGTATAGCAACAGTCGATGAATCTGATTTGAAATAATAGTCCCTGTCCGGCAATCCGATACCCGTTTGATAAAGTTGAGCAATATTCATACTGCTGTTTTTATCATCGGTTGACACTCCAAAAGCTATAATAGAAGAGTTACCAACTTTTACTTCGTTAACTACAAAGTTCATTAAAGACGGTAAATCACTAATGGCTTCAATTTTGGCCAGCAAAGGTTTGATCGGCGTAAAACCACGTTTATCAATGGTTACTGTATCCATTCCTGATGCATAAAAGTCCCCTACCTTTTGCGCTATACTTCCTGCCGGATTCTCGTTTTTCGAAATACTGTCTAATATTCGCTGCAAGCGCATTCGTTGTGGGAAATTCATAAACATATAGGCACCTACTCCGGCTTGAGATGCCGGTATTGATACAGAATCGTACCATTTGCCATTTACATATTTAAAAAAATCATTACCAGGAGTTAATGTAGAATCTATTCCTGTGATGGCAACATTTTTTTTCTCCTGATGTTTTGAGCACGCTGTAAAAGCTAAGAATGTAATAAAGAGGGCTAAGGTTTTTTTCATAATCTAGATGATTTCTATTAAAATGAATTGAAAAACGTTTGAAAGAAGCTATTTTTAAAATACATATGCCGGGCATAATTAATTTTAGCAGAACAAGATACAAATTCAGTTTTTAATTCTAAAATTTTTATCAGAATGCTTCCTGTTACAAAAAAAAGATCTTCAGAGAAATCTGAAAATCTTTTTGCCATAGGTAATTTTTAGATTTTCTTTACGAACACAAATTACAACACTTTCCTTATTTTCAAACTTATAAGTTTCATAAAAAATGTTTTTTGCATTAAAATATTACATATCTTTATGATATCAATTTAATATCATTATAATATTATTAATTATGAAAACAGAAAAAGTTCTAACACCTTTCAATGGCTATTTGGTTGTTGCCATTCTATTACTATCATTGGCGATAACGTTTTATGGCTTCATCTCAAGCAACATAATACTAGCTGCGATCTCACTTCTAATATCTGTTTTTTTAACAAAGGGTTTTATTGTAATAGGCCCAAACAGCTCAAAAGTTCTATTACTTTTTGGAGATTACAGAGGAAGTATTAAAGAAAGCGGTTTATTTTGGACAAACCCTTTGTATTATAAAACGAGTTTGTCTTTGCGTGCAAGAAACTTTGAAAGCGAAAAAATTAAGGTTAATGATAAAATGGGAAATCCAATTTTAATTAGTGTTATATTAGTCTGGAAAGTTAAGGATACATTTAAGTCTACATTTGAAGTTGATAATTATGAGACATTCATTAGAATCCAAACCGATTCGGCTGTTAGAAAACTTGCAGGTTCTTTTCCATATGACCATTTTGAAGACGAGAGAGCAACCGTAACATTAAGTACAAATTTTGATGATGTTAACAAGGCCCTTGAACACGAAGTTACACAACGATTAGAAATTGCAGGAATAGAAGTAATAGAGTCAAGAATTGGATACTTAGCTTATGCTCCTGAAATTGCTCATTCGATGTTACGACGACAACAAGCGTCGGCTGTTGTTGCCGCACGTCATAAAATTGTAGAAGGTGCTGTTGGTATGGTTGAAAGCGCCTTAAACCTATTAGCAGATAAAGAAATTATACAATTTGATGAAGATAAGAAAGCAACAATGGTAAGCAATTTAATGGTAGTACTTTGTGGCGATAGCGAAACCAAACCCGTAATAAATACCGGTACTTTAAATCAATAAAAAGATGTCTGAAAAAAAGTCATTTGCATTAAGAATAGATTCAGAAACGATGAAAGCAATTGAAAAATGGGCTAATGATGAATTTCGTAGTGTCAATGGTCAGATTGAATGGATGCTTAATAATAGCCTAAAGAATGCAAAAAGATTAAAGGTAAAAAATGAACCAAAAAAATAAAGCATTATAACGATTCTGCAAACTAAAGCTGTAGTTAAACTATTTTTAATAATCATTTACCAAATATTTCATTTTTCTAATCATCAATAAAATGATTCAAGAATTGTCCCGTTAGGATTACAACGATAAAAGCTTCAGAGAAATCTGGGGCTTTTTTTTTAGATTTTCCCTGAAGCTTTTATATTCTTGCATTTACGAGCGTGACGACCACGCCGGTCAGAAATAACGCTATTTATACTGAACTTTTACTTTTAAGTATACCTTTTGAAATAGATCAGATTACTGATTTTTTTCGAGTTCTGTTTCGGTATGCAGTACACACGCCCACTTGTTATTTTCTTTAACCCAGGTAGAAGTACAAGCACATTTTATAGGTCCTTTTTGACTGTGATCTACTATCTCAAAATCGAGACGATATCCTATTACGGCAGTATTTTCGGCAATTAGTTTTTCTTTTACATCATAGATGTTCAGCACTTTTATTTTATTGGTCTGCCCAGAGTCGAACATATTTTTGAAATCAGTCTCGCTGATACTCTGAACACCATTTTTTCCTGCAACTATGCAAGGGAACAACGTCAGATTTTTGACCGTGTCATAATCATTATTTTCAACTCCGTGCCAGTATTTTTTTTCCAGTTCTATGATTTGTCCTTCCATATTATCTCATTGTTAATTAGACATTTCACAAATTTCAAATTAATATTGAAATAAAGCCGCTCTTTTAACATAGATTTAATTTTCTTATAGAAAGCTTCTTAATGATTATCTTCTTCAAAAAAGCTCTTAATCCTCATTTGAACTCTTTTCTATTTCAGCAATATTCCCATAAATTTCATCTAACAATTCCATTTCATCGCTAGGAAGCATCTGCAAAGCCATTTCAAGTAAAAGCATTACATCTATCCCTGTTGAAGACGAATCATCTTTTAATACACAAATACTTGTTTTTAACAAAGCGGCAATTGTAAGATTTAATTCGCTATATGAAGCAATTTTTAGAGACAACTTAAACTTGTTATCATTTTTTGAATCTGGTTCTAGTTTTTTGAAGTAATTTATTTTGTTTAGTAATTCTACAAAATCCTTTGCTATTTCTCTTTGTTCTAATTCCATCATTTTACTTTTAGTTATTAAACTTTTGATTCTAATTATTGATTAGCCAAATTTATACGGATATAAATAAAAAAAGAGGAACGTATTTATCCAGTCAAATACGTCTGTTAAAATAAAAGTGCATTTTTCTTCAATTTGTAACTCACTAAATTCAAATTTCATTTTAAACCAAAGAAGAATATTCTTTCAAAAATAAAATTAATCATTATTTTTAAAAATTATTTTACTCTTAAAAAAGCAAACATTTTCTTCGCACACACACAAAACAACCAATTATTAATCAAACAAATACAACTTCATTAACTCAGGCGATCAGCAAATATTGACTGTATAAAATGATTTTCGATCAAAAAAAAACAAAAAGTTTTTTCCAAAATCCTTTGTACATCTCAAAAATAGTTGCACTTTTGCACCCGCAATAGCAAAGCAGGTCCGTTCGTCTATCGGTTAGGACGCCAGGTTTTCATCCTGGTAAGGGGGGTTCGATTCCCCCACGGACTACTTACTAAGACAAAAGCTTCAGAGAAATCTGGAGCTTTTTTTATTTGATATAATTTCAAAACTGCTCCAAAACAAAAAAAGACCGTCTAAAAAAGACGGTCTTTATTATTTTTGGTTAAACTTATCACTTAAGCTCTAAACAAGGCATATTTATTATAGTTGAATAAAACTCTGTCATAAGGCACATAAAGAGACGTAATATTCTCTGAGGTTTCATTAAACTTGATTCCATTATGCTTTATAAACAAATAAATTTCTTTTAAGCAATTAGAAAGACTTTGATGTATTTCGGTGGTAAAAGTTGGCACTTTTTTATCTCCAACCAAAAGGTCTATTTGATAATTAGAACTGCTTTTTGACAAGTTATTACCAATAATTCGTAATGTAAATATGGTTGCTTTTCCGTGTTGCTCACCTTGATATTGTATTACCATGATCTTATTTTATTAAAAAGGTTTGACTATTTTCTAATGGCTTCAATTTTCCAATTGAATACTAATTTAAAGTTATAAAAAAAAAGTAGAAGTGATTAAACTACACTTAAAATATTTTCTGTAAAATTAAACAATACCTCCAAATTAGGCGTAAAAAAACCGCAACGAATTGCGGTTTTTAAACAATTAACTAAATATATTTAATCAACTTTTTTCAACGAGTAAAATTCATTCATAAGCACGATTAATTTACGGTAATATTTGCAGGTTCTTTTTCTTCGTTTACCTCCAGTAAAAACGGATTTCCATTCTCGTCAAACATGGTCATATTTAACGAATCTAATATGGTAAGGCTTTTTGAAACTGAACCTTTAAATCTATTATAAGACAAATTCATCTCGGATAAATTCTGTAATTTTTCAAGCTCTACGGGAATCTCACCTTCAAAACTATTATCAAACAAACTAAAATTTTGCAAGGCCCTGAAATTCTCAACTTCATTACTCAGATTACCTGATAATTTATTACTGTTTAAAAGCAAAACCTTTAGTGTAGTAATATTGTAAAACGAAATTGGCAGCTGACCTTCTATTTCATTATTAAACAATGAAAGAATTTCTAATCGTTTTAGTTTTCCTATTTCAGTTGGTAACTGACCTGATATTTTATTCTTAAAAAGCTGCAAATCTTTCAACTTTGGCAACTCGCAAATTCCTTCGGGAATACTTCCTGACAATTTATTATTAGAAAGATCCAGAACTTCCAGCTCTTTAAGATTATAAATTGTATCGGGCAACTGCCCTTGCAGTTTGTTTTTATGCAAATCGACTGCAATTAAATACACTAAATCGCAAAATGTGGCTGGTAACTCCCCTTCCAGGTTGTTATCTGCCAAATTTAATGCAACTACTTTTCCATTTTCGGCACGAACACCATACCAGGTTGAAACTGATTGGGATAAATCCCATTTTATTTTCCAGTTTGCACCATTGGTTGTGTAATATAATTTTATGAGAGCTTCTTTTTCTTTATCTGAAACTGCATCAGCAAAACAATTGCAGGAAAATGCAAAAACTAAAAAAAATGTGATAACGCTTTTCATAACAGATTTGGGATTTGTTATTACTCCCAAAAGTAAGAAATTCTTAGCTATAATGCATATTATGTCGACAAAGTGTTAATAAATATATTTTTAACACGATTTAACCTACTTAAAAGAAAAATTACAAGTTGCTGGTTTTTTGCCTAAATTTGATTAACTAATTATAAAAACCTCATATTATGGAAATTAACTTCGTCGCGCTATTATTAGCCGCTATTACCACATTAGTAACCGGTTTTATTTGGTATCATCCAAAAGTGTTTGGAACAATCTGGATGAGAGAAAATAATTTTACTCCTGAACAATTAAAAACAGGAAATATGCTAAAAATCTTCGGATTAACGTATGTATTTTCTTTAATGATTACTGTAATATTAATGGCTTTAACAATTCACCAGTCCGGAGCTGTAGGAATGGTTGGCGGACCACCAATGTTAGCAAATGCAAAACCATCGTTTGCAGCATTTATGGCCGATTATGGAACTGCGTACAGAACTTTTAAACACGGAGCGCTTCACGGTTTTATGTCTGGTTTATTTTTTGCTTTACCAATTGTTGGAATCAACGGTTTATTCGAAAGAAAATCCTGGAAATATATATTCATCCATGCAGGTTACTGGATGCTGACTCTTATGCTAATGGGCGGAATTATCTGCGCATATGCATAAACAACAAAATACAAAAACCCGTTTGAACTAAAACTCAGACGGGTTTTTCTAAATAATAACTTAAAGAAAGTGAGTTATTATAAACTATTATCTAATTTTGAAAAAATTAGCTCAGACTCTTGAATACAACTTATTCTTTCGAAATATACAATAGCGCATCATCTCTTCCTTCAGAATGGAACTCGCTAAGTTCTGAAAATATTTTTTTAACCAAAGAATATCTTCAAATTCTGGAAATCTCTTGTCCTGTAAATATGATTTGTCATTTTATTGGAATATTTGAAACCAAAAAACTTGTTGGTCTTGTTGTAACCCAATTTTTATTTGCTGAGAAATTAGAATCTTTTGGCGAACGCGATAAATGTTTAAAAACTTCGGTTCGAAATTTTGCCTTTAAGAATTTTGCTTCACATGTATTATTTGTAGGAAACAATATGCTTACCGGGCAAAATGCTTTTGTTTTTAACACAAACACAAATCAGCAAAAAGCTATCAAAACACTTCACAAAGCCATTAATCAACTAAAAAAGGACTTAAAAGCCAGTGGAAAGAAAGTTCATATTACCAGTATAAAAGATTTCACAAAAGCTGAAATAGAACCTTTGCAGGCCGAATTTAAAAACAATTATACTTTTTCGACACAGCCAAATATGATTTTTGACATCAATGAAAGCTGGAAAACGGAGCAGGACTACATTGATGCTCTTTCTAAAAAATATCGGGATCAGTACAAGCGCGCACGTAAAAAATCAGAAGGAATCGAAAAACAAAAAATGTCTTTGTCTGACATTTTAAAATATGAGGATATTATTTATGATTTATATTTTCATGTGGCTAAAAATGCTCCTTTTAACACTTTCTTTTTAGCCAGAAATCATTTTAGCACTTTTAAAGAAGTCATGAAAGATAAATTCCTGTTCTATGGTTATTTTCTAGACGGAAAATTGATTGGCTTTAATACACTTATTAAAAATGGAGATGTGATGGATACCTACTTTCTTGGTTATAATGAGAGTATTCAACGTGAAAAAATGTTATATCTAAACATGCTTTACGACATGATTGCTTATTCGATCAATCAAGGTTTTAAGGAAATCGTTTTTGCAAGAACTGCACTCGAAATTAAAAGCTCTGTTGGCGCAAAACCTGTAAAAATGTACGGCTTAATCACACATAGCAATACACTTATTAATCATAATATTTCTAAATTTTTCAATTATCTGGAGCCCAAAACGGAATGGCAGGAACGAAACCCTTTTAAGTAAAACTAAGGGACCGCAATTTTCATTTGCTTATGCAGGATATAAATACTAAGATCTGTTTGTGCTCCGCAATATTCCCCATCAATTTGAAAGTTTACCGGATAATCAGTTGTTATCCTTGCTTTGTCTGTCGAAATAATAACAATATCATCAGAATCAATTGGCATATTGCCCGTAATAATTTTTCCGATTAACAATAAGTCAAGACTTTTTAGAATTACCAATTCAAATTTACCATCATTCATTGCTCCGTTAGGATTGATAACTACTCCTGTTCCATATTTCTGAGAATTTGCAATTACAATCATTCTGGCTGTATGCTCAACATTTTTGTTATTGGCCGAAATAGTGGCAACAAATGGCTCTTCAGATTCTGTTAATGTTGTAAATGCCTGTAATGCATAACCCCAAAAACCGCGTACATCGCTTTGCTCATAATTTTTAACCAGATTAGCATTTAACCCTAAATCGCTTAAATGAATACTTTTTTTTCCGTTGATACAAATCATATCCATTTCAATATAATGATGCAGAAAAGCAATTCTAAGATTTGCTTCTACATCTTCAGGCAAATTTAAATCAACCGAAAGTCCATTTGCAGAGCCTGCCGGCAAAATCCCAATAATTACATCGTATTCTTCCACGGCTTCAGCGACCATTTTTATGGTTCCATCGCCACCAGCAACAATAATTCGTTCCGGCGCATATTTATTGTACAAAAACTGAATCTTCCGCAAATCATCTTCACCGGTAGTTTCATATACTTTTAAATCAAAATTATTTACAGACGCAAACTCTTCCACAGCTCCGATTAAATCACTTTTATCGAGATCTCCAGAAATAGGATTAACAACGAAGAGAATATTCTTTTTCAAAATTTTCTTTTTAAACCAATTAAATTAAGTAAATTACAGTTACATAAATATACGT